>NZ_AZUP01000001.1:2768482-3076092 GCF_000527135.1 Methyloversatilis discipulorum
CGCGCAGGCGCACCACCGCTTCCGGCTTGATGCGGAACTCGTGGCCCGGCATCTGGCCGACGATGCGCGAGGCGCGCTCGTTGTAACGCTGGTGCACGCTGGCCGCCACCGCCAGCAACAGCGGCGCGTCCTCGAACTCGGCGGCCGCGGGATCGAAGCCCTGCGGGTATTCCTCGGCGATGAAGGCGGTGGTGAAGCGGCCGGCCGCGAAGCGTTCATGGCCCAGCACCGACGATACGAAAGCGATGTTGTGATTCGGACCGCGGATGACGAAATCGTCGAGCGCGTCGCGCAGGCGGGCGATCGCCTCGTCGCGGGTGCGGCCGTGGCAGATCAGCTTGGCGATCATCGAGTCGTAGTGCATCGACACTTCGCCGCCTTCATAGACGCCGGTGTCGACGCGCACAGCATCGGTTTGCACCGGCGGCCGGTACTTCACCAGCCGGCCGACCGAGGGCAGGAAACCGCGCGCCGGGTCTTCGGCGCAGATGCGCGCCTCCATCGCCCAGCCATCCAGCTTCACGTCGGCCTGATCGAAGGTGAGCGGCTCGCCGGCGGCGACGCGGATCATCTGTTCGACCAGGTCGAGGCCGGTGATCAGTTCGGTCACCGGGTGCTCGACCTGCAGCCGGGTGTTCATTTCGAGGAAGTAGAAGGACTTGTCGCGACCGACCACGAATTCGACCGTACCGGCCGACTGGTAATGCACCGCCTTCGCCAGCTTCACCGCCTGCTCGCCCATCGCGCGCCGGGTATCGGCGTCGATGAAGGGCGACGGCGCCTCCTCGATCACCTTCTGGTGGCGGCGCTGGATCGAGCACTCGCGCTCGTTCAGGTAGACCACCTTGCCGAAGGCGTCGCCCAGCACCTGGATTTCGATGTGGCGCGGCTCCTCGACGAATTTCTCGATGAACACGCGATCGTCGTTGAAGGCGTTCTTCGCCTCGTTGACGCACGACGCGAAGCCCTCGTGCGCCTCGGCGTCGTTGAACGCCACGCGCAGGCCCTTGCCGCCGCCGCCTGCGCTGGCCTTGATCATGACTGGGTAGCCGATGCCGCGCGCGATCTCGACCGCGCGCTCCGGGCTTTCGATCGGATCGTTCCAGCCCGGAATGGTGTTCACGCCCGCTTCCTTGGCCAGCTTCTTCGACGCGATCTTGTCGCCCATCGCGGCGATGGCGTGCGTCTTCGGGCCGATGAACACGATGCCTTCGCGCTCCAGCGCCTCGCAGAAGGACTCGTTCTCCGACAGGAAGCCGTAGCCCGGATGTACCGCCTGGGCGCCGGTCGCCTTGCAGGCGGCGATGATCTTGTCGGCGACCAGATAGGACTCGCGCGCCGGCGCCGGGCCGATGCAGACGGCTTCGTCTGCCAGTTCGACGTGCAACGCATTGGCGTCCGCCTCGGAATACACAGCGACGGTGGCGATGCCCATGCGACGCGCGGTGCGGATGACGCGGCAGGCGATCTCGCCGCGGTTCGCGATCAGGATCTTTTCAAACATGGGAGGTCTCCGCGGCGACTTGTGCGCCCAACATTTTCGTAATCATGTTCAACCTTCCTCTCGCACCATCACAGCGGAATGTTGCCGTGCTTGCGCCACGGGTTCTCGATCTGCTTGTCGCGCAGCATGGCCAGCGAGCGGCAGATGCGCTTGCGCGTTTCGCTCGGCATGATCACGTCGTCGATGAAGCCGCGCTTGCCGGCGATGAAGGGGTTGGCGAACTTCTCGCGGTACTCGGCTTCACGCGCGGTGATCTTGGCCGGGTCGTTCTTCTCTTCGCGGAAGATGATTTCCACTGCGCCCTTCGGCCCCATCACCGCGATTTCCGCGCTCGGCCAGGCGAAGTTCACATCGCCGCGCAGATGCTTGGAACTCATCACGTCGTAGGCGCCGCCATAGGCCTTGCGCGTGATCACCGTCACCTTGGGCACGGTGCACTCGGCGTAGGCGTAGAGCAGCTTGGCGCCGTGCTTGATGATGCCGCCGTACTCCTGCGCGGTGCCCGGCATGAAACCCGGCACGTCGACCAGCGTGATGACCGGAATGTTGAAGGCATCGCAGAAACGCACGAAGCGCGCCGCCTTGATCGAGCTCTTGATGTCCAGACAGCCGGCCAGCACCAGCGGCTGGTTGGCGACGATGCCGACCGTGCTGCCTTCCATGCGGGCGAAGCCGACGACGATGTTTTTCGCGTAGTCAGGCTGGATTTCGAAGAAGTCGCCGTCGTCGACGATCTTCAGGATCAGCTCCTTCATGTCGTAGGGCTGGTTCGCGTTGGCCGGCACCAGCGTGTCGAGGCTGGGGTCGAGGCGATCGGTCGGGTCGGTGCTCGGGCGCACCGGCGGCTTCTCGCGGTTGGACAGCGGCAGGTAGTTGAACAGGCGGCGGGTGTACATCAGCGCATCGACGTCGTTCTCGAAGGCGAGGTCGGCCACGCCGGACTTGGTGGTGTGCGTGGTGGCGCCACCGAGGTCCTCGGCAGTGACTTCCTCGTGCGTCACTGTCTTCACCACTTCCGGGCCGGTCACGAACATATAGCTCGAATCGCGCACCATGAAGATGAAGTCGGTCATCGACGGCGAGTACACCGCGCCGCCGGCGCAGGGGCCCATCACCAGCGAAATCTGCGGAATGACGCCGGAGGCCATCACATTGCGCTGGAACACCTCGGCATAGCCGCCGAGCGACGCCACACCCTCCTGGATGCGCGCGCCGCCTGAATCGTTGAGGCCGATCACCGGTGCGCCCACCTTCATCGCCTGGTCCATCACCTTGCAGATCTTCTCTGCGTGCGACTCGGACAGCGATCCGCCGAACACGGTGAAGTCCTGCGAGAACACGAACACCAGCCGGCCGTTGATGGTGCCGTAGCCGGTCACCACGCCGTCGCCCGGCACCGAATCGTCGGCCATGCCGAAGTCGGTGCAGCGGTGCTCCTTGAACATGTCCCACTCCTCGAAGCTGCCTTCGTCGAGCAGCACCTCGATGCGCTCGCGCGCGGTCAGCTTGCCGCGGGCGTGCTGCGCGTCGATGCGACGCTGGCCGCCGCCGAGCCGGGCCTGCTCGCGCTTGGCGTCGAGCTTGCGGATGATGTCTTGCATCGTCAGTCCTCCGTGAATTCAGTCCATTGCCTGCAGCAGGCGCAGCGCGGCCGCCGAAGCTGGCAGGGTGCCGGCGGCGACCGCCGCGCGGATGTCCGGCAGCGCGGCGCGCACCGCCGCGTGATGTTCGAAACGATGGCGCAGGCCCTGGTCGACCAGCGCCCACATCCAGTCCAGCGCCTGCCGGCTGCGCCGCGCCTCCCAGGCGCCGCAGGCCTGCATGGCATCGCGGTAGCGCAGGATGGCCGACCAGAAGTCGTCCAGCCCGGCGTGCTTCACCGCCGACACCTTGAGCACCGGCACCGTCCAGTCGGGTGAGGCCGCACGGAGCAGGTGCAATGCACCCTTCATCTGCTGCATCGCGCGCTCGGCCGCGGTTTCGTCGAGGTCGGCCTTGTTGAACACGACCACATCGGCCAGTTCGACGATGCCCTTCTTGATCGCCTGCAGGTCGTCGCCCGCATTCGGCAGCTGCAGCAGCACGAACACGTCGGTCATGCCGGCGACCGCGGTTTCCGACTGGCCGACACCGACCGTTTCAACGATCACCACGTCGAAGCCGGCCGCTTCGCACACCAGCATGGCTTCGCGCGTGCGTGCCGCCACGCCGCCCAGACTGCCGGCCGACGGTGACGGACGGATGAAGGCGTCCAGACTCTGCGACAGGTGCTCCATGCGAGTCTTGTCGCCGAGAATGGAACCGCCGGTGACCGTTGACGACGGGTCGATCGCCAGCACCGCCACCTTGTGGCCGCGCGCGATCAGCGCCAGACCGAGCGCTTCGATGAAGGTGGATTTGCCGACGCCGGGCACGCCGGAAATGCCGACGCGGATCGAACGCCCGGTGCGGGGCAGCAGCGCGCGCAGTACTTCGCCTGCGCGCAGCTGATGGTCGTCGCGCGTCGATTCGATCAGCGTGATGGTCTTGGCCAGCGCGCGGCGCTGGCCGGCCAGAACGCCATCGATCAAGGACTGATCGGACGCGTCGATCACGCGACCTTCGCCCGGATCGCGTCCAGCGTGTCCTTCGCGGCCTTCGGAATCGGCGTGCCGGGGCCGAACACGCAGGACACGCCGTGGCCGTACAGTTCGTCGTAGTCCTGCGCCGGAATGACGCCGCCGACCACCACCACGATGTCGTCCGCGCCCTGGGCACGGAGGGCGGCGATCAGCTGCGGCACCAGCGTCTTGTGACCGGCCGCCAGCGTCGATACGCCGACCGCATGCACGTCGTTTTCGATCGCCTGCCGCGCCGCCTCTTCCGGCGTCTGGAACAGCGGCGCGATGTCCACGTCGAAGCCGAGGTCGGCAAAGGCGGTGGCGATCACCTTGGCGCCGCGGTCATGACCGTCCTGGCCCAACTTGGCGATCAAGATGCGCGGGCGACGGCCCTGCTCTTCGGCAAACTGGCTGACCTCCTCCTTCATCGCGCCCCATCCTTCGTCATCGGCCACCACGGACTGATACACGCCGCTCACCGCCTGCGTGCTCGCGCGGTGACGGCCCCACACCTTTTCCAGCGCATCCGACACCTCGCCCACCGTGGCGCGCGCGCGCATCGCGGCGACCGACAGTTCGAGCAGATTGCCCTGGCCGGATTCGGCGGCGGCGGTCAGTGCCGCCAGCGCGGCATTCACCGCCGCCGCGTCGCGGCTGGCGCGGATGCGCGCCAGTTGCGCCACCTGCGACTCGCGCACCGCGACATTGTCGATCACCAGCACGTCGAGTGCGTCTTCCTTGTCCAGCCTGTACTTGTTCACGCCGACGATGACGTCGCGGCCGGAGTCGATGCGCGCCTGTTTCTCGGTCGCGCACTTCTCCACCTGCAGCTTGGCCCAGCCGGATTCGACCGCCTTGGTCATGCCGCCCATCTGTTCCACTTCCTCGATGATGGCCCAGGCGTGGTCGGCCATGTCCTGGGTCAGCTTTTCCATCATGTAGCTGCCGGCCCACGGGTCGATCACATTGGTGATATGCGTCTCTTCCTGCAGGATGAGCTGGGTGTTGCGCGCGATGCGCGCCGAGAACTCGGTCGGCAGCGCGATCGCCTCGTCGAAGCTGTTGGTGTGCAGCGACTGCGTGCCGCCGAACACCGCGGCCATTGCCTCGACCGTGGTGCGCACGACGTTGTTGTACGGGTCCTGTTCGGTCAGCGACCAGCCCGAGGTCTGGCAGTGGGTGCGCAGCATCTTCGACTTGGCGCTCTTGGCGCCGAAGCCGTCCATGATGCGGCTCCACAGCAGTCGTGCCGCACGGAGCTTGGCCACTTCCAGATAGAAGTTCATGCCGATGGCGAAGAAGAAACTCAGTCGCCCGGCGAAATCGTCGACGTCCATGCCGCGCGCCATCGCGGTGCGTACGTATTCCATGCCGTCGGCCAGCGTCAGCGCCAGTTCCAGGCCCTGGGTCGCGCCCGCTTCCTGCATGTGGTAGCCGGAGATCGAGATCGAGTTGAAGCGCGGCATGTTGCGCGCGGTGTATTCGATGATGTCGGCGACGATGCGCATCGACGGCTGGGGCGGATAGATGTAGGTGTTCCGCACCATGAATTCTTTGAGGATGTCGTTCTGGATCGTGCCCGACAGCTGGGCCTGCGGCACGCCCTGTTCCTCGCCGGCGACGATGAAGCCGGCCAGCACCGGCAGCACGGCGCCGTTCATCGTCATCGACACGCTGATCCTGTCCAGCGGAATGCCGTCGAACAGGCGCTTCATGTCTTCCACGCTGTCGATCGCCACGCCGGCCTTGCCGACGTCGCCCACCACGCGGGGGTTGTCCGAGTCGTAGCCGCGGTGCGTGGCGAGGTCGAAGGCCACCGACACGCCCTGGGCGCCGGCGGCCAGCGCCTTGCGGTAGAAGTTGTTCGATTCTTCGGCGGTCGAGAAGCCGGCGTACTGGCGGATGGTCCAGGGCCGCGCCGCGTACATCGTGGCCTGCGGACCGCGCACGAAGGGCGCGAAGCCCGGCAGCGTGTCGGCGCTGGGCAGTCCTTCGACGTCGGCGCGGGTGTACAGCGCCTTCACCGTCAGCCCTTCCGGCGTCTTCCAGTCCAGATTGGCGGGGTCGCCGCCGGGCGCGGATTTGGCGGCAGCCTTCAGCCACGCTGCGTAATCGGGGTGGGCGCTGCCCGTGGTGTCGGCCATGGTTCTGTCCTTGCGGATTGCGGGTCGGCGCTGCCGGCACGGCATCGGTCGGATACCGGCTTGACTCAGCGCGCAACGGAGAATACTTTATCCATAATTATGAATGCAAGCGGATGTTGCGTTGCAGAAAACACGACCAGTCATGATGCTGGCCGTCTGGCTGCACACGGCTTTTCGCCCCTCATCCGCGCTAAGCTCGAAACACACACATGAACAGCGAAACCCTGAATCCCTCCGCCGAAGCCATCGCTCCGCGCGCTCTATATATAGAGGTCGCCGACCGCCTGCGCCGGCTGATCCAGAGCCACGCGATGGCGCCCGGCGAGTGGATAGACGAACAGGCGCTCGCCACCCAGTACGGCATTTCGCGGACGCCGCTGCGCGAGGCGCTGAAGGTGCTGGCGACCGAAGGCATGGTGGTGCTGAAGCCGCGCCGCGGCTGCTACGTCGCGCAGATCAGCGGCGGCGACCTGGAAGAGATCTACCCGATCATGGCGCTGCTCGAAGGCGAATGCGCCGCCGGCGCCGCCCGTCGCGCGTCCGACGCCGACCTGGCCGAACTGGCCGCGCTGCACCAGGCGCTGGAAGACAGCGCCGCGGCGCGCGACATCGACCGCTTCTTCGACGCCAACCAGCGCTTCCACCTGCTCATCCACCACATCGCCGGCAACCGCCGCATGGCGCAGATGATCGACGAGCTGCGCGCGGTGCTGAAGCTGCAGCGGCACGACTCGCTCTACCTCGAAGGCCGGCTGGTCGCCTCGCTGGAAGAGCACCGCGTGCTGCTCGCCGCGCTGCAGGCGCACGACACCGAAGCCGCCCGCCGCGCGATGCAGGAACACATCGAAAGCAGCCGCAAGGCGCTGAGCAGCTGAAGGGACGGCGGCAGCCGGAAGACCGACCTCCCCTCAGCGGCGCGCTGCACCCTCGACACGGCCATATCGTCTTTGTCCATTCGAAGGGACCGCGCAAGCCGGCGCCGATACGACCGCCCTCACCGGCCCGCATCGTCGGAGATGGCGATATCACCCACTTTCCAGAAGATGGTCCGGTACAGCGTGCGCATCCGCGCAACGACTGCGTCGTCGACCCGGCCGGCGCCATAGCGCACCTGTTCGTACAGCAGCACCAGTTCGGCAAACTGACGACGCAGATGTGCATGCCGCTGTCCGAGCATCAGGAGGTACTCGCGGGTATTCGCCGCAGCGGGCCGCTCGACGTCATGCAGGATCAGCAAACGTTCGAACGCTCGAAAGTACTGCCGTCCCCCGGCTGCACCCCGCGCGTGCATCGCGAACAGACCGAACCGCCCGTAGTCCAGCCAGACCCTGAGCCAGACACCTGGTCGCGATTCCCGCCACAACAGTATCGCCGCCACCAGCAGGGCGAGCGCGATCAACGCCGGCAAGGCCCGCATCAGATCGCGCCAGTGCGCCTCCAGCGCGTCAAGCAGTCCTTGCCACAGCCGCCCGAGCGACTGCATGACCGGTGCGCTCACGCGCTCCAGGCTCTCCGCGACGTCGGCCATCCGCGTAATGGCGGAAGACTGCCACTGCGGCATGCCGACGCGGCCCGCGGCATCGCGCATCTCGGCAACGGAGGGCAGACCGCCCCCGGCAGGCGCACCGTTCGCCCCACGGCCACCGCCGCCCCCAGCCCCGCCCGGAGCAGTTCCGCTCTGCCCCGGATCGACACCTCCGACGTAGCCGAGATCGGTCGGCTGACCGTAACGCCAAGTCAGGTAAGGCAGGCTGATCTGTGGCGTGATCGCATAGACCAGCGCAGCGATGGCGAGGATCGCCGCGGTCGCAGACGCGATCGCGGCGCTCTGACCGCCGACCCGCGCACGGACCGCTCCGAAGTCGGCAAGGTCCTGAGCGCGCCGCGATATCTGTTCCGCAACGAGCGTGAATACGACCGCAGCGACGTAAGGCAGCAGATAGAACAGCATGGTCCAGTCGGCCCGATGGTGGGTGGCCGCAAACATCACCATCACCAGCGATACGAGCAGGCCCAGATAGAGTCGCCGTCGCGTCGTGGTAACGCAGTTATTGGACGCCTGCAGCATCGCCAGTACATAGACGCCGGCCCGCTGCCCCCAGATGGGGAAAAGGATGAACACCGACACCAGCGCACCGACGATCAGTACCGCCTTCTGTCGGCGGCGCCCTTGGGCGCTCTCCACGCCCCGCTGGCGCCAGCCGACGCGCAACGTCCATGCGAACAACCCGCCCCAAAGCAGATTCTCGATCAGGAATCCACCGTAGCGGATATCGAGAAAGGTGTTGCATGCGACGGCAAGAACGAGCGCTGCATACAGGCCGACATAGGCCGGTAGATAAGCGACCGGCGGACTCACGGGTTGAACACTTTCATCAGATCGTCGCCGCGCCGCACGTGGACGCAATGCGCGCCAAGTTCCAGCAAGGCCCCCTCGCGCTTGCTTCCGGCATCCGCCGGACCGCCGAACGAGGCGCCATCGAACACGACAGCGATCAGGTGGGCGCGCCTGACACGCAGTTGCGCGAGCGCCTGGAGCGTGGCGGCGAAGCGAACGGCCGGCTCGGAAAGGAACACCACGACCGTCTCGCCCGCCACCACCTGCAGGGCGACACGCTGCAACAACCGAGCGTAGGGCACCTCGCCGTCCGCTTCGATGACTGCAAGCACGTCCAGTACGTTCCGGTAGTGATGTTCGCCGCTGCCCACCGGGATGCCGATGGACGTGCTTGCCTCGCCAAGCACGCGCAGGCGGAGGTTGCGAGCGCACGCGAAGCGCGCCATCGAGGCGGCAATGCGGACCGCGTACTCGAAGGTCGCCTCCTTGCCGCGACCGATATTGGCCACGGCGGACGGGTCAAGCGCCACACAGAGGCAGGCCGAGGCGAGCGGCTCGAACTCCTTGACCATCAGTTCTCCGCTGCGCGCCGTGCTTGGCCAATGAATGTGGCGCGGATTGTCGCCGTGGCGATACTCCCGCAAGCCGGAGAACTCGGCGGCGCCGCTCCCCTCCGGCAAGAGGTAACCACCGCGATGCAGCTGACTCGGCGCTCCGCGAAGCGGAAGATCGACGATGGGAAACAGATCCGGATAGACGGTCAGCGTCTGCACGCCCTCCTGCCGACGCTGGCGCACCTCGACCAGGCCAAGCGGAAAGCTTGACGCCAGAGAGACCGGCCCCAGCCGATAGAAGCCGCGTTTCTCGCACGTGAAAGACATTTCGAAGCTCCGCGTGCGGCGGCCGGGCAGGTAGGCCATGACACCGAGCGCCCGAAGTCCGGTCCGGCCGTCGCCCGGTTCGAGCACCGGCAGACGGTCGTGCACTTCGATCATGAAGCGCGGCAAGCGGCCGTGGTTGGTCACTGCGACGTTGAAGCGGATCGTCTCTCCTTCCTCCGCACGGCCCGGTCCGCTGCGAACCACCGACAGCCGGCGCACCAGCCAGTGGGGCCACACGATGCCCGCAATCAGCGTAGCCAGCAGCAGCGAAGCAAGCCCCCAGGGGAGTGTCTGTGCGCGGCTGATCGCCGCCACGTACGCGACAAGGGTCAGGAGGACGAGCACGAACAGCCGCTGACGCGATCTCATCCAGACGCGAGCTCCCGCCAGCATCAGATCGGCGGCGGAAGCTGGTCGAGTATGTCGCGCAGGATGTCGCGCGCGCTGCGTCCGAGCGCGGCGGCCTGCGGACGCAGCACAAGACGGTGCTCGAGCACCGGGCCCGCCATCGCTTTCACCAGATCGGGCGTGACGAAGGACCGGCCGCGCAGATAGGCCAGTCCCTGCGCGCCGCGGGCCAGTGCCAGAGTACCGCGAGGGCTGGCGCCGAGGCGCAGGTCTGCGTGTTGCCGCGTGGCCGCCGCGATACGTACGACATACTCCATGACTTCGGGCGCGATATGCATCGCCTTCACGCCGTCGCGCGCAGCCAGCACCTCGGCTTCGGTCATGACGGGGCCGAGCGCGTCGATGGGATGGGACTGCGCCTGAGCAGAGAGAATCTTCATTTCCTCCGACAGACTTGGATAACCGACAGCGAGCCTGACGAAGAATCGATCGAGCTGTGCTTCCGGCAAAGGGTGCGTGCCGGCCATGTCGATCGGGTTCTGGGTTGCCAGGACCATGAAAAGCCTGGGCAGATCGCGTGTGACGCCATCGGAGGTGACACGGAACTCCTCCATGCACTCGAGCAGCGCAGATTGAGCGCGCGGCGTGGCACGGTTGATCTCATCGGCCAGCAGAAGACTGGTGAATACCGGTCCGGCACGAAACTCGAACTCCGCGCTCTTCTGGTTGTAGATCGCCACGCCGGTGATGTCCGACGGCAGCAGATCAGGCGTACATTGAATGCGCTTCATGTCGGCAGCAACCGATCGGGCCAGCGCGCGCGCCAGCGTCGTCTTCCCGGTGCCCGGCACATCCTCCAGCAGCACGTGGCCGCGGCAGAGCAACGACACGACGGCCAGTTCGACGACGCTGCGCTTGCCGACGATGACCTTTTCGATGTTGGCGATGAGTGACGCAACGGACTGCATGGGAATCGTATATCCGAATGGGGTAGCACAACATGTTACCCGAGCGCCGCCGCCGGATGATGACGAAGTACTTATTGCGGCGGCGACTCGCGAGACAGTCGGCCGCTCCTTTCGGAAGGAATCCGAATGGTGCCGGACGGCGGCATGGATACACCCTGGTCACGTGCATCCTGCCGCGCTCAGCAGCGACCCGATCGTGCACGTCCGCAAGTCACGTCCACCCGCTCCGGTTATCGTTACAGTCACGGCGGTACCGGCCGTAAACGCTGCAGCAACACCGCGATACGGTACCCGACACCCAGCCATCCGACCGCAACGGAGCCCCCGTGAAATCAACTGCCATCGCCGCCGCACTGTGCGCCATTACGATGTCCCCTGCCTACGCCCTCGATCTGCTGGTTCCCGCCTACTTCTACCCGGTCGACGACGGCTCCAGCTACTGGCAGTCCTTGACCGACTCGGCGCCCGAGGTCGGCATCACCGCCATCCTGAATCCGGACAGCGGCCCCGGCAGTGCGCTCGACACCAACTACACCGCCGTGGTGGGCAGCCTGCAGGCTGCCGGTGGACGCGTGATCGGCTATGTGCATACCAGCTACGGCGCGCGAAGCGCCGCCACGGTGCGCGCGGAGATCGACCGCTACTACGCGCTGTACGGTGTGGACGGCATCTTCATCGACGAAATGTCGAATGACACGGCCCACCTCGGCTACTACCAGTCCTTGCACGACTACATCCGCGGGCTGGATGAGAGCGGCTTCATCGTCGGCAATCCGGGCACGCAGACCACGCAGGACTATCTGGCGACCGCCGATGTGCTGGTCACCTTCGAAAGCCCGGCTGCCGAATACGCCGGCTACGAAGCGGATGCGTGGACGCAGACGCAAGACGCCAGCCGCTTCGCCCACCTGGTCTACGAGGTGCCGGACGCCGCCGCGATGCAGGACGTGATCGCCCGCGCACGCGCGATGAACGTCGGCCACGTCTATGTCACCGACGACGACATCAGCAACCCGTGGGACACGCTGCCGTCCTACTGGGCGGCGCAGACCGCCGCCGTGGCGGCGGTGCCGGAGCCGTCGGCCTGGGCGATGCTGGCGGCCGGCCTCGGCCTGATCGGTGCGCGACTGCGCCGGCGCCGCTGAGGCGCTGGACACGCGGCGCCGGCCGCGAACACAATGCCTCCATGAACACCCGTGGCCGCCCCCCATGCCGCTGACCCCGACCAAACGCTGGGTCGTGCTGCGCCACACCGGCCACGGGCACCCGTCTCCGCACCGCCTCATGCGACGCGCCTTGCGCCCCCTCTCATTGCGGAGACACCATGAACTTCAGCTTCCGACCCAAGCTTCTCGACACGCTGCCGGCCTATGACCGCGGACAGTTCTCCGGCGACCTGTCGGCCGGCCTGACGGTCGGCGTGCTGGCGCTCCCGCTGGCCATGGCCTTCGCCATCGCCAGCGGCATGTCGCCGACCGCCGGCATCTGGACCGCCATCGTCGCCGGCTTCCTGATTTCGGCGCTCGGCGGCTCAAGGGTGCAGATCGGCGGTCCGACCGGCGCCTTCATTCCCATCATCTACGCCATCGTCGCCGACTACGGCGTGCAGAACCTGCTGATCGCCACCATGATGTCCGGCGTCATGCTGCTGGCGATGGGCGCCTTCAGGCTCGGCAGCATGATCCGCTTCATCCCGCTGTCGGTGGTGATCGGCTTCACCAACGGCATCGCCGTCGTCATCTTCATTTCGCAGATCAAGGATTTTCTCGGACTGAAGATCGACGCGCTGCCGGGCGAGTTCTTCGGCAAGATGCGCGCGCTGTTCGACGCGCTGCCGACGCTGGACCTGCCGACGCTGTCGCTGTCGCTCGCCTCGCTGGCCGTGCTGCTGGGCTGGAACCGGGTGGCGAAGGACATCGCGTGGATGCGCCGGCTGCCCGGCCCGCTGGCGGTGCTGGTGATCGCCACCGCGGCCAACGCGCTGCTGCAGCTTCCGGTCGACACCATAGGCAGCCGCTTCGGCGGCATTCCGCGCGAACTGCCGGACATCGGTCTGCCGGCGCTGTCGCTCGGCCTGCTCGGCAAACTGATCGCGCCGGCGCTGGCCATCGCGCTGCTCGGCGCCATCGAGTCGCTGCTGTCGGCGCGCGTGGCCGATGCGCAGATCGACGACCGGCACGACCCCAACCAGGAACTGATGGCCCAGGGCATCGCCAATGTCGCCGCACCGCTGTTCGGCGGCTTCGCCGCCACCGGCGCCATCGCGCGTACCGCCACCAATGTGCGCACCGGTGGCCGCACGCCGGTGGCCGGCATGCTGCACGCGGGCGTGCTGCTCGTCATCGTGCTGGCCGCCGCACCGCTGGCCGCGCACATCCCGCTGGCCACGCTGTCGGCTATCGTCGTCGTCGTGTCGGTCAACATGGGCGAATGGCACGCCTTCGCGCCGTCGGAGCTGCGCCGCTATTCGGCGCCCTACCGCACCATCCTGCTCGCCACCTTCTTCGTCACCGTGGTGTTCGACCTGACGCTGGCGGTGGAACTGGGCATGGTGCTGGCCAGCCTGTTCTTCATCTACCGCATGTCCGACCTGACGCGCATCGACCGCCTGCCGCTGGAAGAGCACTACGGCGTCGAGGCGCTCACGCGCGCCGACGGCACGCCGCGCATCCTCGCCTACCGGCTGACCGGTTCGCTGTTCTTCGGTGCCGCCAACAAGCTGGAAAACCTGCTGCTGATGCAGGACGGCCACCCGGACGCGGTCATCCTCGATCTGGAAAAGGTGATCAGCATCGACACTACCGGCCTCGACATCCTGCAGACGCTGCAGCGCAACCTCGCGCGGCGCGGCGCCACACTCATCCTGTGCGACCTGAACGAGCAGCCGGCCTCGCTGATCCGCCGCTCCGGCTTCGCGGCACGCCTGGGCGAGGACAACATCGCCGGCAACCTGACCGACGCCCTGCTGCGGGCCCAGGCGGTGCGCCCGACCACGCCGGCCGTCAGCTATACCTGAGCGCCCCCAGACCTGCCGCTTCGCGTCAGGCCCCCCGAGGGGGTCAAGAAAACTCGGGAGCGGCCCAGCGTTTTCTTGAGAGTTCCGGCTGGCCGATACGTCGTTCACCGTATTGGCCGCGCCGACCGCATTCGCAGAATGGGAAGTCTTGAAACTTCTCTTCCACCCATTCCGCAGCGGAGGCCAGTCATGCACCACGGGGACATTTCGAGCAGCAAGGACACGGTCGGCGTCGCCGTCGTCAATTACAAGATGCCACGTCTGCACACCAAGGCCGAGGTGCTGGACAACGCGCGCAAGATCGCCGACATGATCGTCGGCATGAAATCCGGCCTGCCCGGGCTCGATCTGGTCATCTTCCCGGAGTACAGCACGCACGGGATCATGTACGACTCGAAGGAGATGTACGACACCGCCTCCGCCATCCCCGGCGAGGAAACGGCCATCTTCGCGGCCGCCTGCAAGAAGGCCAAGGTGTGGGGCGTGTTCTCGCTGACCGGCGAGCGGCACGAGGAACATCCGAACAAGGCGCCGTACAACACGCTCATCCTGATGAACGACCAGGGCGAGATCGTTCAGAAGTACCGCAAGATCATGCCCTGGGTGCCGATCGAGGGCTGGTATCCGGGCGACTGCACCTATGTGTCGGACGGCCCCAAGGGCCTGAAGGTGAGCCTCATCATCTGCGACGACGGCAACTACCCGGAAATCTGGCGCGACTGCGCGATGAAGGGTGCCGAACTGATCGTGCGCTGCCAGGGCTATATGTACCCGGCCAAGGACCAGCAGGTGACGATGGCGAAAGCCATGGCCTTCGCCAACAACTGCTATGTCGCGGTCGCCAACGCCGCCGGCTTCGACGGCGTCTACACCTACTTCGGCCACTCGGCCATCGTCGGCTTCGACGGCCGCACGCTGGGCGAATGCGGCGAGGAGGAAATGGGCATGCAGTACGCGGCACTGTCCAAGAGCCTGATCCGCGACTTCCGCAAGAACGGTCAGTCGGAAAACCACCTGTTCAAGCTGCTGCACCGCGGCTACACCGGCCTGATCAATTCGCGCGAAGGCGACAAGGGCGTGGCGACCTGCCCCTACGACTTCTACTCGAAGTGGATCAACGATCCGGAAGGCACGCGCAAGGCGGTCGAAGCCTTCACGCGCGACACCGTCGGCACCGAGGAATGCCCGATCGAAGGTCTGCCCAACCCGTCTACCGTCGGTCACAAGTGAAGGTGCAGGAACCGGCCGAGCTGGTCGATCCGCTACACGACTGGCGCATCCGGGACGAACCCTGGTACGCGCCGGTCGGCGGCGAGATCGCCGCCTTTGAGGCCGCGCACGCGCGCGGCCTGCCGCTGATGCTGAAGGGGCCGACCGGCTGCGGCAAGACGCGCTTCGTCGAGCACATGGCCTGGCGGCTGGGCCTGCCGCTGATCACCGTCGCCTGCCACGAAGATCTGTCGGCCGGCGACCTGATCGGCCGCTTCCTGCTCGACGCTGGCGGCACGCGCTGGCAGGACGGTCCGCTCACCCGTGCGGTGCGCTTCGGCGCGATCTGCTACCTCGACGAACTGGTGGAAGCGCGCGCCGACACCACGGTGCTCATCCACCCGCTGACCGACGCGCGCCGCCAGCTGCCGCTGGCCGCCACCGGCGAACTGCTGCACGCGCACCCGGACTTCCGTCTGGTCGTGTCCTACAACCCGGGCTACCACGGCGTGCACAAGACGCTGAAGGCATCGACCCGGCAGCGCTTCACCGCGCTCGAATTCGGCTACCCAGACGCGGCACGCGAAGCGGCCATCGTGATGCACGAATGCGGCGTCGACGAGGCCATCGCGAAGCAACTGGTGACGCTGGCCGAGCGCACGCGCCGGCTGGCCGGCGACGAACTGGACGAAGGCGCCTCCACCCGCATGCTCATCCACGCCGGCTTGCTGGTCGCCGAAGGCCTGGCGCCGCGCGCCGCCTGCCTGCAGGCCATCGCAGTGCCGCTGTCGGACGACCCGGAAGTCGGTCAGGCGCTGGCCGCCATGGTCGATGCCTGCATCGTCTGAATCCGCGCTGGCAGGCAGCCGGCCGCTGGGCATCTATCTGGATGCGCTGTGGTCGGTGCAACCGCGGCTGGCGACGCTGGCAACACCGGACGACCGGCCGCGCGCGGTCCTGTCGCGTGCCGGCACGCGGCCGGTGCTGCACCTGCCGCCGGACGACGCGCTGCTCACCCGCGCCCGCGCCGCCCACGCGGCTGCCCACCTCGCATACGGAGGTGAACCCCAGCCACGAGCGAAGCTGAAACCGCTACAGCGCGCGCTGCTGGAAACGCTGGAGGACGCCCGCGTCGAATGGCGGGCGATGCAGGACCTGCCGGGCCTGCGCACGCTGTGGGCGCCCTTCCATGTCGCCGGTCCGGACGACGGCAATGGCTTCGATGCGCTGCTGGTGCGGCTGGCGCACGCGCTGTTCGACCCGGCGCATGCCGACGGCCACGCCTGGATCGCCAAGGTGCGCCGGCTGTTCTTCGCTGCCGACGGCACGCTCGCACTCGACACACCGCAGCGGCTGCGCGAGGCGGCCTCGCTGCTGGGCAACGACATCGGCCAGATGCGCCTGAATTTCAATGCCGCCGGCTGGCGGGTCGAACCGGCCTACCGCGACGACAACCACCACCTGTGGATCGCCGACGACAGCCTGCCGCCGTCCGCCACGCCGCTCGAACGCGAAGACGCCGACAGCCACGGCAGCGGTGACGACGACAACGCTACGCCTGCGGAACGTCCGCCGCCGCAGGCGACCGGCAGCGCCGATCAGGGCGAAGGTGCGGCCACCGCACTGTGGTCGGAAGCGCCGCTGCGCACGCTGAAGTACCCGGAGTGGGATCGCCTGATCACGCGACTGCGGCCGGACTGGTGCACGGTGATCGAAAGCCGCCCGCTCGAAGCCGACGCCACGGCACTGCGCGCGCGACTGCAGGCGCAGATCCGCCGGCTGCCCGCCGCGCAGCGTCGCTCAGCGGGGCGTCCGGGCAGCGGCCGCGAGCGCGACGGCGAAGTGCTGCACACCGAGGCGCTGATCGAGGCGGGCATCGCGCTACGCACACGCACGCGGCCACCGTCCCGGCTTTTTCGCGCGACGCACCCGACGGACAGCGGCCGCGACGTGCTGCTGCTGATCGATGCGTCCGCCTCCACCGCGCACCCGTGCGCCGACGGCCGACCGCTGCTCGAGCACCTGCGCGATGCCGCCTTGCTGGCCGCGCACGCGCTTGAACGTGACGCCCACATCGTCCGCGTGTGGGCGTTCGCGTCCGACACCCGTCACCGCGTGCGCGTGCAGCACCTTAAGGACGAACACGACGGCGCGCTGGACCTGCGCGTGTGCGCCCGCGCCGCCGGGCTGCGCAGTCACGGCTCGACCCGCATCGGCGCCGCGCTGCGTCACGCCGCCGCCCATGCGCTGGGCGAGCGGCCGCTGATCGTGCTGCTGACCGACGGCGAACCGCACGACATCGACGTGCACGACCCGCGCTATCTGCTGGAGGATGTGAAGCAAGCGGTACGCGAAGCGCGCCGCGCAGGCGTCACGACACAGTGCGTGCACCTCGGCCCGGCCGCGCCTGCAGGCCTGCGCAGTGTCTTCGACGCAGGCCGCTGCATCGCGGCCGATCCGCGACGCATCGTCGACGTGCTGCTGTCCGGCCTGCAGCGTGGCTGACCCGCGAGTCTGACCAGCGACGGCGTCCGCTGGCACAATCGCGCCTCCGTACGATCGCGCACGCCCATGTTCCACATCGTCCTGTACCAGCCCGAAATTCCGCCCAACACCGGCAACGTGATGCGCCTGTGCGCCAACGGCGGTTTCCGCCTGCATCTGGTGAAGCCGCTCGGCTTCGACATCAGCGACAAGCACCTGAAGCGCGCCGGCATGGACTACCGCGACCTGATCAACGTGACGGTGCATGAGGACTGGGCGGCGCTGTCGGCAGCACTTGCGCTGCAGCCGGACGACGGCCGGCTGTACGCGCTGAGCACGCGCGGACGGGTGGCGCATACGACGCCTCGGTATCGTGCCGGCGACATCTTCCTGTTCGGTCAGGAAACCGCCGGACTGCCGGGCAGCCTGCTCGACACGGTGCCGGCGGCGCAGCGCCTGCGCATTCCGATGCGACCCGACTGTCGCAGCCTGAATCTGAGCAATTCGGTCGCCATCGTCGCCTACGAGGCGTGGCGACAGCACGGCTTCGACGGCGCGCTTCAGCCGGACTGAGCACCCGCTTGCAGGGCGCCGAGATCGACGTCATCGGCGCGTTCGAGCACCGCTTCCTGTTCCACCTTGGGGTCGCGGGCGAGCAGCCGCTCGGCCGCCTGCGCCGCGCTGAGGCGGCCGTCGAGCACGTCGGCGACGGCGCGCGTGATCGGCATGTCGACACCGAGACGGCGCGCCAGCGCCGCCGCTTCGCGTGCGGTCGACACCCCTTCGGCGACGTGGCCCAGCTTCTGCAGCACCGCGTCGAGCGACAGGCCTTCGGCCAGCATCAGGCCGACGCGACGGTTGCGCGACAGGTCGCCGGTGCAGGTCAGTATCAGGTCGCCCATGCCGGCCAGGCCCATGAAGGTGATACCGTGGCCGCCCAGCGCTTCGCCGAGGCGGGCGATCTCGGCCAGGCCGCGGGTGATCAGCGCGGCGCGCGCGTTGAGCCCGAAACCGAGACCGTCGCAGACGCCGGTGGCGATGGCGAGCACGTTCTTGACCGCACCACCGACCTCGACGCCGGTCAGGTCGTCCTGCGCGTACAGGCGCAGACGCGGGCTGTGCAGCTCGGCGGCGATGCGGGAGGCGAAAGCGAGGTCGTTGCTGGCGACGGTGATCGCGGTCGGCTGGCCGCGCGCCACCTCGACCGCGAAGCTGGGGCCGCTCAGCGCGCCGCGGCTGACCGTCTCCGGCAATACCTCGGCCGCCACCGCATGTGGCAGCAGGCCAGTGCCGGCCTCGAAACCCTTGCACGCCCACAGCACGGCCGGCACACCGGACGCGGCGACGGCACGCAGCGCGTCACGCAGGCCCGAGATCGGCGTGGCGATCAGCGCGAGTTCGCAGCCGGAGAGCGCGTGCGCAATGTCGGCGTCGATGTGGATGCTGTCGGGCAGCGCGATCTCGGGCAGGTAACGCTCGTTGCGGCGCGACGCGACCAGCGTGTGCGCGTGCGTCGCGTCGCGCGTCCACAGGGTGACGTCGTGATCGGCCGCGTAGGCGACGGCCAGCGCGGTGCCCCAGGCACCGGCGCCGAGGACGGCGATCTTCATGCGCGGCGGGCGGGGCTCACAGGCCCCACACCTGGCCGATGCGGACAAAACCGCTCTGGCCGTCACGGTGCTTCACGCGCGCCCAGCCGGCCGGCGCCGGTTCGGACACCGGTTCGAGCAGCACGCGGCGCTCGGCTTCGAACACGAGCGCTGCATTGTCGTCCGGCTTGGCCAGAATGCGTGCCTTGTCGACGCTGACGATGACGGTGCGCTGTGGCGACAGCGCCGATGACTCGACCCAGGCGAGCATGCCACCCGGCTCACGCACCTTGACCCAGCCGGCCTGCGTGCGCACCACCTCGACCGGCGTCTGGCGCGCGATCACGTACTGCTGGCGCGCCTGCTTCGACGGCGCGTCGTACATGACGGCGACGTCGGCAAGCGAGCGATATTCGAGCCCCGCCGCCTGGGCGGCCGGGGCGATGGCGAAGGCGGCCAGCGCCGCCAGCGCGATACGCTTCATCACTGAACCGTCGGCGCGCCGTCCTGGCCGGCTGCGGCCTGCTGCGCGCGCTGCTGGTAGAGCGCTTCGAAATTGACTGGCGCCAGCACGACCGGCGGGAAACCGGCGCGGTTCACCGCGTCCGACACGCTTTCGCGGGCGTACGGGAACAGGATGTTCGGGCAGGCGATGCCGAGGATGGGCTGCAGGTCTTCCTGCGGCACGTTGCGGATCTGGAAGATGCCGGCCTGGCGCACTTCGACCAGGAACATCGTCTTCTCGCCGATCTTGGCGGTGACGGTGACCGTCAGCGTCACGTCGAACACGCCGTCCTGCACCGCCTTGCCTTCCGTCTGCAGCTGGATCTGGACGTTCGGGTTTTCGCGGGTGAGGAAGATTTCCGGGGCGTTCGGGACTTCGAGCGACAGGTCCTTCACGTAGACCTTCTCGATGGAGAACACCGGGCCCTGGGGCTGTTGGGGTTGCACTGCTTCGTCGGCCATTTTTCGCTTCTCGGTTGGTGATGAACGCCGCAGGTCAGGCCTGCAGCAGCGGGTCCAGCTTGCCTTCGCGGTCGAGTGCGTGCAGATCGTCGCACCCGCCCACATGGAAGTCGTCGATGTAGATCTGCGGCACGGTACGCCTGCCGGTTTTCTCCATCATTTCAGTACGCCGTGCCGGATCGGTGTCGACCCGCACTTTCTCGATGTCGGTCACGCCCTTGGACACGAGCAGGCGCTCCGCCTGCACGCAGTAGGGGCAGTAGCCGCTGGTGTACATCAGTACGTGTGCCATCGCGTCACTTCTTGGTCAGTGGCAGACCGGCCTGTTCCCAGGCGCCGATACCGCCGTCGAGTGCAAACACCTTTTCGAAACCGGCCTTGCGCAGCGTCGAGCAGGCGCTGGCGGAACGCATGCCGCTGGCGCAGACGACGATGAGCGGGCGCTCCTTGAACTTCTCCAGATCAGCGATGCGCTGGTCGAGCTGGCCGACCGGGATGTGGCGCGAACCGGCGATGCGGCCCTTGGCCCATTCGGGCTGTTCGCGCACGTCGATCACCTGGGCGTCCTCGCGGTTGATCAGTTGCGTCGCCTGCGCCGGCGTAAGGCGCGGTCCGGAGGTCTTCGTGCGCAGCGTCATGACGAGCAGCGCGACGCCGCTGATCAGGGCCGAAATGGCCCAGAGGTAATTGTTGTTGTGAGTCAGGAATTCCATGGGAGAGAGGTGCTGGCAGGCTGTGGGGCTCGCGGCAGGCGGTCCGCTGTAACGGGGTCCGCATCATCGCCGGGATCGTGTCATCCGGCAACGCGGATGTTCCGACATGTCATCGTCTGTCGAATTTTTACGGGGCCGCGCGCTGCGTTTTCTGGGAAAATGCGCATTTTAGCCCAAGCGCGGTCAGTCCACCTGCAGACCACGAGTCCGCAGTGCAGCACGTCTCACCGGGGCGCCGCGCCCTTCACACATAGCCCACCCGATATGTACAAGCTCGTTCTGCTGCGCCACGGCGAATCCGTCTGGAACAAGGAAAACCGTTTCACCGGATGGACCGACGTCGGTCTGACCGACAAAGGCGAAATCGAGGCCCGCGAAGCCGGCCGCCTGCTCAACCGCGAAGGCTACCGCTTCGACATGGCCTTCACTTCGGTGCTCAAGCGCGCCAACAAGACGCTCTACGTCGCGCTCGAACAACTGAACCTGATGTGGATTCCGATCCGTCCGACCTGGCGCCTGAACGAGCGTCACTACGGCGCGCTGCAGGGTCTGAACAAGGCGCAGACGGCGCAGAAGTTCGGCGAGGAACAGGTGCTGGTGTGGCGCCGCTCCTACGACACGCCGCCGCCGGCGCTGGAAGAGGACGATCCGCGCCTCGATCGCAAGAACCCGCGCTACGCCGAAGTGCCGGACGAGCAGTTCCCGCGCACCGAATGCCTGAAGGACACCGTGGCCCGCGTCATCCCGTTCTGGGACGCCGAGATCGCGCCGCAGATCAAGGCCGGCAAGAACGTGCTCATCGTCGCCCACGGCAACAGCCTGCGCGCGCTGATCAAGTACCTCGACAACGTGTCGGAACAGGACATCCTGGGCCTGAACATCCCGACCGCCCAGCCGCTGGTGTACGAGCTGGACGAAAACCTGAAGCCGATCCGCCACTACTACCTCGGCGACCAGGAAGCCATCCGCGCCGCCATCGACGCCGTGGCCAACCAGAGCCGCGCCGTGCCGCAGCGCCAGCGCCCGCCCATCCCCGAAGCCGAAGAGCCGCAGACGGCCGAACAGCGCGCACCGTGGATGGAGTGAAGCGCTGGCTGATCCGGGCGCTGCTATGCACGCTGCCCGGAACCGCCCTCGCCGAGCGCGCAGTCCAGTCCAGCCCGGAACAGCTGCGCGCGCTGCAGCAGCGCATGGAAGCGCTGCGCGATGAACTTAACCAGTCGGAAGGCGCCCACCGCGAAGCCCGCGACGAGCTGCGCAGCTCGGAAAAGGCCATTTCCGACGCCAGCCGTGCGCTGCGCGATATCGCCGGCCGCCGCAAGGCGGTCGAAAGCGCGCTGACGCAGACGCGCAAGGACGTTGCCGCCGGCGAGGAACGGCTGCGCACCCAGCAGTCGCAACTGGCACAACTGCTGCGCGGCCACCAGCGCGCCGGTGAAGCCGATGCGCTGCGCCACCTGTTGTCCGGCACCGACCCCAACCAGAGCGCGCGCGACCTGCACTACCTGCGCAGCCTGTCGAAAAGCCAGCTCAAGCTGATGGACGAACACCGCGCGACGCTGAGCCGCCAGCGCGAACTGCTGGCGCAGCAGGACGCCCAGCTCGACGAAATCCGCACACTGGAAGCGGAACGCGAGCGCGAGCGCGGCAAGCTGCAGTCCGAACACGACGTGCGGCGCAAGGTGCTCGACCGCATCGCCACCCAGTTGCGCACCGAGCGCAAGGAACTGGCCCAGCTCAAGCGCGACGAGGCGCGGCTGAGCCGGCTGATCGAATCGCTGTCGCGGCGCAGCGCCCGCAGCACACCGCCGAAGACACCCGCGGCAAGCCCGGCCGACGATGCGCCAGCGCCGGCCGGCCGCGAAAGCCGCGGCCCGGTCGTGCAGTCGACACCGGTCGATCACGGCGGCGTTGCCTTCCCCAAGCTGCGCGGTCGCCTGCCCTGGCCAGCCAGTGGCGAACTTGCGCGCCGCTTCGGTGCCCAAGGCGCGGATGGCGGAACACCGCTGCGCGGCATCTTCATCCGCGCAGCGGCGGGCGACGTCAAGGCGGTGGCTGCCGGTACCGTGGTGTTCGCCGACTGGTTGCGCGGTTTCGGCAACCTGGTCATCGTCGATCACGGCGACAACTATCTGAGCGTCTATGGCAACAACGAAGCCGTGCTGAAGTCGGTCGGCGCAACGGTGCGCGCGGGCGAGGTGATCGCCTCGATAGGCGCCAGCGGTGGGGCTTCGGAATCGGGTTTATACTTTGAATTGCGGCATCAGGGACAGGCGCTGGACCCGCTGAAATGGGTTGCTCGCTAGGCTGCACCGAGGACGGTGCGGCATCCGTTCCGGCCTAAAAATATGCGGAGTGCAATCGATGCAAAAGAAGCTGCAGCAAACCGGGCTGGTCATGATCGGACTGTGTGCCGGGGTACTGCTCAGTCTCAATTTCTCCGCCAACGCGAACAAGCCGGTCGGCAGCACGTTGCCGGTCGAGGAACTGCGCCAGTTCGCCGACGTGCTGAATGCGGTGAAGTCGGGCTATGTCGAGCCGGTCGATGACAAGAAGCTGATCACCCACGCGATCAGCGGCATGCTGTCCGGTCTCGACCCGCACTCGGCCTATCTCGACCAGGACGCGTTCAAGGATCTGCAGGCCGGCACCCAGGGCGAATTCGGCGGCCTCGGCATCGAGGTCGGCATGGAAGACGGCTTCGTCAAGGTGGTGTCGCCGATCGAGGACACGCCGGCCTTCCGCGCCGGCGTCAAGGCGGGCGACCTGATCATCAAGCTCGACGACACCTCGACCAAGGGTTTGACGCTGAGCGACGCGGTCAAGCGCATGCGCGGCAAGCCGGATACCAGCATCCGCCTGACCATCGCGCGCAAGGGTGAAACCAAGCCGATCGAGGTCACGCTGACGCGCGAAATCATCAAGGTGCAGTCGGTGAAATCCAAGCTGGTCGAGCCCGGCTACGGCTATCTGCGCCTGACCCAGTTCCAGGAAGCCAGCGCCGAAGACCTCGCCAAGCACATCGGCAAGCTGTACAAGGATGGCGAGTTGAAGGGCCTGGTGCTCGACCTGCGCAACGACCCGGGCGGCCTGCTGCACGGCGCGGTCGGCGTATCGGCCGCCTTCCTGCCGCCGAAGGCGACCGTGGTATCGACCGACGGCCGCACCGAAGATGCCAAGCGCCGCTTCATCGCCGCGCCGGAAGACTACCTGCGCGGATCGCGCGACGATTACCTCGCCACGCTGCCGGCCGGCGCCAAGTCGGTACCCATGGTCGTGCTGGTCAATTCGGGTTCGGCCTCAGCCTCGGAAATCGTCGCCGGCGCACTGCAGGACCACAAGCGCGCGGTCATCATGGGCACCCAGACCTTCGGCAAGGGTTCGGTGCAGACCATCATGCCGCTGGCCAACAACACCGCGATCAAGCTGACGACAGCGCGTTACTACACGCCGAACGGCCGCTCGATCCAGGCCAAGGGCATCGTGCCGGACATCATCGTCGAAGAAACGCCGAATGGCAGCGGCGGCGGCATCCGCCTGCGCGAAGCCGATCTCGACCGTCACCTCGGCAACGACAAGGAACCGGAAGAGGCGGCGCCGAAGCCCGCAGTCGGCGCCAAGGGCAAGCCAGCAAAGGATGAGGACGAAGACGAAAAGCCGGCCGCGCCGTTCGAATTCGCCACCGCATCGGATTACCAGTTCACCCAGGCCTTGAATCTGCTGAAGGGATTGCAGATCATCCAGAAAAACTGAGGCCCGCCGTCCGCGGTGGGCCGTGCGGCGATCTCCGGATCGCCGCCGGATGCAGGAGCTGAACCATGGTCGCACATGCCAGCCAGCGTCGTTTCGGCCGCGAACACCGCGCGCCGCGCAAGCCCGGATACGGCCCCCAGGCCGGCCTGATGAAGCACCGCGAACTGCGTTTCTGTCGCCGCTGCCCGCGTCGCGTGGACGAAGCGCTCGCGCTGCTCGCCGCGGTCGGCGGCATCTCCGTCACCGCCCAGGGCGATCGTATCGTCGCCATCGAGTACAGCCTCACGGACCACAGCTTCCGCAGCATTGAGCGGGCACTGCGCGCGCACGGCTTCGTGCTCGACGGTTCGCTGAAGATGCGGCTGATCCGCACCATGCTCTATTTCTGCGAAGACACCCAGTTGCGCAACCTGAAGCAGCCGGAACGACTGATCAAGAAGTCGAACGAAATCTACGTCCAGGCCTGGCAGCACCACCCGCACGGCGATCACGACGACACGCCGAGCGAATTGCGCGAGTACCGCTGACCGCCCGCTTTCCCACCGCTACACACCGCCGCATCCGCCGGCGGTCAACCTTTCATGAATGACCAGCAACTGCTGCGCTACAGCCGCCACATCCTGCTCGACCCGATAGGCATCGAAGGACAGGACAGGCTGCTCGCCTCGCGTGCCCTCATCGTCGGTGCCGGCGGCCTCGGCTGCCCGTCGGCGCTCTACCTTGCGGCGGCCGGCGTCGGCACGCTGGTGATCGCCGACGACGACGAGGTCGATCTGACCAATCTGCAGCGGCAGATCCTGCACCGCGAACACTCGGTCGGCCGCGCCAAGGTGGAATCGGCGCGCGAAACGCTGCACGACATCAATCCGGGCACCGAGGTGATCGCGCTGAAGAAGCGCCTGACCGGCGACGAACTGCTTGAACAGATCGCCGCCGCCGACGTCGTGCTCGACTGCAGCGACAACTTCGCCACCCGCCACGCGATCAACCGCGCCTGCGTGGCGACCCGCACGCCGCTGGTCTCCGGTGCGGCCATCCGCTTCGACGGCCAGGTATCGGTATTCGACAGCCGCGAGCCAGACGCCCCCTGCTATCACTGCCTGTTTCCGGAAGGCGGCGAAGTCGAAGAGGTACGCTGCGCAGTGATGGGTGTGTTCGCGCCGCTGACCGGCATCATCGGCACGGTGCAGGCGGCCGAGGCGCTGAAGATACTGGCGCAGACCGGCCGCACACTGGCCGGCCGCCTGTTGCTGCTGGACGCGCTGGGCATGGAGTGGCGCAGCATCAGCCTGCCGCGCGACCCCGGCTGCGCCGTCTGTGGCGAGGGGGCCTGAACCCCTGGCCCCTGGCCCCTAGCCCCTAGCCCCTAGCCCCTAGCCCCTAGCCCCTAGCCCCTAAAAGACTAGTGCAGCTTCACGTGCGGCTCGGTGCTCTGCTTGATGAAGCGGGCCACCGCGTCGAGCGAACTCTTGATCCAGCCGTGCAGCGCGATCTGGTGCATCTGGTACAGCGAGCGGTACATCATGCGCGCGACCAGACCTTCGATGAACATGCTGCCGCCGACCACGCCACCCATCAGGTTGCCGGTGGCGCCGCTCTTGCCGAGCGACACCAGCGAGCCGAAGTCCTTGTAGCGGAAGGGACCGGGGTCGCCCTTGCCTTCGAGCCGCATGGCGAAGATCTTCACCAGATAGCTGGCCTGCTGGTGCGCCGCCTGCGCGCGCGGCGGAATCGTGCCTTCGCCACCCAGCCACTCACAGGCCGCGCAGTCACCGAAGGCGTAGATGTCCGGGTCGTGCGTGGTGACCAGGTGGTCATCCACCACCAGCTGGTTGATACGGTTCGACTCCAGCCCGCCGAAGCCGGACAGCATGTTGGGCGCCTTGATGCCGGCCGCCCACACCATCAGGTCGCCGCGGATGAAATGGCCGCTGGCGGTGGCCAGCCCGTCGTGACGCACCTCGCTGACCCGCTCTGACTTCAGCACGTCGATGCCCATGCCGCGCAGCAGCTCTTCGGCTGATGCCGAAATGCGCGCCGGCAGCGCCGGCAGCACGCGGTCGGCCGCCTCGATCAAGGTGATCCGCACGTCCTGGCGCGGGTCCATGCTGTGCACGCCAAAGGCGCGCAACACCTTGCTGGTGTGACGCAGTTCGGCCGACAGTTCAACGCCGGTCGCACCGGCACCGATGATGGCGATCGACACTTCGTGCGGCTCGCCGCGCTCGGCACGCGCGTCCGCGCGCATGCAGGCAGCGACCAGCTTCTGCCGGAAGCGCTCGGCGTCGTGCGTGGTGTCGAGCGCCATCGTGTGTTCGTCGGCGCCCGGAATGCCGAAGGTGTTCACCGTGCTGCCGATGGCGATCACCAGGTAGTCGTAGTGCAGCTCCCGCTCGGGCAGCATCGGTTCGCCGTCGAAGTCGGCCACTGCCTCGATGTGGATGGTCTTGCGGCTGCGATCGATGGCCGTCATGCGGCCCATCTGGAACTCGAAGTTGTGCCAGCGCGCCTGCGCGACATACTCCAGCCGGTGCATGTGCATGTCCATGCGCCCGGCGGCGACTTCGTGCAGATGCGGTTTCCAGATGTGGATGGGCGAAGCATCGACCAGCACGATGTCGGCCTGCCCTTTGGCGCCGTAGCGGTCGCCGAGCTGGGTGACCAGTTCGAGGCCGCCGGCGCCGCCGCCGACCACCACGATGACGGGTTTCTTGGAATTATTCATGATCTCCTCGGAGCGAAGCCCGCCCTGCACGGGAGCGGACGGCGCATTCTGCTACAGCCCCCGCCGCTTGTGCAGGGCGGGGCTCCGGGTGTCATGGCGGCGGAACAGTCGACCGCCCAGTGTGTTCAGCCGCGGCGCAACGAAAGCAGCACAGCGACGACGGCCAGCACGCTCAACCACAGCAGCGACCACTCGGGAAGGTCGAGGCCGAGTATCGGCGGCAGCTTGGCGCCACATGCACCGTCGGCGAAAAAGGCCTGCGGAAACCACTGCGCCGGCGGCAGGCTGTTGACGAAGTCCTCGACCGGATCGAGGCCGCAGCTGACCGACGGGTTGTACAGCACATAGACGTGACGCCCGGCCACCGCCGCGCCGGCCGCCGCGATCAGCGCCGACACCCACAGCCCGCTGCGCGCCAGCGCACCGCCGAACAGGCCGCTGAGCAGGAAGAACACGCCGGCGCCGAAAAAGGCGTAGCGCTGCAGGATGCACAGCGGGCAGGGCGCCAGCCGCTCGACGTGCTGCAGCCACAGCGCGAAGGCGAGCAGACCGAAACAGAAGTAGGACAGCAGGAAATAGATGCGCGTACGGGCAATCGGGGTCATCGGGACTCGTTCTCGTTGTTGGGTCAGCCGGTGCGTCAGAGCACGTAGCGCGCAAGATCCTCGCTTTGCGCCAGTTCGCCCAGGCGGGCGTCCACGTAGGCGGCATCGATGGTGAGCGAGCGGGCGTGCTGGCCGGCGTCGAAGGACACCTCCTCCAGCAGCTTCTCCATCACCGTGTGCAGCCGGCGCGCACCGATGTTCTCGGTGCGCTCGTTCACCGACCACGCCACCTCGGCCAGCCGGCGGATGCCGTCCGGCGCGAAATCCAGCGTGACGCCGTCGGTTTCCAGCAGTGCGGCGTACTGGCGGGTGAGGCAGGCGTCGGTGGCGGTCAGGATGCGTTCGAAGTCATCGACCGACAGCGATTCCAGCTCGACGCGGATCGGAAAACGCCCCTGCAGCTCGGGAATCAGGTCGCTCGGCCGCGACAGGTGAAAGGCGCCGCTGGCGATGAACAGGATGTGGTCGGTCTTCACCATGCCGTACTTGGTCGTGATCGTCGTGCCTTCGACCAGCGGCAGCAGGTCGCGTTGCACGCCCTGACGCGAAACATCGGCACCGCCGTGGTCGGAGCGCGACGCCACCTTGTCGATCTCGTCGAGGAACACGATGCCGTTCTGCTCGACCGCAACCAGCGCCTGCTGCTTCACTTCGTCTTCGTTGATCAGGCGCGCTGCCTCTTCGTCGGTCAGTACGCGCAGCGCCTCGCGGATCGGCATCTTGCGGCTGCGCCGGCGTTGCGAGCCCATGTTCTGGAACATCGATTGCAGCTGGCCGGTCAGCTCCTCCATGCCGGGCGGCGTCAGGATTTCCATCGTCGCCGGCGCCACCGCCACCTCGATATCGATCTCCTTGTCGTCCAGTTCACCCTCGCGCAGCTTCTTGCGGAATTTCTGCCGCGTGCCGCTCTCGTCGGTCGCCGGCGCATCGACACCGAAGCCGACCGGCCGCGCCGGCGGCAGCAGCACGTCGAGGATGCGGTCCTCGGCGGCGTCCTCGGCGCGGGTACGTACCGCCTTCATCGCCCGCTCGCGCAGATCCTTGATCGCGATCTCGACCAGATCGCGGATGATGGTGTCAACATCGCGGCCGACATAGCCCACTTCAGTGAACTTTGTGGCCTCAACCTTGATGAAAGGCGCGTTCGCCAGACGGGCCAGCCGGCGCGCGATTTCGGTCTTGCCGACGCCGGTGGGCCCGATCATCAGGATGTTCTTCGGCGTGATTTCGCTGCGCAGCGGCTCGGCCACCTGGGCGCGGCGCCAGCGGTTGCGCAGCGCGACGGCCACCGAGCGCTTGGCGCGCGTCTGGCCGACGATGTGCTTGTCCAGTTCGGACACGATTTCGGAAGGGGTCATGACTTGATCCGCAGGGGTCACGGCGCTCACCACTCGATGCTTTCTATGGTGTGACTCTGGTTGGTGTAGATACACAGGTCGCCGGCGATGCCGAGCGACTTCGATACCACGTCGCGCGCCGACAGCTCGGTGTTCTCGACCAGCGCACGCGCCGCCGACTGTGCGTAGGCGCCGCCGGAGCCGATGGCGACGATGCCGCCTTCGGGTTCGAGCACGTCGCCGTTGCCGGTGATGATGAGCGAGGACTCGCGGTCGGCCACCGCCAGCATCGCCTCCAGCCGGCGCAGCATGCGGTCGGTGCGCCAGTCCTTGGCCAGTTCGACCGCGCTGCGCAGCAGATTGCCCTGATGCTTCTCCAGCTTGGATTCGAAGCGCTCGAACAGCGTGAAGGCGTCCGCCGTGCCGCCGGCGAAGCCGGCCAGGATGCGGCCCTGATACAGCCGCCGCACCTTGCGCGCGGTCGCCTTGACGACGATGTTGCCGAGCGTCACCTGGCCATCGCCACCGAGGGCGACCTGACCCGGGCGACGCACCGAAAGTATGGTGGTGCCGTGATACTGTTCCATCGCTATTCCCGAAAAATGCCGCGGAGGTTGCGCACTTTAAACCATGCGCAGCAGGGCGCCGGTGGCGCTAGAAGCGGCGTTGCTGGATTTCCGCCACGGCGGCGACACCGATCAGCAGCAGCAGCGCCGCCACCATCGGCCGCACATCGACCAGACGGGGTTGGCGGCCGGTCGCCTGCACTGCGGTGATCACGTTGAACAGCAGGCCGGCGCTGATGAAGTCCATCCGGCAGAGCTCGGAACAATCGACCTTCATGACCCCCTGCGGCAGGTCGGCCGCCTGCAGCACGGCAAAGGCGTCCTGACGGGCGCCGACGATTTCGCCGCGCAGCGCGATGCGCGCATTCTTCTCGACCGGCGCCGGTTCTGCCGCGGCCGGCGCGAGCACCGACGACACCCAGCGGGCGTCCCACGACGGCGGTGACAGTTCGAAAGTGACCGCGTACTGGATCGCGAATTCCTCGAAATTGGCTTCGTCGCCCAGCTGCTGCAGCGCCTCCAGATAGAGCAGCCACTGCGCCGGCCCCTCGGCCTTGCCCGGCTCGATGCGCGGCGCCAGCAGGTCGCGCAGTACGGTGGCGCTGAGCATGGCCACGCCGTGCCCGCAGCGGCGCAGCGCAACCAGCACGTCGAGCAGCATGCGCGCGCCTTCTTCGTCCACGTCGTGCAGACGGGCGACATCCACCCGCACTACGTGCGCCTTTGAACACAGGCGGTCGATCTGGTCGATGGAGGCGCGACTGGCTGCGGTCAGCTTGCCCGCCAGCGTCAGCGTGGGCGGGCCCGAGGTCACGCCGCGCGATGGGGACGCCGGCCACGCCGGCGCCGAACGTTCGAAGCGCTCGGCGTAGGCCAGCGCATGCGCCTCGAAGGCGTCGACACGGCCGAGCGCGTGGCAGAGGTCGAACAGCATGGCCCACACCTGTTCGGTCGAACTGCCGAGATCGCCGAAGGTGGCGCGTTCCAGCGTGGACAGCGCGGCCTCGTCGTCACCGTTGGCGAACAGCATGGCCGCTTCCTCGACCACCGGGTGCAGCCCGCTGGACACGTCCTGCACCTGCAGCTCGCCCTTGCCGGTACGACGGGCGCCTTCCAGCGGATCGCGCGACACGAAATCGAGCGACATCAGCCCCGCCGACGACGGCGGATCGCTGGCCGGCATGCTGTCGGGCGGACGCGACGCGGTGGCCGTCCCGGCAGCCGGTGCGGTCGGTCGCACCGGCTTGCGGGTTTCGACCTGCGGCGCAGGTGTTTTCTTGAAGAAGGAAAAAGCCACGGATGGGTCCGGATCGGGGCGCGAACCGTAATTAACGGCGCATCGATTCACAACTGCAACGATCGGTAACTTTACCTTTCAACCGTGGCCGGCGGCACCCCCGAAGGCGTAAGAAGACGTGACAAGGTGCTGCAAGGGCAGAAATCGGCGCCCAGGCGCGACGGGCGCGGCATTCACCACACCCGTGACGCACCGGACAAAGGTCAGAAGGTGGCGCGCAGGCCGGCCATGATGCTGCGGCCCGGCATCGGCGCGATGCCCTTGAGGAAGGACACGTGGTTGCGCGCCTCGGTGTCGAACAGGTTGTTGCCGCGCAGCCAGGCCTCCCAGTTCACGCCGGCCGCCTGGAATCCGTAGCTGGCGAAGGCATTGACCAGCGCGTAGCCGGCAGTCGGCGTGCCAAGGTCGTCGACCCGGTCCTGCCGGCGCGCGCCCTGCACCTCCAGCCGCAGGTTCAGCGCCTCGCGGTGCCAGTTCAGCGCCGCCATGCCGCGTACCGGCGCGATGCGCGGCAGCGGCTCGCCGGTATCGCGGTTGGCGGCGCGCACCATGTCGGCCTGCAGGTCGAGATGCAGCTCGCCGGCACAGCGGCACAGCAGCAGATGGGCCTGCGCCTCCAGCCCGTAGAACTTGGCCGGTACCGCCTGGTAGGCGAACTCGGGCAGTTCGCCGGCCGGATCGATCAGGCCGTCCTCTTCGCGCCGGTTGCCGGTTCCGGCGAGCGCGATGAAGTTGCGGAAACGGCTGTGGAACACGCCGATGCTGCCGCTGTGCTCGCCGCGCTTGATGCGCAGCTGGGCGTCGATCGAGTTCGACTGTTCCTTGTCCAGCGCCGCATTGCCGACCTCGTAGTTGCCGGTGGCGGCGTGCGGGCCGTTGGCGAACAGTTCATAGAAGGTCGGCGCGCGCTCGGTGTGCGCCAGCTGGGTGGCGACCGAGAAGGTGTCGTTGAGCGGATAGACCGCACCGAAGGCAGCGCTGCGCGCGGTGAAGCGACGTTCCTGCGCCGGGTCGAAACGCGGCGTGCCCGGATTGTTCGCATCGTCCGGGCCGCCGCCGTCGCTGCCGACCTCGACCCGCTCGACGCGACCACCGAAAGTGAGCTTGAGGTCGCCGACGCGGGTTTCCTCGAACAGGAAGAGCGCGCGCGTGTCGGTATCGGTCGGCGGCACGAAGGCCTCGTCGCCCAGCGCCGAGAACTCGCTGCTGTCGAGTTGCACGCCGACCACACCGCGGAAGGGGCCGAGCTGAGCGTGCGCCGCCTCGACCCGCAGGTCGGTGCCCTTGCTGAAGAAGCGCGTCTCCGGCGAGCCGTCGTCCAGTTCGACGTGCTTGTAGTCGGTATGGCCGGCGCGGAATTTGACGCCGGTGATGAAGCCGTCAATCTCGCGCAGTTCGCCGGCGAGGTCCCAGCGCTCGCTGCGCATGTCTATCGTGATGGACTCTTCGGCCACCGTGCCGTAGGTCGAGTCGAACACGCCGTAGGAGGCACCGACATAGCCGCGCTCGCCGGCAAAGGAAGCGCCGAAGCCGCCACCCTCGGTGTCGGCGGCCGAATTGCGCAGCCGGCCATCGGGGATGCGCAGATCGGACGTCGAGCGGGTGAAGCCGTCGGCGTGCAGATTGAGGCCGTTCTTGCCGAACTCGACGCGGCCGGCCAGCGCACGGGTCGAGTCGGCGCCGCCGACGATGCCATCGACGCGACCGCTGGCGCCGCTCATCGGCGACTGCGGAATGCGGTTGTCGAGCGCATTCACCACGCCGCCGACCGCGTTGCCGCCGTACATCAGCGCCGCCGGGCCACGCACCACCTCGACCCGCTCGACCACCAGCGGATCCACCGTGGTCGCGTGGTCGAAGGACAGCGAGGACGCATCGACGGTGGCGCCGCCGTTGCCGAGAATGCGCACGCGGTCGCCGTCGAGACCGCGGATGACCGGCCGGCTGGAGTTCGGGCCGAACCAGGTCGAACTGACGCCCGGCAGATTGCCGACGGTCTCGCCCAGCGTGCTGGCGCCGCGCAGCGTGAGGTCGTGATCGTCCATCACCGACACCGGGCTGACGAGATCGGACAGGTCGCTGCCCAGCGGATTGCCGGTGACGACGATGGCCGGAAGGTCCTGGATGGCCTGGGCGAAGACCGGAACGGAAAAGGACACGGAAGCGGCTGCCGCGAGGGCGCCGCCGACAAAACGATGGATCTGCATGAAGTTCTCCCCGCGCCCGGACACGGACGCGCGCCCGCGCGTGATCACGCGGGTCAGTCTGAATGTATGAAGTGCATGCCCCGGAGGGGGCGACGGATCAGAGCGGGGAGGTGGCAGGCGGCCCGTGCGCACAGGGCTCGGGCGCCGCACCATGGGCCGCGACGCGCAGCGAGGCGGCGCGCAGCACGTGCGACAGATCGGGAACAGCCGGGTCGGGCGCGGCGCCGACAGACAGCTGGATCAGGGAATGGGCAGACAGGCAGTCCGGGCAGACCGGCGCATGCGCCGGGTCCCCGTCGTCCTCGGCGGTCAGCGAGACGCCGGCCGCCGGGACGTGTTCGAAGGCATGGACGAGCGTGACGTGCTGTGCCCCGATCAGGCACAGCAGCAGCATGACGAGCCGCAGCGCGGACAGGCGTCGGAACATCACGCGCCGGGCCCGGCCTCAGTCGCCGTACAGCTTCTGCAGACGTTCGCGGCGCTCCTGCGCCTCGATGGTCAGCGTCGCGGTCGGGCGGGCGAGCAGGCGGCCGATGCCGATCGGCTCGCCGGTTTCGTCGCAATAGCCGTACTCGCCGGCATCGATGCGGTCGATCGCCTGTTCGATCTTCTTCAGCAGCTTGCGCTCGCGGTCGCGCGTGCGCAGTTCCAGCGTGTGCTCCTCTTCGACCGTGGCGCGGTCGGCGGGGTCGGACACATTGTCGACCTCGCGCATGTGCTCCACGGTTTCATCGGCCTTGCGCAGGATGTCGTCGCGCATGCGGGCGAGCAGGTCGCGGAAGAAGGCGAGCTGCGCCTCGTTCATGTAGTCCTTTTCCGGCATCTTCAGGATGTCGGCTTCGGTCAGCGGCTTGTCGGCCTTGCTGGCGTTCTTGGTGGCCATCCGCATGAACTCCCGGGGATTGGAAAGGCGAAGAGGATACCAATGTTTTGGCAAAAAACTGCGTAACGCTTCACTCGATCCTGAGCAGCAGCCCCTTCAGGTACTCGCCCTCGGGAAAAGCCAGCCCCACGGGGTGATCCGCCCCCGCCGACAGACGCTTCAGCACGCGCGCCGACACGCCGGCGTCGGCTGCCGCGTCGGCGACGATCTTCTGGAAGAAATCGACGTCTACGCCACCGGAACAGGAGTAGGTCATCAGCAGGCCGCCCGGCGCCAGCAGCCGGAAACCGAGCAGATTGATGTCCTTGTAGGCGCGCGCCGCCGACTTCGCGTGCGCGGCCGACGGCGCGAATTTCGGCGGATCGAGCACGATCAGGTCGAACTTGCGGCCTTCGGCACGGAAGGTGCGCAGCGCCTGGAACACGTCCGCTTCCAGCCATTCGGCGCGCGCGGCGTCGATCTGCGGGTTGTGGCCGACATTGCGCTGCGCCGTCGCCAGCGCGGGACCGGAGGAATCGATGGACAGCACCGATTCGGCGCCGCCGGCCAGCGCGTGCAGCGAAAAGCCACCGGTGTAGCAGAAGCAGTTCAGCACGCGACGACCGGCGGCCAGTCCACCGCACAGCCGGCGGTTTTCGCGCTGATCGAGGTAGAAGCCCGTCTTGTGGCCGCCGGCCACGTCGATTTCGATGTTCACGTCGCCGGCCACGCCGGGTTCGGCAATCACCGGGAAGGGCGCATCACCGTCGCCGATCAGCCAGCCGCTGCGCGGCTCCAGACCTTCGAGCGCGCGCACGTCCGAATCCGAGCGCTCATAGACGCGTTCGATGCCGGTCGCGCGCACCAGCGCGTCGGCGATGGTGGTGCGCCACTTCTCGCCACCGGCACTGGTGATCTGCAGCACGATCACGTCGGCGTAGCGGTCGGCGATGACGCCAGGCAGACCGTCGGACTCGCCGTGCAGCAGGCGCACACCGCCACGCGGGCCGAATTCGCCGGCCAGCTCCGGCAGGTCACGCCGCTGTTCGACTGCGCGTGCGACGGTGCGGCGGAAGAAGGCGTCGTCAATCGATTCGTCGCCGAAGGTCCACATGCGGGCGCGTATCTGCGACGCCGGCGAGAACGCGGCACGGCCGAGTGCGCGGCCATTGGCCGCCTGCACCAGCACGGTGTCGCCCGGCCGGGCACGACCGTCTAGGCGGTCGACCGAACCGGCGAATATCCACGGGTGACGGCGCATGACCGAGCGCTCACGGCCAGGAGCGAGAATCAGGGTGGCACTCATGTTCTGTCAGTCACGAAGCTACGCTTGCCGAACGGACCGGCTATGCAAGGCCGGCCCTGTGCGAACGCATTAGGGGCGGGGGCAAACGCGCCGCCCGAAGGGCCGACCCGAGGGCGAGCGCAGCCCCCTCGGGGGGCAGCGAACAAAGTGAGCGTGGGGGCCAACACTCTCAGCCGAGTTCGCGGATCAGCGCGGCGCCGAGCAGCTCGCCGATGCGTTCCAGGTAGAGCGTGCCCATGTCCGGCACGAAGCGCGCGGCGTCGTTGGCACCCAGCGCCAGCAGGCCGACCACGCGCGATTCACGGCGCAGCGGCACCAGCGCCATCGACTGCACGACGGGGGCCGCCTCGCCAAACCAGGCGACGACACCAAGGTCGCTCACCGGGCCGCAATAAGGCTGGCGCGCCTCGTTGGCGAACACGCGGATGCGCTCCTCGACCGGCTCGAACACGTCGCCGTCGCGGGTGAGCACGCTGTTCCACAGACGCAGCGCGGTATGCGGCACCGAGAAACCCTCGGACAGCTGTTCGCGCAGCGCGGTCATCACGGCGTCGAAGCTGCCGGCCGTCATCAGCGCGATGGACAGCGCGTGCACGCGCGTCGAAATGACGTCGTTGTCCTCGCCGAAACGCAGCAGCTCGGCCAGTTTCAGCTCCAGCAGCTTGGCCTTCTCGCGCAGCGTCAGGATCTGCCGCTCGGTGATCGAGATGGCGCGCCCGCCGTGCGGGTGCGGCACGTACAGATGGGCGAGCAGATCGTGGTAATCCTCGAAGAACTGCGGGTGGTCCTGCAGGTAACGCGCGACGTCGTCGGCTTTCATGGGGTACTACTCCAGATGGATGTCGGCTTCGAATACGGTGACGGCGGGGCCGGTCATCAGGACAGGCTGGCCCTCGCCGGCCCAGGCGATGTTCAGTTCGCCGCCGCGCGTGCTGACGCGCACCGGACTTTCCAGCAGGTTGCGGACGATGCCGGCCACCACGGCGGCACAGGCGCCGGTGCCGCAGGCCAGCGTTTCGCCAGCGCCGCGCTCGTACACGCGCAGCCTGATGTGGTGTGCATCGACCACCTGCATGAAGCCGGCGTTCACGCGCGCCGGAAAACGCGGGTGCGATTCGATCAGCGGACCCTGCTGCGCCACCGGCGCGTGGTCGACGTCGGCCACCACCTGCACTGCGTGCGGGTTGCCCATCGACACCGCAGTGATCGGCACCGCGCGGCCGGCCACGTCCAGCGGCTGGACGAAGGCGTCGGAATCGGACTGGAAGGGGATGCGCGCCGGCTCGAACACCGGTACGCCCATATTCACCGTCACGTTGATGTCGTCGGCGGCGGTCAGCGTGATCACGCCACTTTTCGTTTCGACGCGGATTTCGCGCTTGTCGGTCAAACCCTGCTCGCGCACGAAACGCACGAAACAGCGCGCGCCGTTGCCGCACTGTTCGACCTCGCCGCCGTCGGCGTTGAAGATGCGGTAGCGGAAATCGACGCCCGGCTGCTGCGCGCGCTCGACCACCAGCAACTGGTCGCAGCCGACGCCGAAATGGCGGTCGGCCAGGAAACGCACCTGGTCCGGGGTCAGATCGACGCGCTGGCGGATCGCGTCGATCACGACGAAATCGTTGCCCAGACCGTGCATCTTGGAAAAACGGAGCTTCATTCAGTCACCATCGAGCTGTAGTCGCGCCAGACGCAGCGGTCCATCACGACGGTCAGGCCAGCCGCCTGCGCGCGCAGCGCCGCCGCCTCGTCGATCACGCCGTCCTGCAGCCACACTGCGGGCAGGCCGAGCGCGATTGCCTGGTCGACGAACGTACCGACGCGGTCGGCGGCGATGAAGAGGTCGACCAGATCGATCTGCCGGCGCAGGTCTTCGGGAATGTCGGCCAGCGAGGCATAGGCCGGCTCGCCCAACACTTCGGTGACTGCCGGTCGCACCGGCACGATGCGCCAGCCGAAACGCTGCATGCCGCGGGCGACGCGATGACTGGGACGGGATGCGTTAGGCGACAGGCCGACCACGGCCACCGTGCGCACGCGGCGCAACAGGTCTGCGATGGCCTGCGGCGCAGGATTCGTAAACATGGTCGTCATTCTACAGGGGCGGGCCGCTGCACACCGGGCGGACACTTGTAGCGCTTGTAGCCCCATATGTACTGCTGCGGATATCGCCGCACCAGCGCCTCGACATTGCGGTTGATCGCCTCGACCCGCTGCGCCGTGTCGCCCTCGACCGGCACGCCGGGTTCGATGAAATGCAGGTGGAAACCGCGCCCGGCCGGCAGGCGCTCGGCGAACACCATGATGGTGCCGGCCGCCATCGCGGTGAGCCGGGCGGCCAGCGTCATCGTGTAGGCAGGGCGGCCGAAGAAATCCGCCCACATGCCTTCGCCGTTGGCCGGCACCTGGTCGGGCAGGATGCCAACCAGCCCGCCGTCCTTGATCGTGCGCAGCAGCCGGCGCACGCCCGATCCGTCGGCCGCCGCCAGCGACACGCCGTCGCCGTCGCGCCCCTGTTCCATCAGCGGGCGCAGCCAGTCCTGGCGCGGTGCGCGGTAGAGCACGGTGATCGGAATGCGCGAACCGATCAGCCGGGCGGCGATCTCGAAGGCGCCCATGTGCGGCGTCAGCAGCACCACGCCGCGGCCGCTGGCGTGCAGGCGCTCGACGTGTTCCCAGCCGCTGACCTCGACCACGCCGGCCACCACGGCCGGCCGCGGCCGCATCCAGATCCACGGCAGTTCGAGCATGGCACGGCCGGAATGGGCGGCCGCCTCGCGGATCAGCGCGGCGTCGGCACCGGGTATGGCCGACGTCAGATTGCGGTCGAACTCGCGCCGGAACCGGGCGGAGCGCGCATGAATCAGACGCCCGGCGACGGCGCCGATCGCCTGCAGCGTGCGCAGCGGAAGGTGGGAAAGCAACCGGAAGGCCCCCATGGCCACCCGGCTCGCGAGGTCTGACATGGAAAAAAGCTGGATTCGCGAAAACGACAGGACGCGGTAGACTACTGTTTCCGCCGAGTTAAACGAGACAACTTGCAGGGCGGATTAAAAATACTGCTAAAGCGTCGCCTGCTCGCTTCCCGGGGCTGGTTCGACGAACCGCAACAGGGAAGTTACAAGGAGCAGGTGCATGTCAGAGTATTTCTTCACGTCTGAGTCAGTGTCCGAAGGTCACCCGGACAAGGTGTCCGACCAGATTTCCGACGCCATCCTCGACGCCATCCTGGCGCAGGACCCGACCGCCCGCGTCGCCGCCGAAACGCTGTGCAATACCGGCCTCGTCGTGCTTGCGGGCGAGATCACCACGACCGCCAACGTCGATTACATCCACGTCGCGCGCGACACCATCAAGCGCATTGGCTATGACAACACCGAGTACGGCATCGACTACAAGGGCTGCGCGGTGCTGGTGGCCTACGACAAGCAGAGCCCGGACATCGCCCAGGGCGTGGACCGCGCCAGCGACGATTACCTGAACCAGGGCGCCGGCGACCAGGGCCTGATGTTCGGCTACGCCTGCGACGAAACGCCGGTGCTGATGCCGCTGGCGCTGCACCTGTCGCACCGCCTGGTCGAGCGCCAGGCCCACCTGCGCAAGGACGGCCGCCTGCCCTGGCTGCGCCCGGACGCCAAGGGCCAGGTCACCATCCGCTACGTCGACGGCAAGCCGGAGCGCATCGACACCGTGGTGCTGTCCACCCAGCACGCGCCGGACATGTCGCTCGAAGCCATCCGCGAAGCGGTGATCGAGGACATCATCAAGCCGGTACTGCCGCCGGAACTGGTCAAGGGCGAAATCAAGTATCTGGTGAACCCGACCGGCCGCTTCGTCATCGGCGGCCCGCAGGGCGACTGCGGCCTGACCGGCCGCAAGATCATCGTCGACACCTACGGCGGTGCCGCACCGCACGGCGGCGGCGCCTTCTCCGGCAAGGATCCGTCCAAGGTGGACCGCTCGGCCGCCTACGCCGGCCGCTACGTGGCGAAGAACATCGTCGCCGCCGGCCTCGCGTCGAAGTGCCAGGTGCAGGTGAGCTACGCCATCGGCGTCGCCCAGCCGACCTCGGTCATGGTCGAAACCTTCGGCACCGGCAAGGTTTCGAACGAGAAGCTGACCGAACTGGTGAAGCGCCACTTCGATCTGCGGCCGAAGGGCATCGTGCAGATGCTCGACCTGCTGCGCCCGATCTACCAGAAGACCGCCGCCTACGGCCATTTCGGCCGCGACGAGCCGGAATTCAGCTGGGAAGCGATCGACAAGGCAGCGGCATTGCGGGCTGACGCGGGCCTCTGACCCGGAAACATCGCCGGGCGCTGACAGAAGGGCCGCGGTGCGGCCCTTTTTTCCGTCCGTCGACGATGCAACGCCAAGCGCTTCGCACCGGAATGAAAAGAGCATGTGCCAGAATTTCCGTTTCGCCCATTGGGTCGCCCTCGCGGCCGGAACGGAGAACTTTTGCGCACGTCGACAACCGCATTCCAAAGCCTGTTCGGCCTGCTCCTCATACTGCTCGGCTGGGGTACGGATGCCGGGGCCGCCGACTACCGCATCACGCCGACGCCTGCCTGGGTAACACCGATATCGCCTGGAAATCGGGCGCAAGTTCCGGTCGGTCAGATCAGCAGCGGCGCCTATTTCCTGCTCGGCGACTTCCAGACACGCAGCGGCCCTGAAGGGCGGACGGAATTCCGCCACTTCGCCACGCAGGCGCTCAACGACCAGGGCGTCGATACGATCGCCAACATCGAACTGCTGTTCGACCCGTCCTACCAGTCGCTGCAGGTGCACGCGCTGGCAGTCATCCGCAACGGTCAGCGGATAGACAAGCTGCGCCGGGCGACCATCCGCGTTCTGCAGCGCGAGAAGGAACTGGAGTACCGCATCTACGACGGGCGCAAGAGCGCACACATCTTCCTCGACGACATCCGGACCGGCGACATCGTCGAGTACGCCTACAGCGTGCATGGCTCGAATCCGGTGTTCGGCGCGCGCGAGTTCGGCAGCCAGTCGCTGCAGTGGGCGGTGCCGATCGAGCGCCTCCACGTCAGGCTGCTGCTGCCGATCGATCGCGACCCGCGCCTGACCGTCCGCAACAGCGCAAGACAGCCGCTCGTCCGCACGACGGCCACCCATCGCGAATACGTGTGGGACGAGTCATCGCTGGCGCCGCTGGCGCTCGAGAACGATGCCCCGGGTTGGTTCGACCCCTACCCCGCACTCGAGTGGAGCGAGTTCGCCGACTGGAATGCCGTCGCGCGCTGGGCTGTCCCGCTTTACCGCCCGCCGGCGCAGCTCGGCCCCTCGCTGCGCGCCAAGGTGCTTTCCATCGAAATCGGTGCCCGCAGCCAGGCCGACAAGGTGCTCGCTGCACTCCGACTGGTGCAGGGCGACGTGCGCTACCTCGGCGTCGAGATCGGCAGCGGCTCCTTCGTGCCATCGCCGCCCGACCGCGTGTATGACCGACGCTTCGGCGACTGCAAGGACAAGACGCTGCTGCTGCTGAGCCTGTTGCACCACATGGGCATCGACGCCCAGGCGGCGCTGGTCAACACCGTGCTGACACGCGGGGTCAGCGACATGGCGCCGAATCCGGCGGCATTCAATCACGTGCTCGTGCATGTGAAGGTCGACGGGCGCAGCTACTGGCTGGACCCGACCCGCGCCCCGCAACCCGGCTCGCTCGACGCCGTGCACCAGCCGGACTTCGGCCTTGCGTTGCTGGTCAGCGATACCTCGCGCGAACTTCTACCGATGCGCCGCGACCCGGCGGCGGCAATCAAGCGACGCATCGACGCACGTTTCGACGCGCGCGACGGCTTCGATCAGCCGGCCCGACTGACCATCACGACGACCAGCGAGGGCCGCGAAGCTGAAGAGGCGCGCAATCTGCTCGCCACGACCAGTCCGGACGCGCTGCAGAAGCAGTACCTGAACTATTACGCGCGCTACTACCCCGGCGTACTCGTGACCCAGGCCATGGCGGTCAGCGACGACACCGAGCACAACCGCATCACGGTGACCGAGTACTACGCCATTCCCGATTTCTGGCCGCTGGACGAAGGCGGCAGTCGCCGCGAAGCCACTTTCTATTCGCCCGAAATGATGGATGTACTGCGGCTGCCTTCATCGACCGTGCGCCATTCGCCGGTGGCCCTGGCGTCGCCGCTGGACGTCACGCTGGTCACCGAAGCCCTGCTGCCGGAATCGTGGCCGATCACGCCCGAAACGACACGGATCGAGGATGCCCACTTCACGCTCGAACGCCATGTAGCGGGTAGCGACCGGCAACTGCTGCTGACCGATCATTTCCGGTCGCACGCCGATCACGTGAAGACGGACGCCATCCCGGCCTATGTCGCCAATCTGGAACGCGCGCGCAATACGCTGGGCTACCGCCTGTTTCACCACCTGAATCCGCCTTCTGCCTCACTTGCCGAGCGCTTCAACTGGATGATCGCGCTGCTGGCAGCGATGGTCACCGGTGCGCTGGCCTGGCTGGCAGTGCGTCTGTACCGCTACGACCCGCCACCTTCAGACTTCACGCCCATCCCGGCACTGACCGGCATCCGCGGATGGCTGCTGCTGCCAGCACTCAGCCTCCTCCTGCTGCCATTCCGGCTGCTTCTCGACTTCCTGCCGGGCATCGATGCGTACTCGGTTTTCACGTGGGCCCATCTGACGCATCCCGGCGGCGCCAACTACGATCCGATGTGGGCGCCCACACTGCTTTTCGAACTGGTGGCCACCCTGAGCCTCGGCACGCTGGCCCTGCTGACGCTGGTGCTCTTCATCAAGCGCCGCAGCAGCACACCCCGCTTCTTCATCGCGCTTGTAGTGGGCCTCGTGATATTGCAATTGATCGACCAAGCGCTCGTGATGGCGCTCCCACTGACAGAGGAAGCCGCCGAAACGGCACGCAATCCGGCCGAATTGATCCAGGCAGTGCTGTCCCTGGCGATCTGGGGCACTTATTTCGTGCGTTCGCGGCGCGTCAAGTCGACATTCACCCGCACCTGGCGCGCGCGTCCGCCGGAAGCGGAACCTTCCTCGCCACCTCCCGACATCGCGCAAGGGCAGCCTGCCGGTTGAGGCCCTGCGCTCACTCCACCGGATGCCTGCCGACGAAGGCATCCACCGAGTTCTCGGCGATGCGGGTCCACAGGTGCTGCTCCGAGCGGAAGCGATTCCACGGTTCAAACACCTTGCGGAAGTTCGGATTGGCGGCGGCGGTTTCGCGGTACAGCGCGAACGCCTCCTTCTGCAGCGCGAGCAGGATGTCGCGCGAGAACATGCGCAGCTGGGCGCCGCCCTCGATCAGCTTCTTCATCGCCGCCGGATTGCGCGCGTCGTAGCGCGCCTGCATGCCGATGTGGGCCGCCGCGCAAGCGGATTCGAGGATCTGCCGGTACTCGGCCGGCAAGGCGTCATACGCCTGCCGATTGACGTAGATGGTCAGCTGCGGGCCGGCTTCGGCCCAGCCCGGGTAGTAGTAATAGGGCGCGACCTTGTAGAAGCCGAGCTTCAGATCGTCGTACGGCCCGACCCACTCGGCGGCGTCGATCGCCCCCTTTTCCAGCGCCGGATAGACGTCGGCGCCCGGAATCTGCTGCGGCACCACGCCCAGCCGTGACACCACCTGACCGGCGTAGCCGCCGATGCGCATCTTCAGGCCCTTGAGGTCGGCCACGCTGCGGATTTCGCGGCGGAACCAGCCGCCCATCTGGGCACCGGTGTTGCCGCAGGGGAAATTGACGACGTTGTAGCCGGCGAACAGCTCGCGCATCAGTGCCATGCCGCCGCCATCGACCAGCCAGGCCGCCTGCTGCCGGCTGTTCAGGCCGAAGGGCATGGCGCAGTCGAAGGCGAAGGTCGGGTCCTTGCCGATGTAGTAGTAGGACGCCGAGTGGCCGCACTCCACCGTGCCCTCGCGCACCGCGTCGAGCACACCGAAGGGCGGCACCAGTTCGTTGGCGGCGAACACCTGGATCTGGAAGCGGCCGCCGGTGGCGGCGCTGACCTGCTGCGCCACCTGCTCGGCGGCGGCATACAGCGCGTCCAGCGCCTTCGGGAAGCTGGACGCCAGCCGCCAGCGGATGGCCGGCTGGGCGCCGACGACCGTCGGTGCGCCGGCAAGCGCGGCGAGTGGCGCCGCTTTCAGGAAGCTGCGCCGGTCGGTCACTCAGGCACCTGCGATGCGCATGCGGTCGATCAACACCGAGCCGCTCTGTTTCGAGCCACGCACCAGCGCGTCGGCGCCGACATCCTGTATGCCCATGAACATGTCGCGCAGATTGCCGGCGATGGTGATTTCCTGCACCGGGTAGGCGATTTCGCCGTTCTCGATCCAGTAGCCGGCGGCGCCGCGCGAATAGTCGCCGGTCACGTAATTGACGCCGTGGCCCAGCAGTTCGGTCACCAGCAGGCCGCGCTTGATGCCGCGGATCAGCTCCTGCAGGCTCTTCTTGCCGGACTGCAGGATGAGGTTGTGCGAGCCGCCGGCGTTGCCGGTGGTTTCCATGCCCAGCTTGCGCGCCGAGTAGGTGCTGAGGAAATAGCCGTTCAGCACGCCGCCCTGTACCACTTCGCGGTCACGCGTGGCGACACCGTCGTCGTCGAACATGCCGGAGCCCATCGCGCCCGGCAGGTGCGGCCGTTCGGAAATATTGATGTGCTTCGGGAAGATCTGCTTGCCCAGACTGTCGAGCAGGAAGGAGGACTTGCGGTAGAGCGCGCCGCCGCTGGTCGCCTGCACGAAATGGCCGAGCAGGCCGATGGCTAGCGGCGCTTCGAACAGCACCGGCACGCGGGTCGTCTTGACGCGCCGTGCGCCGAGCCTCGACAGCGCGCGGCGCGCGGCGTAGTCGCCGATCGCCTCCGGTGCCGGCAGGTCGTGCGCGTTGCGGCGGCTGGCGTACCAGTCTTCGCGCTGCATGCCATCGCCTTCGCCGGCGATGACCGAGCAGCTGATGTACTGCCGCGTGCTGGCGTAGCCGGCCATGAAGCCCAGGCTGTTGGCGGAAATGAATTGCGACTGCTGGGCCGACACCGAAGCGCCTTCCGAATTGCGGACGTCCGGCGACAGGCCGAAGGCCGCGTCCTCACAGCGGCGGGCGAGGTCGATCGCCTGTTCGACCGGCAGTTCCCACGGGTGGAACAGGTCGAGGTCGCGGAACTCGGTGGCCAGCAGCGACTTGTCCGGCAGGCCAGCCGCGTCGTCCTCGGCGGTAAAGCGGGCGATCGACAGTGCGGCATCGACGGTGGCGCGCATCGCGTCCAGCGAAAAATCGCTCGAACTGGCGTAGCCGCGGCGCTGGCCGACATAGACGGTGACACCTATGCCCTTGTCGCGGTTGTACTCGATGGTTTCGACCTCGCCGCGGCGCACGGTGACCGACTGGCCGAAGCCTTCGGACACATCGACTTCGGCGGCGGTCGCGCCGCCGGCGCGGGCATGATCGAGAAGCTGTTGCGCGATATCGCGCATGCTGGCGTCGGTATAGCTGAAACCCTGTCGGGACATGGCGGATTCGTGGTCGGGCAAAGGCTGCAATAATAGCCGCTTGCCACGCTCTGCCCCGTCCTCTGTATCCCAATGCGCCCCAAATCGATATCCACCACCGAAAACCCCGACGATCAGGATCTGCCGGACCGTCCGAGCAAGAGCCAGAGGAAGCGCGACGCCCATGTGCTGCAGGACATCGGTACGCAGCTGGTCGCGCTGTCGGCCGAACAGATCAAGCGCATCGACATGCCGGAGAACCTGCGCATCGCCATCACCGAGGCGCAGCGCACGCGCAGCCATGAAGGCCTGCGCCGGCAGATGCAATACGTCGGCAAGGTGATGCGCGGCATCGACACCGCGCCGCTGACCGAAGCGCTGGACGCCATCCACGGCCGCTCCGCCCGCGCCGTCGCGCGCGAACAGATGCTGGAACGCATGCGCGAACGGCTGATCGCCGACGAACAGGTGCTGGGCGACATCGCCGCCCAGTGGCCGGGGGCCGACCTGACCCATCTGCGCACGCTGCGTCGCAACGTGCTGCGCGAACGCGAACTGAACAAGCCGCCGCGCGCCTTCCGCGAAATCTTCCGCGTGCTGCGTCAGCTCGACAACGCGCAGAGCGGCGAAGAGGACATCGAACCCGAACAGGACGAAAACGACGATGAGTGACACACAGGATCTGCTGACGGTCGGCCTGGTTTCCGTTTCCGACCGCGCATCGAGCGGCGTCTACCAGGACCAGGGCATCCCGGCACTGAAGGAGTGGCTGTCGGCCGCGCTGAAGAACCCGGTCATGTTCGAAACGCGGCTGATCCCGGACGAACAGCCGCAGATCGAGGCGACACTGATCGAACTGTGCGACAGCGCCGGCTGCGATCTGGTGCTGACCACCGGCGGCACCGGCCCCGCGCCGCGCGACGTGACGCCGGACGCCACCGTCGCCGTGGCAGACCGCGTGATGCCCGGTTTCGGCGAGCAGATGCGGCAAATCAGCCTGCGCTTCGTGCCGACCGCCATCCTGTCGCGGCAAACTGGCGTGATCCGCGGCAGGACGCTCATCCTCAATCTGCCGGGCCAGCCGAAGTCGATCAAGGAAACGCTGGAAGGCGTCAAGGACGCCGACGGCAACCCGCTCGTAGCCGGCATCTTCGCCGCCGTGCCCTACTGCATCGACCTGATAGGCGGGCCTTACATCGAGACCGACGACAGCGTGGTCAAGGCCTTCCGTCCGAAATCAGCGATCCGCCCGACGAAAGCCTGAATCGGCCGAGACCCGTCGCATGCTCCTGCGCTGAAGGCAGCGACCCGCACGCGCCAAATCGCGACCAAAGGTCGCTCCCACAAAAATGCGCTCCCGATCGGCGGGCGGACCTGACATTTGTGGGAGCGAGCTTGCTCGCGATTCCACTGTATCGAGGCTCGCGGCCGTCATGCGCTGCACGGCAGCCAGAAGGCGCGTGCAGGAACGCGCGCAGCGCCGATCACCGAACCAGAAACGGCAGATTGGCCGTCGCCACCTTGCCGGTCCGGTCCGTCACCGTGATGAACAGCCGGTAGGCGCCGGGCACGGCCGGCGCGATGAAGCGCACGCTGCGCGCGTCGGCGTGCAGCACGCGCACCGGGACGTGGGGCGGCACGACCTCTTCGTCACCGCCGAGGCGCAGATCGGTGGCTTCGGCCCACACCGTCCATTCGGTCTTCAACGCCGAACCATCGGACGACTGCGCATCGACGCCCGCCGACACCTCGCCCCCGGTCGGAAACTCGTCGGCTGCAATACCGATGCCGAGAATACGTGGCGCAAGCACTTGCGGCGGGCGGCCCCACGCGTCCGCCAGCGCATCGGTCATTGCGGTCGGCCTGCCGACGTCGAGCAGGCTGTGCCAGGTCGCGGTCTGTTCCTGTTTCTCGCCCCACAGGAAGGGAAAGGCAGCGACGATCTGCGGCTGACGAGAGACGAAAGCCAGCGCATCGCGATAGAAGTCGGCCTTCTGCGTGCTGGTGAGCTCCACCGGCGCGCCCCAGGGTTTGCGCCCGGCCTGCCACTGACCGAGCGGACCCAGCTCGGTCACCAGCACCGGCTTCGTGATGCCCAGCCGCTGCAGGCGGGCCGGCAGTTCGAAGATGGAACCGCCATACAGATTCAAGCCCAACATATCGACATCGGGACAGCAGCCGGCAAGCGGCGCCAGCCATGCGTCGCTGTTGTCGGCAACCACCATGACGGTCGGGTGTTTCGCGTCGAGCGCCTTCACCAGCGCGGCGACGCGGTTCACTTCGTTCCATAGCGGTCGCGGATCGCCGACGCCGGTCTCGATCTCGTTGCCGATCCCCCAGGCGAGCAGCGCCGGGTGCTCACGGTAGCGCCGCACGAAATCCGCGATCCGCGCGTCCTGGGCGGCGACGAGCCGAGCGTCGCGGTAGTTGAATCCGTGCCGCGGATGGCCGAGCCACAGCCCCATCACCACCTTCATGCCCATCGTCTGCGCCGCATCCAGCACCCAGGCGTCGCTCTCGCGATAGACGCGCACCACGCGCGCGCCGGCATCGGCCAGCTTCTGCAGCGCGGCGCGGTCGCCTTCGAAAGCGGCACCCTGCCAGGCCGGATCGGCGGCGCGACCCGGCAGCGGCAGGCACAGCAGTGCGATCAGCGCGAGCAGGGACAGCGCCCGGGAGAATTCACGGAATGCCATATATATATGCACGACGCCGCCAACCGGCGGCCACGAAGCTGAGAGGCGCTACGCCGTCCCGTGTTCCCGCCCTGCCCTCAGGCGGGCTGAGTCAGCGTCATCAGAATGTCCGCATACCAGGCGCAGTTCAGGCCCAGCGCCTCGTCCATCTTGAGATCGCGCGTGCCGACATCGAGCCGTGCCGAGTGCACGCCAAGCAGCATCCACGGCAGGTCGCCGAGCGTGGCGGGATCGTCGGGCACGCGCATCACCACTGGGGCGCCGCTGATGCCGCGGTGGGTGCGGGCGTCGGTCAGGAAATAGCCTTCGCCCTGGAAACGCAGACCGAAGGACGAGGCGATGCCGGCCTGACGCACCACCGGCATGTGGTGCAACGTGTCGTGGAAGCCGAGCGGGAAACCGACCACCAGCAGCGAACTGCCGACTTCGATGCGATCGAGGTCGGCCGACAGGTGGGCCGGCGTGAAGGCGCGCCAGACTGCCGTCGGCGGCAGCGCGGCGCGGTCCAGTTCGATCAGTGCGACGTCGATGGCGCCGGCGCGGTCGGCGCCCTGGCGCCACAGGCTCTTGCCGTTGCGATAGAGCGGGATCGAGAAGCCGGTCGAGCGCGCCATGTTGGCGGCGTCGATGTGCAGTTCGATCTCGATGCGGTCGGGAAAGTGACGACTCGGCTGATCGACCAGCACGTGGCGACTGGTCACCAGGTAGAGCCGCCCGTCGCGTTCGAAGAAGAAGCCGCTGGCGTTGGTGAGCGCGCGTGCGCCATCGAAAGTGCAGATGCGCGCAGCGGCGAGAAGAATGGGTTCTATCATCAGATTCGGCGGCATGAAACGGCCCTCATTGTGAACGTCTTCGGCAGATATCCCGGCAGAAAGCCCGCAATCGGTGCATAGTGTCGGCCGGCGCCGCACGGTTTCATCGACTCCGGCCGCGTCGTCACTGCAGTTTTCCGGTTTCCTTCTCGCACAGACCTCGTCGTCGGCGACCCGAATCCCGTCGCATCCCAAAGCGATCCCGCAGTCAGCCCCCTGACGCTCCACGGCCCGCGCGCCTGCGGCCCGGCGTCCACTTTTCACGCCCACCCGGGAGAGCCGCAATGGCCAAGGAAGAACTGATCGACATGAACGGCGTAGTGACGGAAGTCCTGCCCGATTCGCGCTACCGCGTCACGCTGGAGAACGGCCACATGGTGGTCGCCTACACCTGCGGCAAGATGCGCAAGCACCACATCCGCATCATCGCCGGCGACAAGGTGTCGCTGGAAATGTCGCCCTACGACTTCAGCAAGGGACGCATCACTTTCCGTCACATCGAAGGCCGTGGCGCCACGTCCGCACCGGCACGCCGCACGCATTGAGCCCCTGCTGCGCGGTCAGCGCCCGCGCATCTTGCGGCGCTTTTCGTGCAGTTCCTGCGCCTCGACCGACATCGTCGCGGTCGGCCGCGCCAGTAGCCGGGCGAGACCTATCGGCTCGCCGGTGAATTCGCACCAGCCGTAACTGCCGTCGTCGATGCGCGCCAGCGCCTCGTCTATCGTGTGCAGGTGCTTGCGTTCGCGATCGCGTACGCGCAATTCCAGCGAATGATCCTCCTCCAGCGACGCGCGGTCCGACGGGTCGGGCGTGCGCTCGAACTCGTGCAGGTGCTGCGTCGTTTCATGCGCCGACTGCAGCAGCGCGTCGCGCTCGGCGAGCAATCGCTGCCGGAAGAAGGCGAGTTGCTCCGGCGACATGTATTCCGACGGCGGGGATGCGAGCAGGCGGGCTTCGGCGTCCGCCTCGGCAAGGAGGGTAGCGCTCATGGTACGGGCCTTCCGGGTGAGCGGTGGATGGGCGCACGCAGCGGTGCGTGCCCGCCGGCCGCCGCGGGAATCGGCGATCCGGTGCACTAAAGATACACGTCCCGGATGACGGCGGTGCGCACAACTTTTCCCGCAGCCGGCGAATACCGCCCGCGTCCGGCAGCGATTGACAGGGCCGGCGTCGCCGACGCAAGGTATGCGCCCCGCGACGCCCCGCCCACACCTGTGCTCAGACTTCTCCACACCGCCGACTGGCAGATCGGCAAGCAGTACGGACAGTTCGACGCCGACGAGGCGGCACTGCTGGCCGAAGCCCGCATCGCCGCGGTCGAGCGGCTGGCCGTGCTGGCGACCGAGCAGCGCGTCGATCTGGTGCTGGTTGCCGGCGACGTGTTCGACGCCCAGGGCATCGCCGACAAGACGGTACTGCGGCTGTTCAACGCGACGCGCGCGCATGCCGGCCCGTGGGTCATGATCCCCGGCAACCACGACGCCGCGCTCAGCGAATCGGTGTGGACGCGTGCGCAGCGGCTCAACGCGGTGCCCGACAACGTGCACCTGTGCCTGCAGCCCGAGCCGCTGCGGTTCGACGGGCTGAACGCCGTCGTGCTGCCGGCGCCGCTGACCCAGCGCCACACCTACAACGACCTGACCGACTGGTTCGCCGCCGCTGATACACCCGACGGCGTCTTCCGCATCGGCATCGCGCACGGGGCGGTGCAGGGCCTGCTCGCCGACGGCATCGACTCCGCCAACCCGATTGCGGCCGACCGCGCCGCACAAGCGCGGCTGGACTACCTTGCGCTCGGCGACTGGCATGGCTGCCGCCAGGTCGATGCACGCTGCTGGTACAGCGGCACGCCGGAAACCGACCGCTTCCGCAACAACGATTCCGGCCGCGCGCTCATCGTCGACATCGACGCACCGGGCGCCGTGCCACGGGTGACGCCGGTGGATACCGGTCGCTACCGCTGGCGCAGCGAGGCGTTCACGCTGCAGGTGGCGAGCGACGTCGATGCGCTGTGCGCACTGCTCGGCGCGCTCGCGGCAGACGACGTGCTGCAGCTCGACATCGATGGCCGCACCGATCTCGATGGTCTGACCCGCATCGGCGACGCGATCACGCAAGCGCGCGGCCGCGCACGCGCCGTGCTGGCCGAGCTCGATCGCGTACGCATCGAACCGACCGCCGACGACCTCGAACGACTGGCCGCCGAAGGCTATCTGGGCGAGGTGATCGCCGATCTGCGCGCCGCGCAGGACGGTGCCGACGGCGACACCGCGCGCGACGCACTGGTGCTGCTGGCCGGCCTGCTCGACGCGCGCCGCGCGGGGGTGACGCGATGAAGATCAGCCGCCTGCGCGTCGACCAGTTCCGCCGCTTCCGCCAGCCCTTCGAACTGCGCGACCTCGGCCCCGGACTCAATCTGTTCGCCGGCCCCAACGAAGCCGGCAAGAGCACGCTGGTCGCCGCGCTGCGCGCCGCCTTCTTCGAGCGTCACCGCTCCGGCACGGTCGAGCACCTGCGCCCGTGGGGCGACACCGGCGCCGCCCCCGAGGTCGAACTCGATTTCGAACTCGATGGCACGCCCTGCCGCCTGTCCAAGCGCTTCCTCGGCAAGAAGCGCTGCACGCTGCAGTTCGGCACGCGCACCTACGACGGCGCCGAAGCCGAGGATTTCATCGCCGAACAGCTGGGCTTCGCCTTCGCTGCCAAGGGGTCGAGCAAGGCCGAGCACTGGGGTATTCCTGGTCTGCTGTGGATGGAACAGGGCAGCGCGCAGGACATTCGCGCCGCCGTCACGCACGCCACCGATCACCTGCGCACCGCGCTGAACGCCTCGCTCGGCGAGATCGCCGGCGGCGACGGCGACGACGTGACGAACGAGGTGGAACGGCTGCGCAACGAATTGCTGACGCCGTCCTCCGACCGTCCGCGCGGCGCCTACGCCGAGGCGCTGCAGGCAGAGCAATCGCTGCACGAAGCGCTGACGAAAGTGGACGACGATCTGCTCGCCGTCCGCCAGAAGGTGGACCGGCTGGCACAACTGCGCCGCGAGCACGACGCCGACGCCGCACAGCGGCCATGGGAGGACCTGCGCGCGCGTGCCGCCGCCGCTGCCGCGACGCTGCGCGAGGCGCAGTCGCTGCAGGAACGCCTGCTCGTCGAGAAGCGCTCGGCGCAGTCACTGCAGGAGCGCGCCGATCTGTTGCGCCAGCAGCTCGACCGCTGGGCGGCCGAGGCGAGCGACGCCCAGGCGCGCGCCGAAGCGGTGAGTGCGGCACAGCGCGCGCTCGACGACGCGACCGCGCTGGCCGCGCCCTGGCAGCAGCGCGAACGCGATGCGCAGACGCAGCACGACGCCGCACGCCGCACGCTGGCGCTGACGCGCGCACGCGACAACCGGCGCGCGCTGGTACGCGAGCTGGACGAGCTCCGCCGCAAGAGCGAAGCGCTGGCCGCCACGCTGGCGCAGGCCGAAGCGGAACAGGCGCGCCAGCTCGCGCTGCAGGCCGAAGTGGCGGCCAGCGAAATCAGGGCGGGCGATCTGAACGCACTGCGCGACCAGGCGCGGCAGCTGCGCGAACTGGACATCCGGCGTACGGCGATCGCCACCCGGCTGCGCTTCGCGCTCGACGCCGGGCGCGAACTGCGCATTGGCGACGACGTGCTCAGCGGCGACGGCGAACGCCTGCTGCTCGATGCCACCACGCTGACGCTGCCCGGCTACGGCCGGCTGCGCATCGAACCCGGCGGCGGCGACCTCGCCGCGCTGGCGCGCGAAGCGGCCGAAGTGCAGGACCGCCACGCCAGCGCGCTGGCCCGGCTCGGCGTCGACTCGCTCGACGCCGCCGAGGCACGCCAGCAGCAGCACGCGCACAGGCTGTCCGATCTGAAGGCGGCGCAGGCAACGCTGAAGGCGCTGGCGCCGCAGGGCGTCGATGCGCTGCGTGCCGAACGCGCGGCGCTCGCCGGTCGAGCGGCCGAACTGACGCAGCGACTCACGGCGCCGGCGGACGAAGGCGACGACACGCTCCCGCCGGTCGCCGAAGCCGAAGCCGCCGAAGACGCCGCACGCCACGCGCTGGCCGAAGCCACCCGCCGACTGGCCGACGCACGCAACCGTTGCGCCGCTGCGCAGGCGGCGCTGGACGCCGCGCAGCGCGAACTCGGCGCGGCCCGCGCCCGGCTCGACGACCCGACGCGCGCGCAGCAGCTGGCCGACACCCGCGTCGCGCTGACCGACGCGCTGGCGCAGCAGGAAGCGGCCGCGCTGCGCATCGCCGATCTGGCGCGCCAGCTCGACGCCGCCCGCCCGCAGGCGCTGGCGCAGGACGTCGAGCGCTACACGCGCAGCGCCGAGCAGATCGAACGCAGCTTCGCGCAGCGGCGCGACGCGCTCACCGTGCTCGAAGTCGAACTGCAGGCGGCCGGCGCGCAGGGGCTGGACGAACGCCGCGCCGGGCTGGCACGCGACCACGCCGCAGCCGAGCGCCGCGCCGGCCAGCTGGCACGGCGGGCCCGCGCGCTCGACCTGCTGCTGCGCAGCCTGCGCGACAAGCGGCACGCGCTGACGCAGCGGCTGCAGGCGCCATTGCAGACGCATCTGAACCACTATCTCGGCCTGCTCTTCCCGGGTGCGCGCATCGCCCTCGACGACAGCCTGAGCCCCGGTCCGCTGACACGCGACGGCACCGCCGGCAGCGAAAGCGGCGAGGTCGACGAGCTGAGCTTCGGCGCGCGCGAACAGATGGGCGTGATCGCCCGCCTCGCCTATGCCGATCTGCTGAAGGAAGCCGGAAAGCCGACGCTCATCATCCTCGACGACGCGCTGGTGCACAGCGACGACGCGCGGCTGGAACGGATGAAGCGCGTGCTGTTCGACGCCGCACTGCGCCACCAGGTGCTGCTGTTCACCTGTCATCCGGACAAGTGGCGCGACATGGGCGTGCCGGTGCGTACACTGGAAGCCGCTTTGTAAGCGGGGTTTGCGTCACCGGCCAGCGGCGGAACTGCCTGCGCGGCGCCGGATCGGAGCAGCATTGCCGCCAACCGACGGAGTGCCGATGAATCCTGACAACGCCCTGCTCACCATTGCCCTGTTCGCCGCCTTCGCCGATGGCGTCAAGGACGACCGCGAGCGCGAACACGTGCGCCGCTTCGCCGACTCGCTCGGCGCGCAGGCGCCCGATCTGCCGCGCCTCTACCAGGACGTGCTGCTCAAGCGGGTGACGCTGCGCGACGCGACCTCGGCGCTGGGCGATCTCGGCCAGCGCCAGTTCGCCTATGAAATGGCGCTGTGCATCTGTGACGCCGACGGTCGCCAGTGCGACACCGAACGCGCCTTCCTCGCCGACCTGAAGCGTCAGCTCTGTCTCGACGGCGACGCGCGGGTGGCTGATGCCGAGAGCAAGGCCGACGCGCTGGCCGACCTCGACCAGTACGCGCCCGCCACGGTCCCTGCAGTCGCCGCACCGGTTACGGCCACGCAGCCGGCGCCGTCGGACGCCGAGCTCGACAAGACCATCCTGAACTACGCCATCCTCAACGGCGCGCTCGAACTGCTGCCGCAGAGCTGGGCCTCGGTCGCCATCATTCCGCTGCAGATCAAGATGGTCTATCGCATCGGCCGCGCGCACGGCTACGAACTGGATCAGGGCCACATCAAGGAATTCCTCGCCACGGTCGGCGTCGGCCTCACCTCGCAGTACCTCGAACAATTCGGCCGCAAGCTGCTCGGCGGCCTGCTCGGCAAGATGGCCGGCAAGACCGTCGGCGGCCTCGGCCGCGCCGCCACCGGCATGGCCTTCTCGTTCGCCAGCACCTATGCGCTCGGCCACATCGCAAAACGCTATTACGCGGGCGGCCGGCAGATGAGCGCAGCGGCGCTGCAACAGGGCTTCCAGCAGATGCTGGAACCGGCAAAGAAGCTGCAGGCCGACTACCTGCCGCAGATGCGCGAGCGCGCGTCCGGCCTGGACGCCGGGCAGATCATGGCAATGGTGCGCGGCGGCTGAGCGCACCCAGGCCCGTTTGCGCTGGCGCAACGGGCCCGACGCACCGGCAGTGCACAATGGCGGCCCCCGCAGTCCGCGGGCGATCAATCATGAATGGGTAGGCCGTGAGTTCACTTCCGAAATGTCCGCAGTGCGGTTCCGAATACACCTACGAGGACGGCAGCATGTACGTCTGTCCGGAATGCGCGCACGAGTGGCCGCAGTTGGCCGCCGAAACCACCGATCAGGCGCGCGTCGTCAAGGACGCCTACGGCAACGTGCTGGCCGACGGCGACAGCGTCACGCTGATCAAGGACCTGAAGGTGAAGGGCTCGTCGTCGGTGCTGAAGGTGGGCACCAAGGTGAAGTCCATCCGCCTGGTCGAAGGCGACCACGACATCGACTGCCGCATCGACGGCTTCGGCGCGATGCAGCTGAAGTCGGAGTTCGTGAAGAAGGCCTGAGTGCGGCCGTGCGCGCCGGTCGACGACCGGCACGCATCCGCGATCAGAAGCGCTCCACCTCGACCTTCACGTCGTCGATCGCCAGACCGTGATCGAAGCTGAAGTTGTTGCGCACGGACCAGCGCAGCCACAGGCGGCTGCCGGCCGTCCATGCCGGCGTGATGACGCCGCCGAGTGTCTGTTTGGCCAGCGGGTCACGACCGAACACCGGTGCGCCGCTCGGCGTGACGATCAGCGGCGACGGCGAGTCGAAATCGAAGCCGGCGCCCGGGCGCACCCAGTCGACATGACCGAATTCCTCGCCGACGCCGTACTCGAACACCAGCACGTTCAGGTCGTCGCTGGCGCCCTGCCGCCACTGCTGGCCTTCGAACGCGACGCGCACCGCGTCGATGCCGCGGCCGCCCGCATTGCGGAAGGACACGGCGATGTAGCCGGCGAGCTGGCCGGCGGCCGGCGTGCCGAAGTAGCTGCCGCCGGTGCCGACCGCGCCGAGCGCGCGGTTGCCGTCGCCTTCGAGGCCGTAGCTGTAGAAGCTGCCGCCTGCGTCGTCACCGGTGTCGCCGCGGTAGGTCGGCGTCACCAGCGGCTGTTCGACGAAGTTGAGCAGGCGCCAGCCGGGCAGCGTGTCGTTGTCGCGCCAGTCGAAGGCGCGACTGGTGGCGCCCAGCGTGTCGAAGTCCTGCACGTAGACGAAGCGCCCGGTGGCGTCCGGCGCCACCGCGATGTCGGCCGTGGCCGGCAGCGCAGCCGCGCCGAGTGCGGCTGCGAGCAGGAAAGCACGTATCGAGATCATCGCCACCGTCCGCTCAGGCGCGCTTGCGGCGCGCGACTGCGCCGACGATGCCGAGGCCGGCGGCCAGCAGCGCGATCGAGGTCGGTTCCGGCACCGCCGGGATGGCGACGCTCAGCGACACGTTGTCGATGGCCAGGCCGTGGTCGAAGCCGGCGCTGTTGTAGTCGATCCAGGTGATCCACAGCGTCTGGCCGGCCTCCCACTCGAGCGCGATGTCACCGCCGCGCAGCACGGCATTAGCGTTGCCGTCGGAGGCGAAGCCTGCGGTCGAGGCGGCGTTGGTCACCGTCGAGTTGTACTTGAACGCGCTGCCCGGATTGATCCAGGTGCCCACGCTGGCGAAGCTGTCGCCGAAGCCGTAGCGGAAGTCCAGCGTGTCGCTGCCTTGGTTGGATTCGCCGACGCGCCATTGCTCGGCATCCCAGAACACGCTGACGCCTTCGATGGTGGCACCGCTGTCGTTGCGGAAGGCGGCCGCGGCATAGCCGGACAGCGCGCTGGAAGCGGGCGAGCCCCAGTAGGCGCCGCCGGAGCCGAGCGCTCCCAGCGCGCGGTCGCTGTCGGCGTTCTGCCCGTAGCTGTAGAAGTAGCCACCGGCGTCGCTGCCGTTGCCGGCGCGGTAGAAGGTCTTGGCGACCTTGGCCGAATCGAACAGCGACCAGCCGGCGAGGGTGCTGTCATTGCTCCAGGCGACGTTGCTGCTGCCGTTGGCGGAGGCCAGCATGTCGAAGTCCTGGAAGTACTCGAAGCTGTCGAACAGGCCCGAGGCGTCACGTTCCAGCGTGACGCTGACGGCGGCGTGAGCCGGGGCGGCCAGTGCAGCGAAGGCGACGGCCAGAGCGGTGGCGAGGGTGCGGTGGATCATGGTGAGGTTCTCCGTGAGGTGCGGTGGGTTCGGATTCAGGCGAGCGGCAACAGCGCGCGCTGGGCGCTGCCGGGCAGCGTGCGCACGGTGGCGCCTTCGCTGAGCGTGTACTGGCGGGACTTGACGGTGCTGACGAAGTACCAGGTGGAGCGGCACTCGTCGCGCGTGGCGGTCAGCACCATGAAGCCGCGGTGAGCGGTTTCGGCGTACTTGAGGTCGGGAATCGTGTCGACCATCCATTGCGCGACCACTTCCGGCGCGTCGGTGCGGCGGCTGACTTCCATGCCGGGCGAGGACACGCCAGGTGTGGCGAACTCGACGCCGATGCGGTTGCCGGCGGCGTCGACCAGGTCACTCGCCCAGGCGTTGTGCGTGTCGCCGGCGACCACGACCAGGTTCTTGTCGAGCCGGCGCGCAGCAGCGTAGACCGCCTCGCGCGCTGCTTCGTAGCCGCCCCAAGCGTCGGTGCTGCGCGGGATCGACGGCTGGCCAAGGATGTAGCGCTCGGCACGGGTGAGCGCCTCCGGCTGCGTCGCCGCCTTGTCGTTCAGCGCAATCCAGTTGGCGATCGAGATCTGGTCGAGCGCGATGGCAGCCGGAATTTCGGCGCGCGCCATCAGCACCTGCTGGCCCAGCACCTGCCAGGTCGCGGTCGAATCGGCCATCTGCTGTTCCAGCCAGGCCTGCTGCACGCTGCCCAGCATCTGCCGGCTGTCGTCGCCAATCGCCGCGCGCAGTGCGTCGGCATTGATGCCGTCGGGGCCGACGAAATCGCCGAAGGCGAGCTGTTCGGTGCGCGCCAGCAGGCGGGTTTCCAGCATGTGCAGCGACAGCAGGTCGCCGAAGTCGAAGGAGCGGTAGATGCGGCGCAGGTCGGCGGTGTCCGGCGTACGCACCGGCAGCCACTCGTGATAGGCCTTCAGCGCAGCAGCGCGACGGTCGGCGTAAGGGCCTTCGGTGGCCGGGGTGTGATTGGCGGCGCCGGACACGAAGGTGTTGTTGCACACCTCGTGATCGTCCCAGACCGCGATCAGCGGCACCGCGGCGGTCAGCGCCTGCAGGCCGGGATCACCGCGGTACAGCGCGTGACGGGTGCGGTAGTCGGCCAACGTGATGCACTCGCCCGCCGGCAGCACTTCGCGGCCAAGCGCTGCGGCGTCGTCGGTGGCATACCCGCTGCGGCCGTATTCGTAGATGTAGTCGCCGAGATGCAGCGCGGCATGGAGGTCGTCCATGCGCGCCGCTTCGGCGTAGGCGTGGAAGTAGCCGGCCGGGAAGTTCGAGCACGAAAAAACGGCGAGCTTCACCTGGTCGACCGCGCCCTCGGGCAAGGTACGCGTGCGACCGACCGGCGAGCGCTGGCTGCCGTAGGTGAAGCGGTAGTGGTAGCGCGTGTCCGGGCGCAGGCCATCGACGTCGATCTTGACCGTGAAGTCGCGCGTCGCATTGGTGCGGAACAGGCCGCTGCGCACGACACGGCTGAATGCGGCATCGATCGCCACTTCCCAGAACACGCGCGGCTGGGCGTCGCCCGGCGCGGTAATGCGGGTCCACAGGATGACGCGGCGGGCCAGCGGGTCGCCGCTGGCGATGCCATGAACGAAGGGCGCGGCGGCGGCCTGCGCGGTCGAGCCGGAAAGAAGGGCCGGCGCGGCGAGCGCGGCGGCGCCGAGGGTGCCGATGAACTTGCGGCGGCTGGTCGGGGACGTGGTCATGTACGGTCGGCGCGATACGGAAATGCGAAGGCCGCACAGTGTTGTTTGCCGACATTACAGGCCGCATCTGCGCGACGCCGCCGCTCGTGGTCCGTTCAGACTATCGGCGGCGACGGCGCACATCGTTCACCCGGTTTGCGCAAATTGACCGAAAATCGTGCGCCGCATCGGCCGCCCGCGGTATTTTCCCGGTCATGGACAGACGACGCACCGCCCCACTCGAAGCCGTAATGGACCTCCTGCTCGACGCCGTATGCGTCGTGGACGAGTTCGGGCACTTCGTATTTGTCAGCGCCGCCTTCGAGCGCATCTTCGGCTACAGCTGCGACGAGGTGATCGGCCGCCGGATGATCGACCTGGTGCTGCCGGAAGACCGCGAACGCACGCTGCGCGCGGCGGCCGAAATCATGTCGGGCGACCCCAAGCTCAGCTTCGAGAACCGTTACGTGCGCAAGGACGGCGCCATCGTGCACATCCTGTGGTCGGCGCGCTGGTCGGAAAGCGAACGGCTGCGCGTGGCGATCGCGCACGACATCACTGCACGCAAGCGTGCTGGCGACATGCAGGCGGCGATGTACGCGATGTCCGAGGCGGCGCACGTGGCGACCGACCTGTTCGACCTGCTGGCACGCGCGCATCGCATCGTCGCCGACCTGCTGCCGGCCGAGCGCCTGATGGTGGGCGTGCGCAATGAGATCGACGGCGCGCTCAACATCGCCTACGCGGCCGACGCGCACGGCGATCCGGTCGACGGTCTGCCGTCGCGGTGTATCGATTTCTGTGCCGACGTGGTGGCGCGCGGCGAAACCCGACTGATGGCCGGCGAACGCGGCGAAACCTGGCTCGGCGCGCCGCTGGTGTCGGCCGACGGCTGCCTCGGCGCGCTGGCGCTGAAACGCGCCCCGGGCGCCGCAGTGTTCACCGAACGCGACCGCGAACTGCTGAATTTCGTCGCCACCCAGATCGCCACCGCGCTCGAGCGCATGCAACTGCAGACGCGGCTGCGCCGCATGGCGCAGTACGACGGCCTGACCGGCCTGCCCAATCGAGCGCTGCTGCATGACCGCATCGAAACGGCGATCGCCGCCGCGCGGCGCACCAAGGGCAGGCTCGCCCTGCTCTACCTCGACCTCGACCGTTTCAAGGAAGTGAACGACACACTGGGCCACGCCGCTGGCGACGTGCTGCTGCATGACGTGGCGCAGCGCCTGCGCCTGTGCGTGCGCGAGGCCGACACGGTGGCGCGCATCGGCGGCGACGAGTTCGTCGTGCTGCTGGCCGACGTGCGCCGCATGGAGGACGCCGAGACGGTGGCCGACAAGATCCGCGAAGTGCTGGCACGACCCGTGACGATGGACGGCCACGAACTCACCGTCGGCGCCAGCATCGGCATCGCCCGCTGGCCGGAAAACGGCGACAGCGCGAAGGATCTGCTGCTGATCGCCGACGCCGCGATGTACGCGGCGAAGCGTCGGCGCTGAGCGCCGGCCGCTCAGCGCGCAGTCAGCTGCGGTTTCAGGCTGCGGCTCAGCGCCAGCTTGCGCACGATGGACGAGAAGGAACGCATCTGGCTTGCTTGCTGCCGGCTGCCGCGCTTCCACAGGATGCCCGGCGTGCGGATCGGTGTCGGACTTTCCAGCAGCACACGCTTCAGCCCTGACTGCGGCGTCACCGCGTTCGCCGCGACGACCGAGCCGATCTGCGTGCGCGCCACGAGGCCCAGCATCGGAGCGATCGTGTTCATCTCCGCCACCACCTGAGGTTCGGCGCCGCAGGCGCGGAAGCACTCGTCGAGCATCACGCGGGTTGCGAACTCCTTGGGCAGCAGCACCAGCTGCTGCCGGTGCAGTTCGACCAGCCGTACCTTCTTGCGGTTGGCCAGCGGGTGATCATCAGCGACCACCAGCACCATTTCTTCGTTGTACAGCGGCTCGAACCACAGATCGTCCGGCGCCGCCGGGCGATAGGCGATGCCCAGGTCCAGTTCGCCCGACTTCACCTTGGCGCTGATGTCGTCGGCCGACAGTTCCTCGACGATGACGCGCGCGGTCGGATGACGGGTCAGGAAGATGGCGACGCACTCCGGTATGAAACCGAGATTGAAGGTGTGCGTGGCACCCACCCTTACCTCGCCGGCCAGGTCACCCGACGCCTCCTTCAGCGCGCCGATGCCCTGGTCGACCGCGCCCAGCGCCTGGCTGGCGTATTCGAGGAACAGTTCGCCGGCGTCGGTGAGCAGCACCTTCTTGCCGACGCGCTCGAACAGCGTCTTGTCCAGTTCCTCCTCCAGCTGGCGGATCTGGTGCGACAGCGTCGATTGCGTGACATGAACCCGCTCAGCCGCCCGGGTGAAATTGAGGCATTCGGCGAGGGTGACGAAGTAGCGCAGATGTCTCAACTCCATGCTCAGGTACCTCGCACACAACTATCGATGCCATAGATGGTAACGATGAAAATTCATCATTTCTACATCTTGTAAGCGCTCTCTATCCTCCACTCAACAAAGCGTCACCGACCCGCAACCGAGGCGGATGACGCACAGGAACCGGAGGAGAAGAGATGACCCACCCCGTGGGCGCGGACCTGACACAGGCCGTGCTGGCCCGACTGGACAGCTGCAGCGACCCGCGCTTCAAGGCAGTGATGAGTGCGCTGGTGGCGCACCTGCACGCCTTCATGCGCGAGGTCGACCTGACGCCCGAGGAGTGGATGGCCGGCATCGAATTCCTGACTGCGACCGGACGGGCGTGCGACGCGCAGCGTCAGGAGTTCATCCTGCTGTCGGACACCCTCGGCGCGTCCATGCTCGCGGTGGCACTGCAGCAGGCGCGTGCCATCGGCAGTGGCCGGGGCGCGACGGAGGCGACCGAAGCGACGGTAGAGGGCCCCTACTACCTGGACTGCGCACCCGATCGCCCCCTGGGCGCCGACATCGGCGAGGGCCTTGCAGGCGAGCCGACCTTCTACGCCGGCCGCGTCACCGACACCGAGGGCAATCCGATCGCAGGTGCGCTGCTCGACGTCTGGTCCGGCGACGGCGAAGGGGTGTACGACATGGCGGCCGGTGGACGGCGCGGCATGCCGGCGCGCGGCCGCTTCCGCACCGACGACCAGGGCCGCTACTGGTTCTGGTCCATCCGTCCGGGCCACTACCCGGTGCCGATGGACGGCCCGGTCGGCCGCATGCTCGAACGCATGGGCAGCCATCCGAACCGCCCCGGCCACATCCACATGAAGGTGTCAGCGACCGGCTTCGTGCCGGTGACCACCCATCTCTTTGTCGCAGACAGCCTCTATCTCGATTCCGACGCCGTGTTTGGTGTGCGCGACAGCCTGATCGTCGATTTCGACGCGCACGGGCCGGGCGAAGCACCGGACGGCCGCCTGCTCGACCGGCCCTACTGGTCGGCCCACTACGACTTCCGCCTCGCCCCGCTCGCGGGGTAGGCGTCCGCCGCGCTTCGGTGCGGCCTCACGAGGACAGAACAATGAAGATAGGCAAGGAAGTGATTCCGAGAACGGCAATCTCGACCTCGGACGAGCACTCCATCACCGTGCGCGGTGCCGATCTGTGCGCGGACCTGATCGGCCGCATCGGTTTCACCGAGTATTTCCATCTGCTGGTGACCGGCCGCCGCGCCACACCGGCAGCGACCGCCATCATCGACGCGACGCTGGTCGCCATCGCCGAGCATGGGCTGGTGCCCAGCGTGCAGGCCAGCCGGATGACGCTGGCCGCGGCACCCGATGCGCTGCAGGGCGCGGTAGCGGCCGGCATCCTGGGTTGCGGCTCGGTCATCCTCGGCGCGTCGGAAACAGCCGGTCGGCTGTTCCATGAAATCGAGCAGCACGCAGCCGGTGGTGACATCGACGTCGCGGCGCGCGAGGTGGTGCAGGAATGGCGCGCGGCAAAGAATGCGATTCCGGGTTACGGACATCCGCAGCACAAGGCACGCGACCCGCGCGTCGATGCACTGTTCGCAGTGGCGCGTGAGCAGGCCATCGACCTGCGCTACGTGGCGATCGCCGAAGCGGTCGAGCGGGCGATTCCAGATGTCATCGGCAAAGACCTGAAGCTCAACGTGTCGGCCGCCATTCCGGCGCTGCTGCTGGGCGTGGGCTTTCCGCTGGACGCGCTGAAGGGCGTGCCGATACTGGCGCGCACCGCCGGGCTGATCGCCCACCTGACCGAAGAACTGCAGCGCTCGATCGGCTTCGCGCTGTCCTACCAGGCGACGCGCGAAGCGCAGTACGACGGCGAACCGGCACGCGACGGAGCAGCGGAATGAGCGGCGTGCTGTCCGGCGTGCGCGTGATCGAACAGGGTACTTTCATCACCGGCCCCGCAGCCGGGATGATTCTGGGCGATCTGGGCGCGGACGTGATCAAGGTCGAACAGCCGGAATCGGGTGACCCCTTCCGCGCCTTTAAGGGCGGCCTCTACAGCCCGCACTTCCAGACCTACAACCGCAACAAACGCAGCATTGCGCTGAATCCGAAGAACGCCGACGACCTTGCGGTATTCGACGATCTCATCCGCAGCGCCGACGTGTACATCCAGAACTTCCGTCCGGGTGCCGCCGAGCGTCTGGGCGCCGGCGAAGCCCGACTGCGGGCACTGAACCCGCGACTGATCTATTGCGCCATCAGTGGCTTCGGGCAGACCGGCCCGGCTGCACAACGGCCGAGTTATGACACGGTGGCCCAGGCTGCAAGCGGATATCTGAAGCTGCTGGTGAACCCGGCGGATCCGCGCGTCGTGGGGCCGGCCGTCGCCGACGCGATGACCGGCTACTACGCCGCCTTCGGCATCCTCGGCGCGCTGTACGAGCGCGCACGCACCGGCATCGGCCGCACGGTCGAGGTGTCGATGCTGGAGGCGATGTGCCACTTCAATCTCGACGCCTTCACCCACCTGCTGTCTGAAGGCGAGGTGATGGGGCCGTTCAGCCGCCCCAGCGTCTCCCAGTCCTACGTCATGCGCTGCAGTGACGGCAAATGGCTGGCGCTGCACATGTCTTCGCCGGAGAAGTTCTGGCAGGGGTTGGCCGACGCCATGGGCCGGCCGGACATCTTCAGCGACCCGCGCTTCTGCTCGCGCGAGGCGCGCATCAATCACTACGAAGAACTGATCGCGCTGATGCGCGAAATCTTCGCGACCGACACGCGTGCCGCCTGGTGCATACGGCTGGCCGAGCGCGACGTGCCGCACGCGCCGATGTACGACACCGACGAAGTGCTGACCGACCCGCAGGTGCGCCATCTCGAACTCGAGGTCAGCGCGCGCCATCCGCAGATGGGCCCGTTCCGGACCATCCGCTTCCCGGTGTCCTTCGACGGCCGTCGCGCCTTCGACGTGCAGCCGCCGCCGCTGCTCGACGAGCACGCCGACGACATCCGCAAGAGCTTGCAGCAGAACGACGACGGCCCGTCGCACAAGGGCAGCGACTGAAGGAAGGCAGACACACGACGCAAGGCCCCGCTCGTCCGGAGCCGCACATGCCAAGAAGGAGGAGACATGAAAAAGAAACACGCACCGCAGCCGGGCAGGAACAGGCGCTCATGCCGCAAGGCGTTGCCGCTGGCCATCGCCGCCATGGCCGGACTGGGCGGCTCGGCGCCGGCCGTGGCGTTCGAGATCGAGTCCGGCAATCCGGACGTGAAGATGCGCTGGGACAACACGGTGAAGTACTCGAATGCCTGGCGCCTCGAAGACCGCTCGCGCACGCTGACCAGCGACATCAACCAGGACGACGGCAACCGCAATTTCGGCCGCGGCCTGATTTCCAACCGTATCGACCTGCTGTCGGAATTCGACCTCAGCTACAAGGGCAGTTACGGCCTGCGGCTGAGCGGCGCCGGCTGGTACGACACGGTGTACCAGCGCTCGAACGACAACAATTCGCCGGCTACGATCAACCAGCTATCGCGCCCGTCGGACGAGTTCGTCGACGCGACACGCGACCTGCACGGCGGCCGCGCCGAATGGCTGGATGCATTCGTCTATGCCAACGGCGAGCGCGGCAACGTCCGTCTCGGCCGCCACTCCATCCTGTACGGCGAGACGCTGTTCTTCGGCGCCAACGGCATTGCCGCTGCGCAATCGCCGACCGACATCGTGAAACTGCTGTCGGTACCGAACTCGCAGTTCAAGGAGATCATCCTGCCGGTGAACCAGGTGTCCGGCCAGATCCAGCTGACCGACACGGTTTCGCTCGGCGCCTACTACCAGTTCGAATTCCGCAAGAACCGCATTCCGGGTGTCGGCAGTTACTTCTCCGGCGCCGACGTGCTGGGGTCGGGCACCGAGCGCTTCCTGTTTGCACCGGGCGTCGGTGTGCCGCGTGTCGAAGACGGCAATGCGCCGGATTCCGGACAGGGCGGTGTGCAGCTGCGCTGGCGTCCGGAAGGCACGGACATCGAGTTCGGCTTCTACGCCGTGCGTTACCACGACAAGAACTTCCAGGTGTATCTGCGCCCGGTCGCCGGCGACCTGCAGATGGTCTATCCGGAGGACGTGCGCGCCTATGGTGTGAGCTTCAGTACAGAGATCGCCGACTTCAATCTTGCAGGTGAGTTTTCAGTCCGCCGCAACACGCCGCTGGTCAGCGGGCCGGTGGTCGACATGAGCCCGACCGGTGTGGCCGACAACGACAGCAATGCGCTCTATGCAATCGGCAATTCCGCACACGCCAACCTGTCGGCCATCTTCTTCCTGAACCGGTCGAAGTTCTGGGACAACGCCTCGCTGGTGGGCGAAATCGCCTGGAACCGGCGTACCAGCATCACGAAGAACGCTGCCGAGCTGGACCCGAACACCTCGCGTGACGCCTGGGGTCTGCGCTTCGTGTTCGAACCGCAGTGGTTCCAGGCCGCGCCGGGCCTCGATCTGTCGATGCCCATCGGCCTTGGCTACAACCCGAAGGGCAATTCGTCCGTGGTGCAGCTGTTCAACGGCGGCGTCGAGCACGGCGGCGACGTGTCGATTGGCGTCAAGGGTGTCTATCAGCAGGTGTGGCGCGGCGGCATCAACTACACGCACTACATCGGCCGTGCCGGCAACGCACTGGGCACCGACGCCAACCTCACCTTCCGACAGAACTACGCGGACCGCGATTTCATCTCGGTTTCGCTGCAGCGCACCTTCTAAGAACACCGGAGACGGCACATGATTTCGATGAAAACCCTCGCGGCCGCGCTGGTGGCCGCATCGCTGGCGAGTACGGGCTGGGCGGCCGTGACCGCCGATGAAGCCGCAAAGCTCAAGTCGGAACTGACACCGCTGGGCGGAGAGAAGGCGGGCAACAAGGACGGCAGCATTCCTGCGTGGAACGGTGGCTACACCAAGGTTCCGGCCGGCTACAAGAGCGGCCAGCCGCGGCCCGATCCGTTCGCCGACGAGAAGCCGCTGTACACCGTGACGGCGGCCAATATGGCGCAGTACGCGGACAAGCTGGACGAAGGGCAGCAATACCTGCTCAAGAAGTACCCGGACTACAAGATCAACGTCTACCCCACGCACCGGAGCGCGGCCGCGCCGCAATGGGTGTATGACGAAACGTTCAAGAACGCCACGCGCGCAAAGATGGATGGCGATTCGGTCATCGATGCATACGGCGGCATTCCTTTCCCGATTCCGAAAACCGGCGCGGAGCTGCTGTGGAATCACTCCTTGCGCGTGCGTTCGCAGGGCTATCGCCAGGCCTTCCGTACCTACACCATCGATACGAACGGCACTTCTTCGCTGGCAAGCGGCGCGGTGAACGAGGTGACGATTCCGTACTACACGAAAGGTCTGTCCCCGGAGCACATCAAGAACAACGGTGGCGCGTACTACCAGAACCTCCAGTCGGTCGAATCGCCTTCGATCCGCGCAGGGGAAATGCTGATGTACTACGACCAGCTGGACAACACGCGACCGGCCTGGCAGTACCTCGTCGGTCAGCGCCGTGTCCGTCGCGCGCCGACCATCTGCTGCGACACACCGAATTTCGTGGCCTCCGGTGTCGATTTCTTCGATCAGGTGTTCGTCTGGTTCGGCCCTGCGACCAACTATGACTGGAAGATCGCCGGCAAGAAGGAACTGATCATTCCCTACAACAACAACCGGCTCGTTGCATCGAAGCCGGAGGACGCGATGAGCAAGCACTTCGTGAATCCCGAGCTCGTCCGTTGGGAGGTTCACCGCGTCTGGGTGCTCGAAGGGACCGTCCGTCCCGGCAAGCGTGACGTGCGTCCGAAGCGCCGGCTCTACCTCGACGAGGACACGTACATCGCCGCGATCGGCAACACCTGGGATGCACAGGGAACCCTGTGGCACACCAGCTATGGTTTCCCGTGGATGCAGTACGAGATACCGGCTGTCGGTCAGGAAACCTACACGACGCTGGACCTTATCAAGGGCACGTACTCCTACACGACGATGAGCGATCAGCACAACCAGATCCAGGTCATCGATCCACTTCCTCCCAGCTACTACACGCCGGAATCGCTGTCTCGCCGCGGAGTGCGGTGAGGCGAGCCGGCCATGCCCGCGACCGGTCGGCCCGTCTGCAGGAGGGTTACGGTCGCCGGGCGGCTGTGGAACAGGACAACAAGTGACGACCCGGGGAGTGCAACATGAGCAGCATTGAAGAATCCGTTCTGATCGTCGGGGCAGGACCGACCGGCCTGATCCTTGCGCATGAACTTTTGCGCCGAAACGTGCCGGTACGCCTGATCGAAAAGAGAAAGGGGCCTTCACACACGACGAGGGCGATGACGGTGCACGCGCGCTCGATGGAAATGTTCGAGCACATGGGCATTGCGCACCGACTCGAGGAGGTCTGCCTCCAGTGCCCGGGCAACATCTATCACTTTCCCCATCTGCCGGAGAGCGAGCAGCCGCGCACTGACTACCGCGTGCTGCCGACGCGCTTCGCGTTCTACTACAAGATCAACCAGAACGACTTCGAACAGGTCCTGCGCGAGCACCTGTTCTCCCAGTACAGCCTGAAGCCGGAGTACAGGACGGAGCTGGTGGGGCTGAGCCAGGATGCAGGGTCGGTTGAAGCCCGGATCATGCGGCCGGACGGAACGGTCGACACCCGCCGGCATTCATGGGTTGTCGGTTGCGACGGCGTACGCAGTTTCGTACGCGGCGCCGCCGGCATCGACTTCCCCGGCGAAGAAGTGGCCGCAATGGCCATGATGGACGTCGAGCTCACCGACGTGAACTTTGACGACCACTGGATGAATTACTTCTTTGACGAGGAGTTGTTCATGAACTGCACCAAGCTGCCGGGCCGGTGCTGGCGCATCTACATGAGCGAGCCGACAGGTGCGCTGGTCCATGCCGATGATGCACGCGCCGCCTTTCAGACCGTGGCGGACCGGCTGGGCATCGGCATGAAGATCGGAGAGCCCGAGTGGGCGACGGCCTGGGCGATCCGGAACAACATCGCCGACCGCTATCGAAACGGTCGCATGCTCATCTGCGGCGATGCATCGCATGTGCACTCGCCTTCGGGTGGCCAGGGCATGAACGGGTGCATGCAGGACGCCTTCAACCTCGGCTGGAAGCTTGCGGCCGTCTTCAAGGGGCTGGCGGCCGAAGCCGTGCTCGACAGTTACGAGCGCGAGCGCAAACCGATCGGTGAGCAGATCACCGAAGGGGCGATGGCGACGCACGAAATCGTGATGGGTTTCGGCATCGCACCGGAGGAGCGCCTGCATTACACGCAGGAACCCGGCTGGGAGGCACGCACGATACAGCTCGTGTCCGGGCTGTCGCACAACTACCGCGACGTGGCGCTCGTGCCGCCGGTGATTCATGCCGTGGCAGGCCCCCGGGCAGGCGAGCGGGCACCGGACGCACTGCTGGTAAGCGAACCTCGGAAGCGCCTTTACGACGTGTTCAGACATCCGCGATTCACCCTGCTCGTGGTGCCGGGCGCTGATGTGGACAGCCATCTGTCCGCCGGGCGTGCCTTGCGCGACGAACTGGAGCGGCGCTATCCGTCCCAGGTCGTGGCCTGCCTGGTTCCGCAGGGGAACACACGGATGTCCGAGCATCCGGACCCCGACCGGGCGACCAAGGCGACGGTCTCGCCGGAAGGCCGTGGCGATGACACGGGATTCGATTTCGACCATCGGGTATGTGACGAAACGGGCGAAATCCTGGCGCGCTATGGCATCGGTCCCGAAGGCCGGCTCATCCTGGTTCGCCCGGACCTGTATGTCGGCATGAGCTGCGTGCCGGAGGAGGCGGCGGCCATGCTCGGCTACCTCGAACAGTGGTTCCGGCCAGTCAGCGGATGCGCGGCATGAGCACCGGTTCCGCACGGCACGCGTTCAGTGCGCGGGAGAGCACATGAAGGTTCTGGACATTCTGGTCAGACACAACATGACCCTTGACCGGTTGGCGGCGGCCGTCGACTTCTACTGCGGTCTGCTTGCCGCGCCGGTCGAACTGGATCTGGATCTGCTGGACGGCCGGCTGCGCGTCGTGCAGGTCGGAAAGATGGTCCTGGTGGGCTATCACCCGCAGATCGCGTCCGCGATCTCAATGGCAGGCGCCGTCTATCTGGTCCGGGATATCGAATCCTTCCGGACAGCCCTGAGCGCACAGGGGTGCGAAACACTCGAAGCGCTGACGGACGTGGTCACCGGCAAGGTGATGGTGATGAAGCATCCGGACGGCCTGGTGGTCGAGTATGTGGAGCATCTCGATGCCGTGCGGACCGCCGGTTCAGGAGAGCATCGATGAACGGAAGTTTTCTCCGCACGGCAGTGCGATGCGGCGCAGGCGGCTGCGCGCTGCTGGCGCTGATTGCCGGCGCCGGTGCGGCGATCCAGGCAACGGCGGGAAACGCGGCCGGTTCGCTCGATCCGCTTGATCCGCTGTCGCGAAAGGCCGCCGTGGTGCCGAACGCGCCGGCTTCCGTATTGATTGCCGCAACGCGTGCCGATCAGCGTGTGATCGTCGCCGGTGAGAACGGCATCGTTCTGTTCAGCGACGACGCGGCTGCGCACTGGCAGCAGGCTGCGGTGCCGGTGAGCGTCACGCTGACCGCAGTGAGCTTCGCGGATGCGGAACGGGGCTGGGCTGTCGGCCACAGTGGTGTGGTGCTGGCCACCACCGATGGCGGCCGGACCTGGACGCGTCAGCTCGATGGCCGTGCCATCGCCGGCCTGCCGGAAGAAGCAGCCGCAGGCGCGGACGATGGCGATCCGCCACTGCTGCCCAATGCGGGCGATCCGCTGCTCGACGTGCTGTTCCTCGATGCGAACGAAGGCTTCGCCATCGGTGCGTTCGGACTGTTCCTGCACACCGCCGACGGCGGTGCGCACTGGACGCGGGCATCCGCACGTCTGCCCAATCCGGATGGCAATCACCTGTACGGCATCCGCCTGATCGGCGACCGCCTGTATGTGGTGGGCGAACGCGGCGCGGTATTCGTGTCGTCTGACCGCGGCGCGCGCTTCGAGGCGCTGAAGACGCCGTATGAAGGCAGCTTCTTCGGCGTTGCCGGCAACGCCGACGGTGCCGTCGTGGTGTTCGGGCTGCAGGGGCGGGCTTTCGTGTCGACCGATCACGGTGTGCACTGGAACGACGTGGGCGGCGACGGCAGCAGCGCCTGGACCGGTGGCGCCACGCTGGACGATGGCCGGATGGTACTGGTCGGCCAGGCGGGCGACGTCCGGTTGCAGCAGGCGGCAGGCGGACGCTTTGACGGATGGACGGGCAAACAACCGCCGCTGTCAGCGGTGGCGGCCGGTCCGGACGGGCGGCTGGTGGCGGTGGGGCCGCGTGGCGTGCATGTGATCGAAACGGCTGCGGCCACACAGGGGAGTGAACAACCGTGATGCCGACGCCTCCGCAGGATGCGGTCGCCTTCGACGCGACCGGGCAGGGCTTCGATGCGCAGTCCGGCAGCTGGGCCGAGCGCCTGTTCTTCAACAACCGGCTGCTGGTGATCGCCCTGTGCGCGCTGGCCACGCTGCTGCTCGGCTATCAGGCCACGCGCCTGCAGCTGGCGGCGAGCTTCGAGCGCATGCTGCCGACGGATCACCCGTATGTGCAGAACTTCCGTGCCCACGAGAAGCAGCTCGCCGGCTCCGGCAACGTGCTGCGCATCGTGGTGGCCACCGAAGGCGACAGCATTCTCGATCCGGCCTACATGGACACGTTGCGCCGGATCAACGACGAGGTCTATCTGCTGCCCGGTGTCGATCGCGCCTACATGAAGTCGCTGTACATGTCGGCGGTGCGCTGGGTGGCGGTGACCGACCAGGGGCTGGAGGGCGGGCCGGTCATGCCGGACGGATTCGACGGATCTCCGGACAAGCTGGCGGAGCTGCGCAGCAACATCGAACGGTCAGGGCAGATCGGTCAGCTGGTGGCGGCGGACTTCCGGTCCAGCGTGCTGCAGGTGCCGCTGATCGATCGCGATTTCAACAGCGGACGGCCGCTGGATTACCAGGCGCTGAACGCGAAGCTGGAGGATCTGCGTGCGAAGTACGCATCCGACGGCATTCACATCCACATCACCGGCTTTGCCAAGGTCGCGGGCGACCTGATCGACGGCATGCGGCAGATCCTCGTGTTCTTCGCCGTCGCCATCGGCATCTGCAGTGCGGTGCTGTATGGCTACACGCGCTGCGTGCGCAGTACCGGGCTGGTGATGGCCTGTTCGCTGGTCGCCGTGGTGTGGTTGCTGGGCTTGCTCCCGCTGCTCGGCTTCGAACTGAACCCGTACTCGATACTGGTGCCCTTCCTGGTGTTCGCCATCGGCATGAGCCACGGCGCGCAGAAGATGAACGGCATCATGCAGGACATCGGTCGCGGTGCGCCGAAGTGGGTGGCGGCGCGACTGACCTTCCGCCGTCTCTTCCTCGCCGGACTGACCGCACTGCTGGCGGACGCGGTGGGCTTTGCCGTGCTCATGATCATCCGCATCCCGGTCATCCAGGATCTGGCGCTGGCCGCCAGTCTGGGTGTGGCGGTGCTCATCTTCACCAACCTGGTGCTGCTGCCGGTGCTGCTGTCCTACACCGGCGTCAGTCCGGTTGCCGCAGCGCGCAGCCTGCGCGCCGAACAGGCCGGCGAGGACGGCAACAAGCACGCGTTCTGGGCCTTCCTCGATCTGTTCACGCAACGTCGCTGGGCGACGCGGGCCGTCATCGGTGCGGCGGTGCTGGGCGTGGCCGGATTCGTGGTGAGCCTGAACCTGAAGATCGGCGATCTCGATCCGGGGGCGCCCGAGTTGCGCGCCGATTCACGCTACAACGTGGACAACGCCTACGTGATCGGCCACTACGCCGCCAGCAGCGACGTCTATACGGTCATGATTCCGACGCCCAAGGACAGCTGTTCCAAGTACGGCACGCTGCTGCGGGTGAACGAACTGGAATCCCGGCTGCGCGCCCTGCCCGGCGTCGAGTCGACGGTGTCCTTCGTCGGTACGGCCAAGAGCGGCATGGTGGGTTTCGCCGAAGGCAATCCGAAGTGGTACGAACTGTCGCGCGACCAGGCCAGCATCAACTCGGTGACGCAGTACGCACCGCGCGAAACGCTGGACGCGCAGTGCAGCTTCCTCACCATCCAGACCTTCCTGCGCGACCACAAGGCGGACACGCTGGATGCCGTGTCATCGGTGGTCGATGCCTTCGGTGCCGAGTACAACGGCCCGGATGCGCAGTTCCTGTCCGCGGCCGGCAACGCCGGCATCGAGGCCGCCACCAACATCGTCGTGCGGCAGGCCAACCGCGAAATGCTGGCCATGGTGTACGCCGCGGTGGTGGTGCTGTGCTTCGTCACCTTCCGCTCCTGGCGTGCCGTGGTGTGCGCCGTGGTGCCGCTGGTGCTCACCTCCATCCTGTGCGAGGCGCTCATGGTGGCGCTGGGCATCGGCGTGAAGGTGGCCACGCTGCCGGTGGTGGCGCTGGGCGTGGGCATCGGCGTCGACTACGCGCTGTACGTGCTCAGCGTGACGCTGGCCAATCTGAAGGCGGGCCGCACGCTGTCGCAGGCCTACTACGGCGCCCTGCTGTTCACCGGCAAGGTGGTGGTGCTGACCGGCGTCACGCTGGGCATCGCGGTCGCCACCTGGGCCTTCTCGCCGATCAAGTTCCAGGGCGACATGGGTGTGCTGCTCGCCTTCATGTTCGTCTGGAACATGCTCGGCGCCCTCATCCTGCTGCCCGCCCTTGCCTACTTCCTGCTGCGCCGCGATGTCCAGCAGGATGCCGCACACCAACCGGCGCCGGTCGAGCACAGCCTCGCCGCCTGAGACCGGAACATTGAGGAGACCACGATGACCCCCTACCTGCTCGACACCTGGTACGCCGCGGGCTGGAGCGACGACTTCGGCGCGGACATGAAGCCGCTCACGCTGCTCGACCAGCCGCTGCTGTTCTTCCGCGACAGCGCCGGCCGGGTGCGGGCGATGAGCGACCGTTGCCCGCATCGCTTCGCGCCGCTGCACATGGGCACCCTGTGCAACGACCGCGTGCAGTGTCCCTACCATGGCCTGCAGTTCGACGGCGACGGCCGTTGCGTGCATAACCCGCACGGCGACGGCGCCATTCCGAAGGCAGCCGTGCTGCGCAGCTACCCGACGGAGGAAAGGCATTCGCTGGTGTGGATCTGGATGGGTGATCCGGCGCGCGCGGACAGCACCCTCATTCCGGACTTTGCTTTCCTGTCCGATCCGGCGCTGGTGACCAACAGAGGCACGCTGCGCGGGGCCGGTCACTACGAGCTGTACAGCGACAACATCATGGATCTGGGCCATGCCGAATTCCTGCATCCGGGGCTGGGTGCGCCCGCCTTCACGCAAGGTCCGCGGGACATCTACCAGCGGGGCAGTACGGTGTGGTCCAACGTGGCCAGCCTCGACTCGGAACTGTCGCCCCTGCATGCCGCGATCAAGCAGCTCGAAGGGCGCCGCCTGGACTGGTGGGTGGATGTGCGCTGGGACCCGCCGGCGTCGATGGAACTGACGCTGTACGTCGATGAGGTCGGCGGCAGCCGCGAAACGGCGAAATGGACGGACAGGGGCTGCCACATCATGACCCCGGAAACCGCGGACAGCACCCTGTACTTCTGGGCCAACTGCCGCAACTACCGCCGCGACGACGCCGCACTGACAGCAGCCATCCAGGCCGGTCTCGAAGCCGCGTTCGAGAACGAGGACAAGCCGATGATCGCAGCCCAGTCCGCAATGATGAAGGGCGCCGATTTCTGGTCACTGAAGCCGGTGCTGCTGGCGGGCGACGCGGGAGGCGTGCGCGCCCGTCGCGTGCTGGCCAAGCTCATTGCCGACGAGTCGGCCCGCAATGCCCGCGCCGCCGATGCGTCGCCCCCTGCCGCATCGCCCGCCACCCCCGCCACCTGCTGACCGTACCAACATCGCCCCACCGAGGAGGAGCACACCATGAGTCTTGAAAACTGGACCCCGAGCGAAATCGATCTTGACCGCGCACGCGAAGTCGCCAGCGAGCGGCGTGCCGCAAACAAGGTGAAGATGCTGCATCACCACGCCTTCCGCTGCCGCAGCGCGGAGGAGACGCGCGCCTTCTACGAGGGCATCCTCGGCTTTCCGCTGGTGGCGGCCTGCATCGAGCCCATCGATCCGCTGACCAACGAGCCCAAACCCTACATGCACCTGTACTTCGAACTGGCCGATGGCAGCGCACTGGCCTTCTTCGACTACCCGGCACACTTCAGGCCGGAAGACTTTCCCGAAGTCGACCAGTTCGGCCACCACATCGCGATGGAAGTGAGCGGCGGCCACGAAACCATAGACGGCTACAAGAAGAAGCTCCAGGACGCAGGCATCGACGTGCTGGAAATCGACCATGGCTACTGCCGTTCGATCTACTTCTACGATCCGAACGGCATGCGGGTCGAATTCGCCACCAACGTGACGGTGACCGAACGCTTCTTCGCCGACAAGTATCAGTCGGTCGATGCCGACATGGCGCAGTGGAAGAAGATCCGCGCACAGCATTTCGGCGAGGCCGCGAAGGCCTGAAGCGCCGACGGTGGATGACATGACGCAACACACCCCACGCCCGGCCTTCCTGCGCCACGACTGCGTGTCCGAGGACGGATGCCGGATCGCCTGGTGGTCGGCCGGCAATCCGGACGGATCTCCGATCGTACTGCTGCACGGCTTCGCGCTCGACCACTCGGTGTGGGCGCCGCTCTATGCGCAGCCGGCACTGCTCGAACGCTGCCACCTGGTCATGCCCGATCTACGCGGTCACGGTGCATCGGACCGCATGCAAACAGCGGCCCACTACACCTCAGGCGACGCCTGGGCAGCCGACCTGGACTCCGTCATCCGCGCCTCGGGCGTGGTGCAGCCGAGCGTGGTCGCCTGGTCCTTCGGTGGTCGCAGTGTGCTCGACTATGCGCGCCGCTACGGCACCGACGGGCTGCACGGCATCCAGTTCGTCGCGGCTGCCAGTCTCGCGCATTTCGCCTCGGCAGGACCGGATCACGTCGTTCTCGAGGCGCTGTGCTCGGAGGACGAAACCACTGTTGCCGACGCGACCGCGCGCTTCATCGGCGACGTGCTGGGCGTGCCGCGCGACAGCGCCGACTTCGCCGCGCTGACCGCGGTCGCGGCGCGCTGTCCGGTCGAGCACCGGCGCTGGATGCGCCAGCGCGGGCTGGATTACGACGCACTGATCGGCGGCCTCGACCTACCGCTGATGTGGGTGAACGGCGAGCACGACAACATCGTGCTGGCCTCGCGTGCCGAAGTGTTCCGCGAACTGCTGCCCGACAGCCGCACATCGATCCACGCCGGTGCACGCCATGCACCCTTCCGCGACGACCCGGCGCGCTTCACTCGCGAACTGCTGGATTTCATCACCGATCCGCCGCCCTGCCGGCGCACCGCTCGCGCGGTCGCGCGGCAAGGCTGAGCAAGACCATACAGAACATCAGAGGAGACACCATGTACCCGCTACCCGAAGGCTGCTTCGCCCCCCGCAACCAGTGGTATATCGCCGCCTGGGCGGACGAGATCAGGCGCGAGCCGATGGAACGCTGGATCCTGAACGAGCCGATTGCCTTCTACCGCACCGAAGACGGTCGCGCGGTCGCACTCGAAGGCCGCTGCCCGCACCGCCACTTCCCGCTCGGCAAGAGCCGGCTGATCGGCGACAACATCGAATGCATGTACCACGGCATCACCTTCTCGCCGAAGGGTGACTGCGTGCGCATCCCGTCGCAGGGCATGGTGCCGGCCAGCTGCAAGGTGAAGGCCTATCCGCTGGTCGAGCGCTGGAAGTGGCTGTGGATCTGGATGGGCGATCCGGCGCTGGCCGACGAATCGCTGATTCCGGATCACCACGAGATCGGTCTGACCGACCCGGCCTTCACGGTCGAGTCCGGCACCTATCACGCAGTGCCCGGCCGCTACATGCTGATGCACGACAACCTGTTCGACCTCACCCACCTCGGCTTCCTGCATCAGACCAGCATCGGTGCCGGCGACTACAGCGTGGTCGACGAGCAGCGGGACAACGGCGACAACTGGATCAGCAGCCAGCGCGAGTTCCCGAATATCCAGTGCCCGCCGCTCTATGCGCAGGTGTTCGGTTACGAGGGCAAGGTCGACCGCGCTTTCGGCATGAAACTTTTCCTGCCTTCGCTGCATGCCGGCTACGACTTCCTGTGCAAGTCCAGGACCGACAGCGACGACCCGGGTGCCGTGCTTGGCAAGGTGCGCGTCTATCACGCGATCACGCCCGCCACGAAGAACACCGCCCACTACTTCTTCGCCTACGGCCGCACGTTCAAGCAGGACGACGACGCTTTCGGCAAGGCCATGCTGGCCAGCTTCAATGCGGTGATCGAGGAGGACATGCTGGCCACCCGCGAAATCGAGTCCATGCTCACCACGCTGGGCACGACGCCGCCGGAGGTGCTGCTGAAGGCCGATGCCACCTGCGTGCGCGGACGGCGGCTGTTTGAAAGTCTCATCCGCAAGGAACAGGCGGTCTGATGGCTACGGTCCAGACGCTGCAGGTGCGCGTCGCGCGTCGCGAAGCCGAGGCCGAGGGCATCGCCCGCTTCGAGCTGGTCAGTGCGGACGGCGCACCACTGCCCGCCTTCACCGCGGGTTCCCATGTCGATGTGCTGCTGGGCGACGGTTTGACCCGGCAGTACTCGCTGTGCGGCCATCCGGCCGATCGCAGCCGCTACCAGCTGGGCGTGCTGCTTGACCCGGCGTCGCGCGGTGGCTCGCGTGCGATGCACGCGCTGGCAGAGGGCGCCACGCTTGCGATCAGCGCGCCGCGCAACCACTTCGAACTGGCGGCCGATGCGCGCCACCATCTGCTGCTGGCCGGCGGCATCGGCGTCACGCCGCTGCTGTGCATGGCGGAGCAGCTGGCGGCCGACGGCGCCGATTTCACGCTGCACTACTGCACCCGCTCGCTCGATCGCACCGCCTTCCGCGCGCGGATCGCGTCCGCCGGCTGGGCGGCGCGTACGCAGATTCACGTCGACGACGGCGACGCATCCCAGTCCTTCGACATGAAGGGCGTGCTGGCGACCCCCGAGCCGGGCACGCATCTCTACGTATGCGGCCCCAGGGGTTTCATGGACGCTGTGCTGGCGACCGCGCGCGCGCAGGGCTGGCCGGAAGACCGCATCCACTACGAGTTCTTCGGGGCGACCGTGGTGACGACGGACGCCGACGCCGACTTCGACGTGAAGCTGGCCCGTTCCGGCCGTGTCATTCCGGTGCGGCGCGAACAGACGGTGGCGCAGGCGCTTGCCGCGGCTGGCGTCGATCTGCCGGTGTCCTGCGAGCAGGGCGTGTGCGGCACCTGCCTGACACGCGTCATTGACGGCACGCCTGACCACCGCGACATGTACATGACCCCGGCGGAACAGACGAAGAACGACCAGTTCACGCCCTGCTGCTCGCGCTCGCTGAGCCCGCTGCTGGTGATCGATCTCTGAATGCCGGACACGATGATTCCAGACGAACTGCCCGCAGAACCCGCGACCGAGCTGACGCCGGCGCAGGTGTTTGCCCTCTTCCCGCAGCACGACGACACCCTGCCCTCGCTCCTCGCCTCGCGCGCCGCCGTCATGCCGGATGCCGAAGCCGTGCTTTTCCAGACGCGCAGCTGGACTTACCGCCAGGTGAGCGAAGCGGTGGAGACGCTGGCCGCCGCGCTGAACGCACACGGCATCCGCGCTGGCGACCTGGTCGCGCACGTGGCGCCGAACAGCGACGTGGCCGTCCTGCTCTTCCTGGCGCTGGCGCGCATCGGCGCCGTGTTCGTACCGCTCAATCCGGCGCTGACCGACGACGAGCTGCACTACCAACTGCAGCACTCGCAGGCCGTCGCCGCCTATGCGCCACAGTCGCTGTGCGCGCGCGTCGAGCAGATCGCCACCCGGTGTGCCCGCCCGGCACGCGTGGCACCGCTGGAGCCCTGCGGACTCGACGCGGCCAGCGCCGCCGCCGCGCTGGCATGCATTGCCGGCGAGTCGCCGGCCGACGCACCGCCGCTGCCTATGCCCTCGCCAGATGATCCGGCGGTGGTCATCTACACATCCGGCACCACCGGCTTCCCGAAGGGCGTGGTGCACAGTCAGCGCACGGTGGTGTGGTCGGCCGAGGTTTTTGTCGGCCGGCTGAGGCTGCAGCCGCGCGAGCGCATGCTCACGGTGTTCCCGCTGTTCCACGTCAACGCGCTGTTCTATTCCTTCGCCGGTGCGCTGGCCTGCGGCGGCACCTTCATCACCGCGGCGAAATTCAGCGCGTCGACCTTCTGGCAGACCGCGGTCGACACCGGTGCCACCCAGCTCAACATTCTGGCGGCGCTGGGCTCCATCCTCGGCCTGCGGCCGCGTTCCGAATTCAATCCGGCGCACCGCATCCGCAAGATCTACGGCGGTCCGATCAGCGTCGACATGTTCCGGCTGTTCCAGCAGGAATTCGGCGTGCCGCTGCTGATCGAGGGCTACGGCATGTCGGAGATTCCGTCCACCTGCAGCAACCCCTACGAAGGGCCGCACAAGCCCGGAAGCATCGGCCGCGCCGGTGTGCATCCGCGCTTCGACGGCGCGTTTGCACAGCTGCGCGTGGTCGATGATGACGGCCGCGACGTCGAGGTGGGCGAAGCCGGTGAATTGCTGGTGCAGACACCGACCCTGTTCGTTGCCTACCTGAACGATGCGCAGCAGACCGCCGAGGCGTTCCGCGACGGCTGGTTCGCCACCGGTGATCTGGTGCGCATGGACGCCGACGGCTATTTCTATTTCGTTGCGCGCAAGAAGGACATCATCCGCAAGCGCGGCGAAAACATATCCGGCGCCGAGCTCGACGTCTTACTGGGCCGACATCCGGAGCTGGCGGAGGCGGCGACCATCGCGGTGCCGTCCGAACTGGGCGAGGACGACATCCTGGCAGTGCTCGTTGCGCGGGACGGCGCCACGCCGACGCACGAGGCGGTGATTGAGTGGTGCCACGCCCACATGGCGGCGATCAAGGTGCCGCGCTACCTGGTGTTTGCCGATGCATTGCCGAAGACACCGACGCAGCGCGTGGCCAAGCATCTGCTGAAGAAGGACGCGGCGCTGATCGCCCGTGCCCGCGACATGGAAGCCGCCCAGGCGGCGACGCGCTGATGCAGCCGCGCACTCTGTTCGACAAACTCTGGACGCGCCACGTCGTCGCCATGCGCGGCGAAAACACGGCGCTGCTCTACGTCGATCGTCATCTGGTCTATGAGGTGACCAGCCCGCAGGCCTTCGAGGGTCTGCGGCTTGCCGGTCGCACGCCCTGGCGTCGCGACACGGTGTTGGCCACGGCCGACCACAACGTGCCGACCACTTCGCACGCCGGCGAGATCCGCGACCCGCTGTCGCGCGCGCAGGTCGAGCAGCTCGGGCACAACTGTCGTGAGTTCGGTATCACGCTGTTCCCGCTCGGCGACCGCCGGCAGGGCATCATCCACGTGATCGGGCCGGAACAGGGCGCCACGCTGCCCGGCATGACGGTGGTAGCCGGCGATTCGCACACCAGCACGCACGGCGCCTTCGCCGCGCTGGCCTTCGGCGTCGGCACATCGGAGGTCGAGCACGTGCTGGCTACGCAGTGCCTGCCGGTCGACCGCATGAAGACGCTGTACATCGATGTCAGCGGCACGCTGCCACGTGGCGTGACCGCAAAGGACCTGGTGCTCGACCTGATCCGATGCCTCGGCGCTGCGGGCGGCGCCGGCTGTGCCATCGAGTTCGGCGGCGACACCGTGCGCGGGCTGTCGATGGAAGGCCGGATGACCCTGTGCAATATGGCGATCGAGGCCGGTGCGCGCGTCGCGCTGGTGGCGGTCGACGCGGTGACGCTGGATTACCTCGAAGGCCGGCCGCTGGCACCTCGCGGCGCCGAGTGGGACGCCGCCTGCACATACTGGCGCACGCTGGTCAGCGACGATGGCGCAGTGTTCGACGCGCGGCTGCAGATCGACGCCAGCACGCTGCGCCCGATGGTGAGCTGGGGTACGTCGCCAGCGCAGACGGTGCCGGCCGACGGCCGCGTGCCGGACCCGCGCGACGAGGCCGACCCGGTGCGCCGCGCGCAGATGCAGCGCGCACTTGACTACATGGCGCTCGAACCGGGCACCGCCGTCACTGATATCCGGCCCGACCGCGTATTCATCGGTTCCTGCACCAATGCGCGCATCGAGGATCTGCGCGCGGCTGCAGCCATCGCGCGCGGTGGCCGCGTCGCAGCCTCGGTCAGTCAGGCGCTGGTGGTGCCCGGCTCCGGTCTGGTCAAGGCACAGGCGGAAGCAGAAGGGCTTGATCGCGTCTTCATCGAGGCCGGCTTCGAGTGGCGCGAGCCTGGCTGTTCAATGTGTCTGGGCATGAATGACGACAGCCTTCAGCCCGGCGAGCGCTGCGCCTCGACCTCAAACCGCAACTTCGAAGGTCGCCAGGGCGCCGGCGGCCGCACCCATCTTGTCAGCCCGGCAATGGCTGCCGCCGCGGCACTGGCCGGCCACTTCGTCGATATCGGCGCGGAGGCCTGACATGCAGCCTTTCACCGCACTGACCTCGCACGTCGCGCCGCTGGACCGCGCCGACGTCGATACCGACGCGTTGATTCCGAAGCAGTTCATGAAGTCGATCGCGCGCACTGGCTTCGGCGACAACCTTTTCGACGCCTGGCGTTACCGTGACCCGGGCTATCCCGGCAAGCCGCAATCGGCGCGCGAACCCGAACCGGATTTCGTGCTCAATCGGCCGTCCTGCAGAGGCGCGCAGATCCTGCTCGCACGCGACAACTTCGGCTGCGGCTCCAGCCGCGAACACGCGCTGTGGGCACTTGCCGACTATGGCTTCCGCGTCATCGTGGCGCCGAGCTTCGCCGACATCTTCTTCAACAACTGCTTCAAGAACGGCGTGCTGCCCGTCGTGCTGCCGACCCCACAGATCGACCGCCTGTTCGCCGACGTCGGCGACGGACGCGAGGACTACCGGTTGACGGTCGATCTGGCAGAACAGACGCTGCGTTTGCCAGATGGCGAACGGCTGGGCTTCGAGGTGGACGCCTATCGAAAACACTGTCTGCTGCATGGTCTGGACGACATCGCATTGACGCTGCAGCAGGCGGACGACATCCGCGCCTACGAGCAGCGGCGGTGCACGCTCGAACCATGGCTTTTTCCGGCATGAGCGCCCGCCGCACGCGGCTGCGCAACGCGCTCGCCGGGACGCAATGCCTGAACTGCCCGTCGGTATTCGATCCGATGTCGGCACGACTGGCCGAGGCTGCCGGCTTCGGTATCGGCATCCTCGGCGGCTCGGCGGCAGCGCTGACCCTGCTCGGTCTGCCCGACCTGAACCTGATCACGCTGACCGAACTGAGCGGGCTGACGCGCCGCATCACCGACACCAGCGACGTCGCGTTGATCGTCGATGCCGACGGCGGCTACGGTAACGCGCTCAATGTGATGCGCACGGTGGGCGAGCTGGAGGCAGCAGGCGCCGCTGGCCTGTCGATCGAGGACAGCTGGCTGCCGCAGGCCTACGGCCGGCACACCGACCCGCTGATACCGATAGACGAGGCGGCCGACAAGCTGCGCGCCGCGGTTTCCGCGCGGCGCGATCCGTCCTTCGTGTTATTCGCGCGCACCTCGGCGCGCGCCTGCAGATCGGACGACGAACTGATCGAGCGCCTAACGCGTTACGCCGACACCGGTGTCGACGCGCTGTGCATCGTCGGCTCCGACAATGATGAACGGCTGGCGAAGATATCCGCGCACATCCGCCTGCCATGGTTGCTGATCGGCTACGCAGGCTCCGATCCGGCAAGGCTCGACACGCTGGCGAGCCACGGCGCACGCCTGCATCTCGACGGACATCACGGCATGCTCGCCGCGCTGGAGGCGATGCAGACCGCCTACCGCTCCCTGCCCGGCGCTGCGCCGGCGACGCCGCCCCTGTCGACCGACGCATTGGTGCCGCACCTGAGCCGCGTGGCGCGATATCGAGAGGCAGAGCGTTACCTGAAGCCGGCAACCGCCAGCGGCTGAACACCCGACGTCCTCGTGCCGGCCACGCCCAAGTGCCCCACTGACCCGGGCGCGGCCCGGTGTTTGATGGAGCGCCGCGTGCGCTCCATTTTTTCTCAAGCGCCGTCGTCGATGAACTGCAGCCGTGCCAGCTGTGCGTATAGCCCGTTGCGCGCCAGCAGTTCTGCGTGCGTGCCGGATTCGATGGCGTGGCCGTGGTCGAGCACGACGATGCGGTCGGCGCGCTGCACGGTGGCCAGGCGGTGCGCCACCACCAGCGTAGTGCGGCTGGCCATCAGCGGCGCCAGCGCGGCCTGCACCATGCGTTCGCTTTCGGCGTCGAGCGCCGAGGTGGCTTCGTCCAGCAGCAATATCGGGCGGTCGGCGAGAATGGCGCGGGCAATGGCGAGACGCTGGCGCTGGCCGCCGGACAGGCGCACGCCGCGCTCGCCGAGCGGGCTGTCATAGCCGCCGGGCAACTGACGGATGAAGGCGTCGGCGAAAGCGGCCTCGCAGGCTGCGCGCACTTCCTCGTCGCTCGCCTCCGGTCGCGCGTAGCGCACGTTGTCGGCGACGCTGGCGGCGAAGATGACCGCCTCCTGCGGCACCAGCGCGATGCGCGCGCGCACGGCGGCCGGGTCGGCCTGCGCCAGCGGCACGCCGTCGATCTCGACGCTGCCGGCCTGCGGGTCATAGAAGCGCAGCAGCAGCTGGAACAGCGTGGATTTGCCGGCGCCGGACGGGCCGACCAGCGCCACCGTCTCGCCAGCACGCACCGTCAGGTCGAAGCGGTCCAGCGCCGGAATGTCCGGCCGGCTGGGGTAGCAGAAGCGCACGCCGCGGAAGGCGATGTCGCCGCGCGACGGCTGCGGCAGCGGCTGCGGGTCGGCCGGGGCGGCGATGTCCGGCTGGGTATCGAGTAGTTCGATCAGCCGTTCGGTGGCGCCCGCGGCGCGCTGCAGTTCGCCCCACACCTCGGACAGCGCACCGACCGAACTGGCGACGATGGCGGCGTAAAACACGAAGGCCGACAGCTCGCCGGCGCTGAGCCGCCCGGCCAGCACGTCATGACCGCCCACCCACAGGATGAGCGCGACCGAGCCGAACACCAGCAGGATGACCATGACGATCATGACTGCCGTATGGCGATAGCGGCGCACGCCGGTGTCGAAGCTGCGCTCGACCAGCGCGGCGAAATGCGTGCGGTCGGCCGCCTCGTGACCGCAGGCCTGCACGATGCGGATGGCGTGCACGCTCTCATCGACATGAGTGCCGAGGTCGGCCACCCGTGCCTGTCGCTCACGCGACAGCCCGCGCACGCGGCGGCCGAAGATGACGATGGGCGCCACCACCACCGGCACGCCGGCCAGCACCAGCAGCGTCAGCCGGCCACTGGTCAGCCCCAGCATGACCAAGCCGCCGGCCAGCATCAGCGTGTTCCGCAGCGCGATCGACAGGGTCGATCCGACCACGTTCTCGATCTGCGCGGTGTCATTGGTCAGCCTGGAAATGACCTCGCCGGTGCGACCGGCTTCGAAGAAGGAGGGCGGCAGCGTCAGCAGGTGGGCATACACCCGCGTGCGCAGGTCGGCCGCCACCCGTTCGCCCAGCCAGGACACGTTGTAGAAGCGCAGCCAGGTGGCACCAGCGAGCAGCACGACCAGCCCCAGCGTGCCGGCCAGCGCGCGGTCCAGCCACTGCGGGTCGCCAGCGGCAAAACCCTGGTCGATCACGCTGCGCAGGCCTTGGCCGAGCGCCAGCGCCGAAGTGGCAGCGAGCACCAGCCCGAGCGCCGCCAGCGCAAGACGGCCGCGGTGCGGCCTCACAAGTTCCCACATCACCTGCCTGGCACGACTCAAATCACTCACGCAGAATCATCCTTTTTGTTGTATATTCGCGCCCCTACCCAAGTGCGCGGGTGGCGAAATTGGTAGACGCGCTGTCTTGAGGGGGCAGTGCCGCAAGGCGTGAGAGTTCGAGTCTCTCTCCGCGCACCACACCTTCAGCACCTTCCGGTGCGCATCCCGAACCGTCCGGATCGGGATTGTTTCATGTCATTCAAATTGCCCGCAGCCTTCCGTGCTGCAGTGCGCTGCTGCCGTTCCACGCGCTTTGCTACTATGCGCGTCGCAATTCCGAGCCAATCAACCCAAATCAAGACTTCCTGACTACGAGCAGGAGGCGGACGAGGTCGGAGAAGGAGACAGCGATGGCGTTGGACAAGGTCCTGCTGGGACGCTTGCTGCAGTTGAACGAACCGTGGACGGTACGCGATTTCCGCTTCGACCCGGGTGCCCGCCGCATCGACGCATGGATAGGGCTCGAAGTTCAGCGCGGCTGGTTCGGTCTGGCGCGCAAGCAGGAGCCGGAGGCGGCAGAGCGCGTCTGGCGTCACATCGATCTTGCCGGCTGGCGCTGTCATCTGCGCGTGCTGGCGCCGCCCAACGCCGATCTCAGCTCGCTGCCGTGGGCCGGCCCGGCCGACATGCCCTTCTCGCAGGCACTGTCCAAACAGGTGTTCGCACTGTTCAACGAAGGTGTTTCGCTGAACGGCATCTGCGCCATCACCGGCATTCCGCTGCAGGAACTGTGGAAGTTCAAGTTCGCGCTCGACCAGGGCAAGGCGGCGATCGCCGAACCGTCGAAGGCCTCCGCCACGCCAAGCATGCAGCCCGCCGCTGATCCCGGTGCGCCGCCCGCAGCGGCGTCCGACGACGACATTCCCGACGTGGCCGATCCGGTCTGGCTGCAGCTGATCGAAGGCCAGCGCGACATCGACATCCGTGCGCTCAGCCTGAAGCTGTTGATGACCCGCCTGCGCAGCCAGATGGAAGTGATCACCGACGACGAGGTGCGCATGCTGAAGCTGCGCGAGCTGCACCGCTACTTCGTCAAGAACGCCCGCATGCTCGGTCACGAACTGGCGCAACTGCGCACGCACTGATTCCCGGACGGACTTACATGACGACTCAGAACACGCCCGCGGTGAGCGGACGCATGATGGGGCTGTCCGAAGCGACGGCCCTGATCCGCGGCGGTGGTCACTTCAGCGTCGCCGGCGACGAGGCGCTGCTGCGCCAGCTGCCGCGCGGCCACTGGATAGGCGGCACCATTCCCTACTTCATGGGCCAGGACGGCGGTGTCACCACGCGCGACCAGCTCTATGTCGCGCAGGTGCCGGTGATCAACGGCCTGCCGATGATCCGCTTCTACGACCAGATCAGCCTCGAACGCGTCTGCGCCGACGCGCCGGAGAATGGTTTTTCCATCATCGTGATGCCTGCCTTCTCGGCCGTGCATTCGCTGTTCGCGCGCAACGCGCCGGGCTACGAAGACATGTACCTGAAGCCGCTGGTCGGCTGGATTTCCGGCATTCACCTGTCGGATCTCGGCCGCGCCAGCCCGCTGGTGGTCAATGGCGAAACGCTGGAATTCGACGGCGAGCGTGCGCTGGTGATGCATGTGCCGCTGCCGGAGAACAAGTACGCGCAGATCGACATCATCAACCTGTTCACCCAAGGCGAAGGCGACCGCATCCGCTTCCCGGCCAAGGGTTTCAGCGCGACCGAATGCCTGATCAACGGTCAGCCCGGCAACTTCGCCCAGTACGTGAGTTCGCGCGCGATCGACACCAAGCTGCCGCTGGTCGCCGACTACAGCGGCGCGATGATCAACGTGAGCATCAAGTCGGTCGATGCCGGCAAGGGCACGGTCGATTTCTACGCGCCGGTGTTCGACGACATCGAGTACCGCTTCGCCGCGCCGGTGCCGGACTACGTCAGCGCCTTCCACACCGCGCTGCCGGGGCAGACCGGCCCGATAGGCTTCAGCTGCAACTGCGTGCTGAACTATCTGTACAGCGAGCTCGAAGGCAAGCGCGTACCGGCCATGCTCGGCCCGATGACCTTCGGCGAAGTGGCTTACCAGCTGCTGAACCAGACGCTGGTGTATCTGACCATCGAGGGCTGAGCGCGCTCTTGTGGGCGTGGCCTCGGCCGCGAGGTAAGCAGGGTTCGATAAAGGCCGCTGTCGGGGTCGGAAGACCCCTCCCACAGAACCCAGGCCCAGGCTCAGGTCGCAGATCCGGCGCACTCCCTGTGGGAGCGGTCTTGGCCGCGACTCGGCCGCTGCACTAAGCAGGCTTCGATTGAGGCCGCTGTCGGGGTCGGAAGACCCCTCCCACAGAACCTCGCCCACGCGCGACGGCCGGGTGCCGATTGGCGTAGCATGCCGCTTTCCCGTCCAGCATCGCATCCCGCATGAACGACTCCTCCCAGCCGCGCCGCCTCGCGCTCGTCATCGACGCCGACAACGCGCAGCCCTCTCTGATACAGCCCGTCCTGCTTGCCGCCGCCTCGCGTGGCCGCGTCACCGTGCGCCGCATCTACGGCGACTGGACCTCGCCCAACATGACCAGCTGGAAGGCGCACCTGCTCGATCACTCGATCCGGCCGATCCAGCAGTTCCGCATCGTCGGCGGCAAGAACGCGACCGACAGCGCGATGATCATCGACGCGATGGACCTGCTGCACTCCGGCCTGGTCGATGGCTTCTGCATCGTCTCCAGCGACTCCGACTTCACCTCGCTGGCACGCCGCATCCAGGAAAGCGGCCTGTTCGTGATGGGCGTCGGCCGCCGCACGACACCGGTCGCCTTCCAGCGCGCCTGCGAGGAGTTCGTGTTCACCGACGACATGCGTGCGTCACCGCCGGCTTCGGCGCAGAAGAAGAAACCTGCGGCATCGTCCGGCAGCGCCGCCGCACGCCCCGAACAGACGCCGCGCCGGCCACGCAATACGCAGCCGGACGCGCAGATCCTCGAACTGCTGTCGCAAGGCATACGCTCGGCGACCGACGAGGACAGCGGCTGGGCCGGCATCGGCCGCGTCGGCCAGATCGTGCGCCAATACGAACCCGGCTTCAGCCACAAGGACTACGGCCACGCCAGCCTGTCCGGCCTGCTCGAAAGCCATCCGGAACTGTTCCGCCTGCGCAAGGGCGACAACGGTCAGGCGCAGGTGCAGCTGATCGAGCGTGCGGCCGACAAGCAACTCGAACTGCTGCCGGAACCGGCAGCGGACGGCGCGCCCGAAACGACGGCAGAGGCGCCGGCCAAGTCGCGCCGCAGCCGCCCGCAACGCAAGACGAAGCCGGCCGCCGAGACGGTGGCGCCCGCGCCGGCCGAAACGCCCGCCGCTGCCGTGCAAGCGGCGGTCGAGTCAACCGAGGTCAAGCCCGCCAAGCCGCGGGCACCGCGCCGCAGCCGCACCCGCAAACCGGAAGGCGAAGCGCCGCAGTCCTGAGCGCCCGCCTCAGCCGCGCGCTTCTTCCTCTGCGGCCGGGTCCTGCCGCGGCGGCCAGAAGAAGTCGCGCGGCCGCGTCAGGAAGCGACGAGCCAGTTTGACCGACAGCCCGCGCGTATCTTCCGGCTCGATGCCGCGCGAGCGCAGCGCCACCTTCATCGCCAGACTGAAGCTGACGATGAGGTTGGTCAGGCCGATCAGCATCACGCCGAACACGCCGACGGCAATGGCGTGCCAGTCGAGGTCGAAGCCGAGCGCGTGCGTGCCGTAGGCGAGGTTGGCCGAGGCGAAGGCGACGTGGCGGATATCGAGCGGCAGGCCCAGCAACTGGCCGATGATCGGTGTACAGCCCAGCATGCAGCCGAACAGGAAATTCCCCATCAGCGCCCCGAGGTTGTGTTCGATGTAGTCGGACAAGCGGTTCAGTCGCGTCTCGCCGAGCAGCGAACGCAGCCATTTCACGCGGCGCAGGCGTTCCGGCACCCGGTGGTACAGCGACTGGTTGTCGTAGTAGCCGGAGATCAGACCGCTGAGGAAGAGGAAAACGCCGGCGATCGCCGCATGCGGAATGGCCAGACTGAGCAGCGGATGCAGGTCGTGCAGCAGGTGTGCACCCTTGACCGGATCGACCGGGTGCCAGTCGAGGAAGGTGCCGCCGACCATCGCGATCGACATCGCGGTCAGGAAGCCGATCAATACGTTGCCGGCGATCGATATCCACTGCGTACGGCTCACCTGCGCCGCCAGATCGGCCAGCACACCGAGTCGCGCGTCGCGGTTCTGCTTGCCGTCGAGCGCGGCGGCCAGCGTGGCGGCGGTCATCGCCGGCTGCTTGGTCGCCACCGTCAGGTGCAGGATGTGGATCAGCACAAAGCCCAGACCGTAGTCCAGGCTGTGCACCACGGCCTCCCAGACCGGGGGCAGGCCGAGCTTGCCGGTCACGATCTTGATCAGTGCCATGCAACCGATGATCAGGCCGGCACCGGCGGCGGCACGGAACATGCCGAAGAACTCGCCGCGACTTTCGGTCACGTAGTGCTCGCCGGACTTGCTGGCCTGTTCGGTCACCCGCCGCGCCAGCAGTTCGGTGGTGCCCGAGAACAGGTCGCGTACGCTGTTGCGGCGGGTTTCCTGACGCACCAGACAGAGGAAGAAATCGATCGCGCGGGCGCGCAAGGTTGGCGCATCGACCGCCGGATCGGGCAGCACCAGCATGCGCAGCAGGCGCAGGCGGGCGACGATCTGTTCGATGCGCGCGAGCAGGAACACCAGGTTCACGCCCACGCCCGCCTCGCGCGAACGACGACGGATGGTATCGACATAGCTCACGCACTGGTCCAGCAGCACCTCGAGGTGGCCATCGTGCGGCTGCAGGCCCTCGCCGTGGCTGTGGCGCTCGATGAAAGCGCGCACCTCGTCGCTCTGCGCGAGGAAGGGCGATTCGTGCCGGGCCAGCGCCGGCTGGTAGCGCAGCAGCGCCGGTTCCATGCCGAGCGCGGCAAGACGGTGCGAGGCCATACGCATGCCTTCGTACAGCTCGTGCCGCATCTGCCGGCGGGCGGGGGCGAAGGCTTCGCCCTCGACGGCGAGCGCGTCGAGCAGCGCCTGCCAGTCCTCGGCCGGGATGGCATTCATCCAGGCGCCGTCGCCGGCATCGTCGAACACCTCGCTGAACAGGTCGCGCAGAAAGTCATCGTCGACGGCCGGCGGCAGCATGCGACCGAGCAGACGGCTGCTCAGGCCGCTGAAGAAGCCCTGGTTGGCCAGCACGCCGGACTCGGCATACAGCGTGCGGTGCATGCGCGCCGCCAGCACCGCGTTCAGGTGCGCGGACAGCGCAGCGGCCAGTTCGGCGCGCGTGCCCAGCAGCCGCAGCAGCGCGCGGAAGCGGGATTCGGCGACCTCGACGCCGTCGCGGCGTCCGGGGCGCATCAGCGCGATCAGCCGGGCGAGCCGCTCGCCGGACGTGTCGTTGGTGTTGCGCGCCACCTCTTCGAGCAGCGCAGTCAGTTCGGCGACGTAGGCAGTGCTATGTGTCGTCATGGTTGAAGCGGAAAAACGGAATGTGGATCGGGGTCGGCGCACCGCCCCGCGCGGCGTTCAGTCGCCGCGGGCGATGCGGCCATCGACCAGTTCGATGCGGCGGTCACAGCGCGCCGCCAGACGCGGATCGTGCGTCACGATGAGGCAGGCGCTGCCGCGTTCGCGATTGAATTCGCGCAGCAGCGCAAAAATATCATCCGCCGTGTGAGTGTCCAGATTTCCGGTCGGTTCATCGGCCAGTATCAGCCGCGGCGACAGCGACAGCGCGCGCGCGATCGCCACCCGCTGCTGCTGGCCGCCGGACATCTGGTTGGCCTTCTTGTGCTCGTGCCCTTTCAGACCGACGCGGTCCAGCAGGTCGAAAGCCACCGCCTCGGCCTGCGCGGTGGCGACACCGTGCTCGATGATGGACGGCATCATGACATTTTCCAGCGCGCTGAAGGCCGGCAGCAGATGATGGAACTGGAATACGAAGCCGATATGACGGCCACGCAGCACGGTCAGCGCCTGTTCGCTCAGGCCGCGGGTTTCGGTGCCGGCAATCGCCAGATCGCCGGCGGTCGGGCGCTCCAGCAGGCCGATCAGATTGAGCAGCGTGCTCTTGCCCGAGCCGCTGGGTCCGATCAGCGCACAGAACTCGCCCTCGGCCAGTTCGAAGTCGAGCCCGTGCAGCACTTCGGTCTCGACCGGCGTGCCGACGCCATAGGACTTGCGCAGACCACGCAGCGACACGATGGCGTTCATGCGCCGCTCCTCATGCACGAATCGCCTGCACCGGGTCCATCTTGGCCGCCCGCCGCGCCGGAATCAGCGCCGCCAGCACGCCCACCACCAGCGCGATCAGCGCGGCCGACACCGCGATGCCGGTGTCCAGCTGCGGCTGGAACAAGGGCGCGCCGTCGCCGGTGCGATAGACGCTGGAGAAGAACTGCAGCAGACCCCAGGCGAGGCCAACGCCGGACAGCGCACCGACGAAACCGACCAGCCCGCCCTGCAGCAGAAAGATGCCCATCACGCGGTTCGAACTGGTGCCCATCGCGCGCAGGATGCCGATCTCCTTCTGCTTCTGCACCACGCTCACCACCAGCACGCTCGATATGCCGAGCGCAACGATGACGATGACGAAGCCGCGGATCAGGTTGTTCGATACGGTCTGGTTGCGCAAGGCGGCGAGCAGCTGCGAGTTGGTGGTCATCCAGCTGTCGACCGTCAGGCCGCTGCCGGCCTGCAGACGTTCGCTCACCTCCTGCGCGTCGAAGATGTCGGCCACCGTGATGTCGATGTTCGACACACCGCCCGGCAGGTCCAGTAACGACTGCGCCAGCTTCATCGTCGTGAACACCCAGCGCCGGTTCAGGTCCTTGTTGCCGATGTCGAACAGGCCGGTGATCTGCAGCAGTTCGTCGCGCCCGCCGGCAGCGCGCAGGAACATCTTGTCGCCCACCGTGACGCCGAGGTCCTTGGCCAGTTCGATGCCGATGATGGCGTTCGTGCCGTCGACCTGGAACTGCCCGCGCGTCATATAGGTATCCATCTTGACGATGCGGCGATAGCGGTCGGGCTCGACGCCGACCAGCGCGACCGACTTGCTGGCCCGCCCGCGCAACGCGAAAGCCGGGCCGCTGACCACCGGCGACACCGCGACCACGCGCGGCTGCGCTTCGGCCAGCTTGACCATCGCTTCCCACTGGTCGATCGAGCGCAGTCGCTGCGCGCGCGGCTCGATCAGCACGGAGCTGGCGGGGTCGGTCGAGGCGCGCAGATTCACCTCTTCCAGCGGGCGCATCACGACGTGCGCCTGGCTGCCCAGCACGCGGTCGATGATGGTGGCCTGCAGTTGCGATATCAGCTGCGACAGGAACACGATGACGGCGACGCCGCCGGTCACGCCGAGCAGGATGAGCGCGGTCTGCATGCGGCCCTCGCGCAGGAAGCGCAGCGCGACCAGGAATTCGAATGGAAGCTTGGGCCGCGCCATCGTCAACGACCGAGATTGGGCGTCGGGCCCGGCGCGCCGCGCGCCGGCTTGATGCGGATGCGGTCGCCGTCGAGCGCGCCGCCGGCCGGCATGATGGCGACGTCGCCCTCGCTCAGCCCGTCGGTGATCTCGACGCGGCCAACGCCACGCAGGCCGACCTTCACCGGCACCTTCGCCGCCACGCCGTCGCGCGCCAGCAGCACCCAGGGCGCGGCGCTGTCGACCTCGCGCACCGCCTCCAGCGGCAGCGACATCGCCTGATCCTTGCGCCCGATCACCACCTCGACCGACACCGTCATGTCGGGCCGCAGAAAGGCCGGCGGTTCGGGCACGCGCAGCCTCACCTCGACCGTACCGCGCTGGGCGTCGATGGCGGGCGACAGGTAATAGACGACGGCGTCGAAGGGCTGACCGGGGAAAGCGTCCGCCACCGCCTGCGCGCGGGCGTCGAGCCGCAGATAGCGCAGGTTCTTCTCGTCCAGCGTCGCGTAGATGCGCGTTTCGCCATTCTCGGCCAGCGTCAGCAGCGCGCGGCCGGCCTGGGCGACGTCGCCCGGCTCGGCGTCGCGCGCAATCACCAGCGCATCGACCGGCGCGCGCAGCGTCAGCAGGTCGCGTCGCGCCTGTGCCGATTCGAGCGCGGCGTGCGCCTGCGCCAGCCGCGCCTGTGCGCTGATGCGTTCGGCACCGCGCGGCGTGTTGGCGTCGCGCTGGGCCTGCGCGGTGCGCAGCTGGGCGCGCGCCGTATCGAGCTGGCGCGCCGCCTCGTCGAGTTTCGACGGCGAGAAGAACTGCTGCGCCACCAGCGCCTGTGCACGCTGATACTCGGCCTCGGCCACGCGCAGATTGGCTTCGGCCTGCTTCACCGCCTGTTCGGCCACCGGCAGGCCGACCGCATCGAGCTGGGTGAAACGCGCCTGCGCTTCGGCGATCTGCGAGCGCGCCTGTTCGACTGCCGCGTCGGCGTCGGTCGCGCGCAGTCGCACCAGCAGGTCACCCGCCTTGACCGCCGCGCCCTCGCGCACGGTCACCTCGTCGATGATGGCAGTGATCTGCGTGCCCAGTTCGATGCGCGACGGCGTGGCGATGCGGCCGGTGGCGACCACGCTCTGGGTGAGCGGCGAGCGCTCGACCTTGACGACATCGACGGCGATGCCGCGTGGCCAGAACAGCCATGCGACGAGCACCGCTGCGGCCAGCAGCAGTGCGATCAGGTGACGGGTTTTCATTGAAGGGGTCAGGAAGCGGGCGGGAGCAGTGTGTCGATCAGCGCGTCGAGCTGTCTGTGATCCGGGTTACCGATGATGCGTTTGACGATGCGGCCATCGCGGTCGACCAGGAAGCTGGTCGGCGTCGCCCGGATGCCGCCGAAACCGCGGTCCAGCTCGCCGACCGGGTCGAAGCCTACGCGAAACGGCAGCTTTTCGCGCTGCGCGAAATCCTGCACATGGCTCGGCGCGTCGTAGGACATGGCAACCGCCACCACCTCGAAACCGCGCGCCGCGTGCCGGCGGTGCGTATCGGCCAGGCCCGGCATGCCGCGGATGCAGGGGCCACAGGACGTCGACCAGAAGTTCACCAGGCGCACCTTCCCGTCGGCGTGTCCGAAGTCGATGCGGCCGCCGTCCAGCAGCGCGACCTGCAGCGCCGGCACCTGCTCCGGATGACCGGTGCCGCGCAGCAGCCACACCACTGCAATCAGCGCCAGCAACACTAACGGTGATACCCATTTGCGATCCATAATCTTCATTCGTTCAAACACAGAGGGCTTCGACCATGCGTGCGATTGTCGGTTTTGTGGCGTGTCTTGTCATGTGCACCCAGGTCTGGGCACTGTCACTGTCCGACCTGTCGGACAAGGACGCCGGAGGTGGCCTGAAGGAGGCGCTGACCCAGGGCGCATCGAAGGCGGTCGATCTGCTGGGCAAGCAGGACGGTTTCCTGAAGAACGCCAAGGTGAAGATTCCGATGCCCGACGGCCTGCGCCAGGCGGAGAAGCTGATGCGCACCTTCGGCATGAAGAAGCAGGCGGACGAACTGATCACCGCGATGAACCGCGCCGCCGAGGCGGCGGTACCGGAAGCGAAGGAACTGCTGGTCGGCGCGGTCAAGGACATGAGCGTCGACGACGCGAAGAAGATACTGACCGGTGGCGACACCTCCGGCACCGAGTATTTCAAGGGCAAGACCTCGGCCCAGTTGAGGGAACGCTTCAAGCCCATCGTGCAGAAGGCGATGGACAAGGTAGGGCTGGCCAAGACCTACGAGAAGTTCGCGTCCAAGGGCGCGAAGTACGGCGTGATCAGCAAGGAAGACGCCGACCTCGACAACTACGTGACGGAGAAGGCGCTCGACGGCCTGTTCACGATGGTGGCCGAGGAAGAGAAGGCGATCCGCAAGAACCCGGTCGGCGCCGCCGGCAGCCTGGCGAAGAAGGTGTTCGGCGCGCTGCGCTAGGCACGGTCCGGGCGGACCCGTGGGAGCGACCTCTGGTCGCGATGCGGCATTCGCCCAACGCCGGCTTCGCTCGACGCTGCTATCGCGAGCAAGCTCGCTCCCACGAAACCCCACCCCGATGGCGGATCGGGCGCATCTGCCGAGAGGGGGCGGCCCTGGCCGCGACGCGGCTGTTGCAGACCACTGGCTTCGATCCCCGCTGCTGTCGGGGTCAGAAGACCCCTCCCACAGAACGCTTGCCCTGATGAGCGACAGGCGCCGTTCCTGTGGGAGCGGCCTTGGCCGCGACGCGGCCGTCGCAGACCACTGGCTTCGATCCCCCGCCGCTGTCGGGGTCAGAAGACCCCTCCCACAGAACCCCGGCACGAGCTCAGGTCGTGGATCGGGCGCACCGCCCCTGTGGGAGCGGTCTTCTGACCGCGACACGGCCGCCGCAGTCCGCCGGCTTCGATCGAGACTGCACTCTCGGACGACGCGCCGGCGACGTCTTCAGCGTTTCGCGGCCTTCGCGAATGCTGCGGCCAGCGCGTTGTTGGCGGCCGGTGCTTCCTTGGCCTTTGCCATCGCCCGCGAGTCGGGGCGGGCGCCGCGGTTGTCGCGGCTTCCGCCGGCCGGCTTCTTCACCACCTCGTCACCCAGCCGCATGGTCAGCGCGATGCGCTTGCGCGCCAGGTCGACCTCGACCACCTTCACCTTGACGATGTCGCCCGCCTTCACCACTTCGGCCGGGTCCTTCACGTAGCGGTTGGCGATGGCCGACACGTGGACCAGCCCGTCCTGGTGCACGCCGATGTCGACGAAGGCGCCGAAGTTGGTCACGTTGGTCACCACACCTTCGAGCTGCATGCCCAGTTCGAGGTCCTTCATGTCCTCTACGCCGTCGCGGAAGCTGGCCGTCTTGAACTCCGGCCGCGGGTCGCGGCCCGGCTTTTCCAGTTCGCGCAGGATGTCCTGCACGGTGGGCAGGCCGAAGCGCTCGTCGGTGTATTTCTGCGCCGACAGCTTCTTCACCGTGGCGGCGTCGCCGATCAGCTCGCGCGCCCTCTTCTGCACATCGGCCAGTATCCGCTCGACCACCGGATAGGCTTCCGGATGCACCGCCGAAGCATCCAGCGGATTGTCGCCATTCATGATGCGCAGGAAGCCGGCGCACTGTTCGAAGGTCTTGTCGCCCAGGCGCGGCACCGACAGCAGGGCCTTGCGCGAGGGGAAAGCGCCGTGCGCGTCGCGATGGGCGACGATGTTCTGCGCCAGCGTCGAGTTCAGGCCGGAAATGCGCGCCAGCAGCGGGGCGGACGCGGTGTTCACGTCGACGCCCACGGCATTGACGCAGTCCTCGACCACCGCGTCGAGCGAGCGCGCGAGCTTGGTCTGACTGACGTCGTGCTGGTACTGACCGACGCCGATGGCCTTGGGGTCAATCTTCACCAGTTCGGCCAGCGGGTCCTGCAGCCGGCGGGCGATGGACACCGCCCCGCGCAGGCTCACATCCAGGCCCGGGAATTCCTTCGCCGCCAGTTCCGACGCCGAATACACCGACGCCCCCGCTTCCGACACGACGATCTTGGTCATCGCCAGTTCCGGCTTCAGCCTGATGAGGTCAGCCGCCAGCTTGTCGGTTTCGCGGCTGGCCGTGCCGTTGCCGATGGCGATCAGCTGCACGCCGTGCTTCTGCGCGAGTGCGGATAGCACATGCAGTGACCCGTCCCAGTCGCGGCGGGGCTCGTGCGGGTAGATGGTGGCGGTATCGACCAGCTTGCCGGTGGCGTCCACCACCGCCACCTTCACGCCGGTGCGGATGCCGGGGTCCAGGCCCATGGTGACGCGCGGGCCGGCCGGTGCGGCCAGCAGCAGGTCCTTCAGGTTCTTGGCGAACACGCGGATCGCTTCCAGTTCGGCACGGCTGCGCAGCTCACCCATCAGGTCGAGCTCGATGTGCACCGACAGCTTGACGCTCCAGGTCCAGCGCGCGGTGTCGACCAGCCAGCGATCGGCGGCACGGCCCTGGTCGCGGATGCCGGCATGCGTCATGACACGGCGTTCGCAGGGGTTGGGCTCGGGCGAGCGGCTGCCGTCTTCCGGGTCGGTATCGAGCGCCAGCTTCACCCGCAGCGCCTCTTCGTTGCGACCGCGGAACAGCGCCAGCGCACGGTGCGACGGAATGTCGGCCAGCTTTTCGCGGTAGGCGAAGTAGTCGCGGAACTTGGCCGCTTCGGCGTCGTTGTCCTTGCCGTCCGCCACCGTGGCGACGACCACGCCATGCTCGGTCACGTAGTCGCGCAGCGCGCCGACGAGCTCCGCGCTCTCGGCGAAGCGTTCCATCAGGATCTGCCGCGCGCCGTCGAGCACCGCCTTGGCGTCGGCGAAGCCGGCTTCGGCGTTCAGGAACTTCGCGGCTTCGGCTTCCGGCGTCAGTGTCGGGTCGGCCAGCAGCGCGTCGGCCAGCGGCTCGATGCCCGCTTCGCGCGCGATCTGCGCCTTGGTGCGACGCTTCTGCTTGTAGGGCAGATACAGATCTTCCAGCCGCTGCTTGCTGTCGGCGTTCTCGATCTCGGCGCGCAGCGCTGGCGTGAGCTTGCCCTGTTCGTCGATGCTGGCGATCACCGCGACGCGGCGCTCTTCCAGCTCGCGCAGGTAGCCGAGCCGTTCCTCCAGCAGGCGCAGTTGCGTGTCGTCGAGGCCGCCGGTGGCTTCCTTGCGGTAGCGCGAAATGAAGGGCACGGTCGCGCCTTCGTCCAGCAGGGCGACGGCGGCGTTGATCTGTTGCGGGCGTGCGCCCAGTTCTGCGGCGAGCCGCTGTTCGATCGGTGGGAGCATTTGAAGCGGGCAGGATGGACAACGGGAGGCGCGAACCATACCCACGCGAGGCGGCGGCCGCAAGCCGGTAAAATGCGGCCTGACCTTTCTTGGGCATCGCCGTCCGCGCGATGCCGCGATCCACATGCTGTCCGACATGAACGCGCCTCAGCGCGAGGCGGTGAAATATCTCGACGGCCCACTGCTGGTGCTGGCCGGTGCCGGCTCGGGCAAGACGCGCGTGATCACGCGCAAGATCGCCTATCTGGTGCAGGAGTGCGGCTTCGACCCGCGCAACATCGCCGCCATCACCTTCACCAACAAGGCGGCCAAGGAAATGCAGGAGCGCGCCTCGCACCTGCTCGAAGGGCGCGCCGGCAAGCAGCTCAACATTTCGACCTTCCACGCGCTGGGCGTGAAGATGCTGCGCACCGAAGCGAAGGCGGCGGGGCTCAAGCCCGCCTTCTCGATACTCGATTCGTCGGATGCGACGGCCATCGTGTCCGACATTTCGAAGGAAACCGAAAAGTCGCGGCTGCGCGCGCTGGTGTCGCGCATATCGGGCTGGAAGAACGCAATGCTGCCGCCGTCGGCCGCCGCCTCGCACGCCGCGGACGAGATGGAGGCGCTGGCCGCCCGCGTCTATGAAGAGTACGAACGCACGCTGCGCGCCTACCAGGCGGTCGATTTCGACGACCTGATCGGCATCCCGGCGCGCCTGCTCGCCAGCGACGAAGAACTGCTCGAACGCTGGCAGCGCCGGCTGCGCTACCTGCTGATCGACGAGTACCAGGACACCAACAGCTGCCAGTACCAGATCGTCAAACTGCTGGCCGGCCATCGCGGCGCCTTCACCGCGGTCGGCGACGACGATCAGGCCATCTACGCCTGGCGCGGCGCCGACGTCGAGAACCTGCGCAATCTGCAGACCGATTACCCGAAGCTGAAGGTGATCAAGCTCGAACAGAACTACCGTTCGATGCAGCGCATCCTGTCGGCCGCCAACACGCTGATCGCGCGCAACGAAAAGCTGTTCGACAAGAAGTTGTGGTCCGACATGGGGCGCGGCGACCCGATCACGCTGTTCGTCGCGCGCGATGCCGAGCACGAGGCGGAGAGCGTGGCCATGCGCATCGCCTCGCACAAGTTCGAACACCGCGGAAAGTTCAGCGACTACGCAGTGCTCTACCGCGGCAATCACCAGGCACGGGTGATCGAAACGGCGCTGCGCGAGCAGAAGATTCCCTATGTCATCAGTGGCGGCCAGAGCTTCTTCGATCGCGCCGAAATCAAGGACGTGATGGCCTATCTGCGGCTAATCGCCAACGGCGACGATGACCCGGCCTTCATCCGCGCGGTGACGACGCCCAAGCGCGGCATCGGCGGCATGAGCCTGGAAGCGCTCGGCCGCTACGCCGGCGAGCGCCACATCGGGCTGTTCGCCGCGATGTTCGAAACCGGCGCCGAGCACGCGCTGCCTGCACGCGCACTGACACCGCTGCGCGAATTCGGCGACTTCATCAACCGGCTCGAATGGCGCGCCCGCACCGAGGCACCGCGCCTGCTGCTGGAGGATTTGCTGCGCGGCATCGGCTACGAAACCTGGCTGTTCGAACAGTTCGAGCCGAAAGAGGCGGAAGCGCGCTGGAACAATGTGCGCGAGTTCGTCGACTGGATGGGCCGCAAGGGCGAGGAAGACGGCAAGACGCTGCTGGAACTGACACAGACCGTTGCGCTGATCACCATGCTGGACAAGCGCGACGACGGCGAGGAACGCGACGCGGTGCAGCTGTCGACGCTGCACGCGTCGAAAGGCCTGGAGTACAAGCACGTGTTCCTGATCGGCCTGGAGGAAGGCATCCTGCCGCACCGCGAATCCATCGACGGCGGCAAGATCGAGGAAGAGCGGCGGCTGATGTATGTCGGCATCACGCGCGCGCAGCGCACGCTCACGCTGAGCCATTGCGAGCGCCGCAAGAGCGGCCGCGAATCGCGCGACTGCGAGCCGTCGCGCTTCATTTCCGAAATGGGCGAGGACGTGCAGCGGCCGAAAAAGGACGGTGCCGCCCCGACCGCCGAAGACCGCGCCACCAACGTCGCGCGGCTGGAGGCGATGAAGGCACTGCTGGCCGGCAAGGGCCCGGCGGGCGGCTGAGCGGCGTCGCGCTCATCTCGCGCGCGACGCGGCCGCTGCAGACAGCCGGCTCCGATCCAGGCCGCTGTCGGGGTCAGAAGACCCCTCCCACAGAACCCGCGCGCAGGCTAAGGCCGTAGATCGAGCGCACCACCCCTGTGGGAGCGGTCTTCTGACCGCGACATGGCCGCTGCCACTCTCAGGCTTCGATACGGGCCGCTGCCGTGGTCGGAGGCCCCCTCCCACAGAAGCCCGGCCCACGCCCGGGCTGTGGATCCGGCGCCCCCCCTGTGGGAGCGGTCTCCTGACCGCGACACGGCCGCTGCCATTCTCAGGCTTCGATACGGGCCGCTGCCGTGGTCGGAGGCGCCCTCCCCACAGGGCTCCGGTCGTGGGCCTGGCGCACCGCTATCCGCTCATATCGTCCGCCACGGACGAAAAAAAGCCCGCCGATCGGCGGGCTTTTTCATTGCAGCAGCGCTGCGCTTACTTCTTCTCTTCGTAAGCCGGCGCTGCGATGGCGGCGGCTTCGACCGGCGCAGCCGGAGCAGCGGCGGCATCGGCAGCCGGCTCAGCAGCGGCATCGGCTGCATCGGCCGCCTTCGGCTCGGCGAAGTTCGCACCCGCCTTGTTGCCCATGTAGGCGACCGCGCGCGTGATCTCTTCATCGCTCAGCGAGGCGTTGCCGCCCTTGGCCGGCATTGCGCCCTTGCCGTTGATCGCCGATTTCACCAGCGCGTCGAGGCCGGTGGCAATGCGGCTGGCCCAGGCGCCGCTGTCGCCCAGCTTCGGCGCGCCGGCCATGCCGGCGTCGTGACAGGCGGCACAGGCACCCTTGTAGATCTGCTCGCCCGTCTTCGGGCCCTTGGCTTCCGGTTCGCCCAGCGCGAGTTGCGCAACCGGCTGGATCGCACGCGACACCACTTCCGGATCAGGATTGCTGGCGCCCTTATAGCCGGACGACACGTACTGGGCCACCAGCACGCCCAGACCGACAAACACCACAAATGACAGTACGACCACCGCGATCAGCTGTTGCGGCGTCTTGATGAGAGTTTCGTGCTCTTCGTGCGCGTCCGACATGGTGCCTTCCTCTGATGACCTGGATAGGGTTGGAAAAACAGAACGCGCCATTATAGCGGCAGCCGGCGCCGCCTGCGCCCCAAACGCACGGCCCGCATGGACGCGCGGGCCCAAAGCGGCTATCCTTCGCCGCCTGCGGGCTGTTTCACCGCCCGCAATGCGCCCGTAGCTCAGCTGGATAGAGTACTGCCCTCCGAAGGCAGGGGTCGTGCGTTCGAATCGCGCCGGGCGCGCCAATTCTCCGAAAGGGCTGGATCACCTCGATCCGGCCCTTTTGTTTTGGGCCGGCCGGCTGCCCGGGCGCCGTTTGCGCCGGACCGACGGATACCGCCCTCTCGCCCGTCGCGCCGCGGCCGCCCGAAACGCACAGGTCACCTACCGAGAACCGCCGCGATACGCTGCCAGCGGAGACCATCACCCTTCTTCACACCTGCGCTACGACGCTTCGGCGGCGGGATCGAGGCAGCGACGCACCTTGGCCAGCAGGCGTGCCTGATCGACCGGTTTGACGATGAAGTCAAGCGCACCGGCCTCTTTCGACTGGATCACAATGCCGCGCTCGCTGTGCCCGGTCATGACGAGAATCGGAATGCCCGCGAGTTGCTCGACGGACTTGAGGTGGCGCATGGCCTCTATGCCGCTCAGACCGGGCAGTTCGATATCCATCAGAATGAGATCCGGATGATGTCTGTGCACCATACCCAGCGCCTCCGGTCCGGAAGCGGCGAATAGCGCCTGCATGTCGTTCCTGACCAGCCAGTCGCCGATCAGCTTGCGCTGGAACTCGTCGTCATCGACGATCAGGACGACCGGGCGAAGCTGACCGATGACCTCGGACAGGACCTGCGCCGACTCCAGTTGCGGCGACAGCGCCTGCCTGTACTCGGTCACCCAATCCACCGCCTGCCCCATCGTTTCGGTAGCGCTGCGCAACTGCGGGTCGATGCCTTCGCTGCGCAGTTGATCGACCTCGTGCGCGACCTTCGGGATGTCGCCCGCCTGGATGACCGATCTGTCGGCCAGCGTTTTCGGGAATCGCGCCAGCGCGGCGCCGATGCGGTCGCCCGCCTCGTCGAGCGAGCGCCTGACCTGACTCATCTGGTCCTGTCCGCGCGACATGTAACGTTCGAGCGTCGTTTCCAGTTCCGCGATGCGCCGCATGTGCTCGGCAAGCTCGCTCTGGCTGATCGGCAGCGAACGCTCGAACTCGATCTGGCGCAGCGCGTGGAAGACCGACATCGGCAGCCGCGGCGTGTCGTGGGTCAGCGGCCAGAACAGGATGTAGTCGTCGAAGTACTCGCGCTTGCACAGTTCGTAGACCCGCTTCAGGTCGTCCTTGTCACAGAGGATGACAGTGCGGTGAGGAATCGCCTGCACCACCGTGCTCAGGCGATAGAGGCCGAGGTAATAGCGCTCGGCTTTCTCCAACGAGTTGAACGCGAGCAGCAGCACGTCGGGCTTGATCCGCTCGAAGTCCTCGATGCTGCGGTCCGGATCGGTCGACAGGAATATCTTCTCGAACTCGTCGCGCAGCAGCCTGCGCACCAGTTCGGCGTCGCTGACGATATCGCTCGCCACCAGAATGCGGACGTCTTCCTTGTTCAAGATCTGTTCACCAGGTGCGTTCGTCGAGCCTCCCATTCGGCCATCCATTCCGGCAGGCGATCGGCGGGCATCGGTCGTGCGATGAAATAGCCCTGCGCGACGTCGCAGCCAAGATCGCGCAGACAAGCCCAGTCGCCCGCCGTCTCGACGCCTTCCGCCACACTGCGAAGGCCGAGCTGGCGGGCCATGCCCAGATTCGCGCGCAGAATGGCGAGCAGCTCCGCGTTCTCGCCGGCGCCACGCACGAAGCTACGGTCGAGCTTGAGTTCGTCGAACGGAATGTCCCGCAGTTGCGCCAGCGACGAAAAGCCGGTGCCGAAATCGTCGATCGACAGCCCGATGCGCTTCAGGCGCAGCCGCGACACGATGTCGAGCAAGGACAGCGTGTCGTGCATCAACTGGCTCTCGGTCACTTCCAGCACCAGTTGCGCGATCGGCACGCCGGCGCGCGCGGCGGCACCGGCCACCCGGTCGGGGAAGTCCAACGCGACCAGATTGTCCATCGACACATTGATCGCGCAGCGCAGATCGAGCCCGCTCTCATTCCACGAGCGCGTGTCGCGCAGCGCAACGTGCAGCACGGCATCGGTCAGCTCCTCGATAACGCCGCCGCTCTCGGCCGCCGCGATGAACTGGTCAGGAAACACCAGCCCATCCTGCGCATGCGCCCACCGCACCAGCGTCTCCACGCCCACCACCCGTGCATCGGAAAAGGCGACCTTCGGCTGGTAGTGATTGACGAGCTGTCCCTGCCGCACGCCCTGACGCAGTTCGGCCGCCTCATAGCGCTTGCGAAACTCGGGCTCGGCCCGAGCGGCACCGGCCGCCGCCGGCTGCAGCAGCGCGCGGATCGATTCCAGCGCCACCGGCTTGCGCAGCGTGCCCAAGACCTGTAGCTGACGTGCGCTCGCCAGGCGACGGACCGAATCGAGCACACGCACGTCCTCGCCGCTGATCAGGACCAGACCACCGCGATAGCCGTGCCGGGAGAGGTGGCGCAGGAACTCGACACCATCCATGCCCGGCATGTTGAGGTCGCAGAACAGCACATCCACACTGTCGATCTGCCCGTCTATCAGCGTCAGCGCGGCGCTCGCGCTCTCACAGGCAAGCACCCCATCAACCCCCAGCTGGGTCAGCTGGCGCGTCAGCAATCGCAGCGTGAAGCGGTCATCGTCGACGATCAGCACCCTCATGCCTGCGGCCTCCCCGAAAGTGTGTCGTCGAGGTGATTGCGTATTGCCTCTTCGGCGCGAGCCTGGATCGAATCCAGTCGCTTCACGCCCTGCTTGAGGTAAGCGATGCGCCCGCTCCTCGCTGCCCGCTCAAACGTACCGCAGCACTCGGCCAGCTCAAGCGCACCGACCGAGCGGGCGGACGATTTCAGCTTGTGCGCAACATGTGCAGCCCGCGCGCAATCTCCCACTTCGCAGGCCTGACGAAGCTCGCCCCACTGCGGCAAGGTCGTATCGAGATAGAAGGCGAGCAGGTCGCGGATCGACTCGTCGTCGTCGCCGATGATGGCGCGCATCGCATCCACGTCGAACACCGGCAAGTCGACCGGTTGATCCGATTCCGGCTCGGTGCCCACAATGACCTGTTCGATCGCCACACGCAACTGTTCGAGCTTGAGCGGTTTGGTCAGATAGTTGTCAAAGCCCACCGCCCGTGCACGCTCGTGTTCTCCACGCAATGCGTTCGCGGTCAGCGCAATGATGGGTATGCGCCCTCCTTGCGCATCTCGCCCGGCCGCCGCCTCTTCGGCACGGATCGCACGCACGAGGGCATAACCATCCATCTCGGGCATGTGCAGATCGGTCAACAGCATCGCGTAGCGCGAACGCCGCCACATCGCCAGCGCCTCGGCGCCGTTCTGCGCGATCTCGGCCGTTCGCCCGAGCAATGCCAGCTGCTGCAAGATGACCTTGCGGCTGGTCGCATCGTCCTCGGCCACCAGGATGAGCTCGCCACTGGCACGCGCCTGCTCGACCGTCGGCGCCGCAGGTGCGTCGGGCACGCCGCTGGCCTGCTGCTCGTGCAGCACCTCGGGCGACTCCCGGCCGGTGGCTATCGCCACCGCCTGCAGCAGCGAGCGCCTGCGCAGCGCCGAGTAGTCGAGACTCACCTTGTCGGCGTCCGCAATGCGCGCACGACGGCGACGACCGCGGGTGATCAGGAGCTGACGCACCTTCGTCTTCGTACCATCGCCGACGTCCAGCGGAAGGGTCGCTCGCTCGACCGCCCGGACGACCACCACGTCCAGGCCGCCGTCGCGTGCCCGGAGCACGGCTTCGGATTCGTCGGCCACATCGTCCACCCGGGCTCCTGCATGCAGCAGGTAGTCGGCGAAGCCGGGGTCGTTCAGCACCCGGTCGACAACGATGCAGTGCGTGCCGCGCAGGTCTGGATAGTTCGGCGCCGGCATCTCCGGCGGCAGCAGGAAAGGAAGACAGGCAACGAAGGTCGAGCCCCGACCGGGTGCGCTGACCACCTGGATGTCGCCGCCCATCAGCTCGATCAGTCGCCGACAGATGGTCAGTCCCAAACCGGTCCCGCCGTAGCGGCGCGAGGCCGAATTCTCGCCCTGGTTGAACGGACGAAACAGCTGCTGCAACGTTTCCGGCGTCATACCGATGCCGTTGTCGACCACGGTGAACGCCAGCCGAAGCGGCGACGCCTCGGCCCGCGTCACCCGCAATGCGACCTGCCCCTGCGGCGCACTTCGGCCCGCCGAGAACTTGATCGCATTGCCGACCAGGTTGTACAGCACCTGGCGCAGGCGCACCGCATCACCGAGCACACACTCAGGCACCTCGGGCGAGACGATCACGCGGAGCTCGACTCCGGAGCGTTCGGCCAGCGGTAGCAAGGCATCGCACACCCCCTCGGCGAGATCGACCACCGACAGCGGCTCGGACAAAATCTCCAGCCGCCCAGCCTCGATCTTCGAGAAATCGAGGATGTCGTCGATCAGCCCCAGCAAGGTCTGGCCGGACTCGCGTGCGGTGCGGATCATGTCGGCCTGCTGTGCCGTGAGCGGGCTATGCGCCATCACCTCCAGCATGCCCAGCACACCATTCATCGGTGTGCGGATCTCGTGGCTCATGTTGGCGAGGAAGGCGCTCTTTGCCCTGCTTGCCTCCTCCGCCTGCTGCTGGGCGACGCGCAGTTCGGCGGTCCGAGCGACCACCAGCTCCTCCAGGTGATCCTTGTAGCGGAGCACCTCGTTCTCCGCCTCATGCCGGCTCGTCACGTCCGTCCACGCACCGACGATGCGCATCGGTTCGCCGTCGGCGTCGCGCTCCACCCTCATGTGATCGTTAATCCAGATCCAGCGCCCGTCAGCGCCGCGGAAGCGGTACTCGTGCACGACGTGCCCGGTGCGCAACACCTCTCGCGTGTGGGCAATCGCTGCTTCGCGATCGTCCGGGTGCACATTCCCGCGCCACCAGTCCGGCGTGCGTGTCTGTTCGACCGAGTAGCCGAACAGCCACTCGATGTTGTCGCTCACCCACTCCGGCTCTACCCGTTCGCCTTCGACCGCCAGCGCATAGGTAACGCCCGGGCTCACGCTCAGGTAATGGCTCAGGCGCGTGGCGACGGTGCGAAGCTCGTCCTCGACGCGCTTGCGTTCGCTGATGTCCGTCATGCCTCCCAGCATGCGCGTCGGATGACCGTCCGGGTCGCGGATGACGTAGCCGCGATCGACGACGTAGGCGTAGCTGCCGTCGAGGCGGCGGAAACGGTAGCTGTCCGACCACCGCTCACCGCCGTCGTCGATCACACGATGAATACCTTCGGTTACCCGATCGAGGTCATCCGGGTGAATGCGCGAAGTCCACGACGAGATGGCCTTCTCGATCGTCAGAAGGTCGTAGCCGAACAGCTTCTCGAAACCGTCGTTCCACCACAGCGTGTCGTAGCGGAGATCCCAGTCCCAGATGGCATCGTTGGTCGCGCGCGACAGCCGACGGAAGCGCTCCTCGCTGTCGCGCACCGCCTGTTCGGTCATCTTGCGCTCGGTGATGTCGCGCTCGATCGCCAGCCAGTGCGTATAGAAGCCGTGTTCGTCGGTGATCGGCACAATGTCCAGCTCGAGCCAGATCATCTCGCCGTTCTTGCGGTAGTTGATCACCTGCTCGCGTGCCGGCTGCCATTGCGCCAACGCATCGCGCAGACGGCTGCGCACCTCGGGCTGGGTGGCCGGCCCCTGCAGCATGCGCGGCGTCATGCCGAGCGCCTCTTCGCGCGTGAAACCGGTGATGCGTTCGAAGGCCTCGTTCACGAAGTGGATGCGCGGCCCGTCCGGCGTGCCTATCCCATCGGTGCCGGTGATCATGACAATGTCACCCATGCGCGCGATGCACATTTCGAGCAGGCGCAACTGCTCCTCGTCCTTGTGCCGCTGCGACACGTCGAAAATGACGCCCTCGATGCTCCGCACCTGGCCGTCGGTATCGCGTATCCCCTGCCCGCGTTCCCACACCCAGCGTTCGCCGCCATCGGCGGCAAAGATGCGGTAGGTCAGTTCGAACGCCCGGCGCTCGTCCAGCGCGCGCGACACGTCCTGTTGGACCCGCAGGCGGTCGGCCGGGTGTATCAGTTCAACGTAACGCCTGTGCTCGATGCCGACCAGTTCGGCCGGCGCATAACCGGTCAGCGCATGGGCACCATCGCTGACGAATTCCATTGTCCAGCCGGCATCGGGTCGGCAGCGATAGACCATGCCGGTCAGGTTGCTCATCAGAGTCAGCATTTCGCGCCGACTTTCCTGCAGCGCTTCGTCCGCCCGCTTGCGTTCCGAAATGTCCTGGAAGGCGCCCTGCACACGCACGATCTCGCCGCGCTCGTTGCGCACTGCCTCACCTATCGTGCGCACCCAGAGCACCTGCCCGTCGCGGCCGGCCGCCTGCAGCTCGACGTCGAACGGCACGCCGGTCTGCATGCAGCGCTCGAACACCTCGCGGATCCGCGGCTGGTGCTCGGGGACGTAGAGCTTCAGCCCCTCGGCCGCCACCGGCATCTGCGACGACTGCAGCCCGAACAGGTCGCGCGCCTCGTCCGACCAGATCATCGCAAGGCCCGGTACGTCTATCGTCCACGCACCCATCCGGCTGACGCGCGAGGCCATCGCCAGCAGGGCCTGGCTCTGCCGCAGCCGCGCCTCGGCTTCGCGCTGCTGTGTGATGTCTTCTGCGACACCAATGATGCTGTGCGCGGTACCGTCCGCGTCGCGCTGCATGGACACGCTCATGCGCACCCAGACGATACGGCCATCGGCGGCGATGCAGCGCTTCTCGATGACGAAGCTGTCACGCACGCCGCCATGAACCTCGTCCATCAGCGCACGATTGCGTGCCAGGTCGTCGGCGTGCGTGATCGACAACAAGGTGCGCGCCTGCAGTTCCTCCTCGCTGTACCCCAGCATGCGCCGGTACGCCGCGTTGGTGGCGATGAAGCGGCCCTCCAGTGTGGTGATCGCGATGCCGGTCGCGGCGTCCTCGAACACCTTGCGAAAGCGTGCTTCGGTCGCCGCGATCGCCTCGCGCGCACGCTCCCGCTCGGTGATGTCCATCACCATGCCAAGCCGGCGCTCGGGGCGACCTTCGACGTCGAAGAGCACCTTGCCGCGCTCGTACATCCAGCGGATTTCGCCATCGGGGCGGCGGATGCGATAGGTGTTCTCGATCACCGGCGCTTCGGGCGTCGCATCCGTGTTCGCGCCGGCCACGCGTGCACGGTCTTCGGGCAACACCATCTCGAGGAAGGCATCCATTGTCCCGGCAAACGCCTCGGGTGCGATGCCAAACAGCCGGCAGGTCTGTTGCGTCCAGGTCAGGCGGCCACTCGCCAAGTCGAAATCCCAGCTGCCCATGGAGGCGATCGCCTGCGCCTCATCGAGCTGAACGCGCATGCGCTCCGCCTGACGCTGCGCACACTTCTGGACGGTGATGTCGGTATGTGTGCCGACCATGCGCAGCGGCTTGCCCTCGGCATCGCGCACCATTACCTTGCCGCGATCGAGTATCCAGCGATCGCTGCCGTCGCTTGCCCGCATCCGGAACACGGCTTCGTAGAAAGGAGTGCGGTCCGCCAGGTGCTCGCCTACGCAGTGCAGCGTCGGTTCGAGATCATCCGGGTGCACGCGCGACGACCAGGCCTGCAGCGTGTGTGGAATGTCCTCCGGCGCGTGGCCGAGCATGGTGCACCAGCGGTCGGAGAAGTACACCTCGTCGGTCAGCAGATTCCAGTCCCACACACCCTCGTCGCTGGCTTCGAGGGCGAACTGCCAGCGCTCCTCCAGCGCCTTCAGTGCGGCTTCGGTCCGGGCCTGCACGTCCAGCTGGCGGCGCAGCCGCATCTGCGTCATCACTTGGTCAGCCAGCGTGCGCAGCGCACGCCGCTGACGGTCATCGAGGCGGCGAGGCATCCAGTCGATCACGCACAGCGTACCCAGCACCTCACCATCGGGCGTGAGCAGCGGAGCACCTGCGTAGAAACGGATGCCCGGCTCGCCGGTGACCAGCGGATTGTCGGCGAAGCGCGGATCGAGCGTCGCGTCAGTGACCTCCAGCAGATCGGGGGCGTGCAGGGCATGGGCGCAGAACGCGATGTCGCGCGACGTATGCGTAACCTCGATGCCGACGCGCGACTTGAACCACTGGCGCGTACCGTCAACCAGCGACACGAGGGCGACCGGCGTCCCGCACAGCTCGGCGGCCAGGCGTGTGATGTTGTCGAACGCCGCCTCCGGCGGCGAGTCGAGGATATCGAGTTCGCACAGAGCACGGATACGCGCCGACTCGTTGGCGGGAGGGGCTGCTTTCATCGGTCAGTAAGGCGAATGCGTGCTACGGCCACGAAGTGGGCGGAGGGGGCCCTGCTTAATACGGACACTACGCTAAGACGGCCGGGCCATCATGAACAGGGCGAACCGAACGCATTTGCGATTCATCGAGGGTGCAGGCGCTCACCGGCCTGACGCGATTTACGGCCGTCGCGGTCGGAACTTTGTCAGCGACTGTGTCCACCGCCCCTCGCCAAGGCGAGGGCAAGTCGGTCTGGCGGACACAGTCGGCGCACGGCGTCGCCGATGGCGCGCCACACGCGTGCGCTACCATCCGGGCGACGGGTCTTCAGAACGGAGTCTGGATACGAATGAGTGGCAGCCAAGAGGGCCTCTCGGGAGGGCGGTGGATCCTGCTCGCGCTGCTCGCTGTCTGCGTGCTCGACATCCGGCTTTTCATGTTCGTCGATGCGGCACGCACGGAAACGCTGGAGCGCGCGCTCGATACGCTGCACGTGAGCGCCGAAGTGGTCGCGCGGCGCATGGATCAGCACCTGGCCACCTACGACCGGCTTCTGTCCGGCATTGCCGAGGGTGTCCGGCTTCACGGCGGCATGTCGACCGCCCCCGATCTTGCCCTGCACCGGCTTCTGGTCAGGCGACACGCCCTCAATCCGGAGTTGCGGTCGCTGTTCCTGGTGCGGCACGACGGCACCGTGGCAGCAATGTCGCTCAGCTTTCCGGCACCGCAACTCGATGTATCGGCGCGGGACTACTTTCAGGCGCAATCGGGATCGGGCGCCGACGAGCACCGCCTTTTCGTTGGGCCGGCCATCATCAGCAAGCTGACCGGCAGGCACATCTTTCCGCTCAGCCGGCGGGTCGAGAACGATGGCAACCGCTTTCTCGGCGTAGCGGCCGCTGCCGTCGATCCGGAACTGCTGACGACCTTGTTGATCGAGCAGGGACTGCCGGCCGGCTACACGCTGTCGGTCTTCCTGCGCGATGGGCATCGACTTGCCTGCCTGCCTCGCCGCGCCGACTGCGTCGAGAGCACAGCCGCCGACACGCCCTTGTTCCGCACGCTTCTGCCCGCAGCCGCCGACGGTCTGTTCGCGCGCCAGCGCCTGCTCGACGAGCCCGCCGGTCCGGCTGCCTACGCCACCTCCAATGCCTATGGAATCATCGTCGCCGCGACCGCGGATGAGCGCGTGCTGCTGCAGTCGTGGCGGCGCAATCTGGGCAGTTACGTCACGCTGGCGGCAGCGAGCAACCTCGCGTTCGCGGGGCTGGCCTGGTTCGCCTTCCGTCAGTTCCGGCGCCGCCGACTGGCGCTGCAGCAACTGGCCGATGCAAACCAGGAACTGGAGAACCGCGTCGCCCGCCGCACGGATCAGCTGCGACGCAGCGAAGATCGCGCTCGGACCTTCATGAACACGGCACGTGATGCCGTCGTCGTGATCGACAGCAACAGCTGCATCGTCGAGTTCAATCGCGCGGCCGAAGCCTTGTTCGGCTATCGCGCAGAGGAGGTCGCGGGGCGTCGTCTCGACATGCTGATGCCGCCCGCCCAGGCGCCGGCGCACCGCCAGCATGTGCAGGCGGCGAATGCATCGGTCGACGCGCGCGCGATGAACCGGGGGCGCGAGGTGACGGGCCGTCACAAGGACGGCCACGAATTCCCGATCGACGTTACCGTCGGCAGCGCAGGCGAAGGTCCGCAGAGCGTCCACGTCGGCATCATTCGCGATATCAGCGAACGCAAGGTCATGGAGCGCGAACTGCAGCGACAGGCGTCGACCGACGGTCTGACCGGCGTGCTCAATCGCCGCGCCTTCACCGCAGAAAGCGAGCGGCTGATATCGGTCGCGTTGCGCCACGGGCGGCCGCTGAGCCTGATGGTGATCGACGCCGACCACTTCAAGAAGGTGAACGACGTGTTCGGCCACCCGACCGGCGACGCCGTGCTGAAGGCGCTCGCGCTCACGCTCGCACAGGCGCTGCGCACCAGCGACGTGCTCGGCCGTCTCGGCGGCGAGGAGTTCGGCATCGTGCTGCCGGAAACCGATGCCACCGGCGCGCACGAGGTCGGCGAGCGACTGCTGCAGGCGGTACGCGAGCGCCGGATCGAACACGACGGCCATACGCTGAACATCACCGTGAGCATCGGTGCGACCGTGCTCGGTGCCGGCGACGACAGTTTCGAATCGGCCTTCCTGCGTGCCGACCGGGCACTTTACGAGGCGAAGCACGGAGGACGGGATCGCGCCGTGCTGAAGCTTGGCGGCCAGCCGACCGGCTAATGTGCGCCGGTCGCTGTTAGGGGGCGAAGCGCGCCGCAGTGACAGGACGAAGCAGCCGTCAGCCCGGGAAGCCGGCGGCGGCGCGCAAGGGCGCGGCGGAAGGATGGGGTTGGTCCGACAGCAGGTCGGTCGCCCCGATGCGTTCCGCGAGCCATTGCGTGGCGTCGTTCGCGGCCAGCGGGCGCGACCACAGATAGCCCTGACCCTTGTTGCAGTCCAGCGTCGCCAGCAGCGCCGCCTGGCCTTCGGTTTCGATGCCTTCGGCGGTCGTGCTCATGCCGAGGCTGCGGGCAACGCGCACGGTGGCTTCTATCAGTACCCGCTTGTGCAGATTGCTCTCCGCGTCGGCGACAAAGGAGCGATCGATCTTGACCGTGTCGATCGGCAGCTGGCCGAGACAGGCCAGCGAGGAATAACCGGTGCCGAAATCGTCCAGCGCGAGCGCGAGGCCGAGCGCCTTCAGTTCGAGCAGGCGGGCGCGGATGTCGTCGCCCTGGGCCGCCATGCTCTCCGTCACCTCCAGCTGCAGTGCCTGCGCCGGCAGACGGCTCGATTCGAGCACGCGCGCGACCTGGGCGGCGATCGCGGCGTCCTGCAACTGTGCGCGCGACAGATTGACCGAAATCATTCCGGGCGCCTGTGCGCCGAAACAGCGCTGCCAGGCAGCCAGCTGCCGGCAGGCCGAATCGAGCACGAACTCGCCGACGGCGCCGATGAGGCCGCACTCCTCAGCAATTTCGATGAATTCGACCGGAGATACCAGACCGCGCTGCGGATGCTGCCAGCGGACCAGCGCCTCGAAGCCGGCGACGCGACCGTCGGCCAGCTCGACGATGGGCTGGTAGACGACGAACAGTTCGCCCTGTTCGAGCGCCCGCCGCAGTTCCAGTTCGAGTGCGCCGCGACGGGTCGCGATGTCCTTGATCGACGGCGTGAACAGCACGTGGCGCCCGCCGCCGGCACGCTTCGCCTCCTGCATGGCGAGGCTCGCGTCCTGCAGCACGGCGTTCGCCTCGGCGGCGGCATGAACACCGGCGACGACGCCGATGCTGGCGGAAATGTGCACCTCGACGTCATCGATCAGATAGGGGCGGGACAGCGTGTCGATCAGCCGCTGCGCGATGCTGTGCACGTCCTCGCTCCCACGCAGGCCGTCGAGCAGCACGACGAATTCGTCACCGCCGAGGCGGGCCGTCGTGTGCAGCGGCTCCTGCGCAGGGCCGACGGCATCGCGCTGACGCACGGTGCCATTCAGCCGCTCGGCCACCATGCGCAGCAGCCGGTCGCCACCTGCCTGCCCGAGCGTCAGATTGACGCGATTGAAGCGGTCGCAGTTGATGAACAGCACGGCAAAGGTGGGCGCTCCGCCGGCATCGGGGCGCGCCAGCGCCTGCTGTATCCGCTCCAGCACGGCGGAGCGGTTGGGCATCAGCGTCAGGCTGTCGGTGCGCGAGGCGTCGCGCATACGCGACGCCAGGCGCTGCTGTTCCAGCTCGACCTCGTGCGTCACATCGTTGACGCAGCCCATGATGGTGTTGGGGTCGAGCCGGAGAAGACTGATGCCGAGCACGCGCCTGCCGCCGGCGGTCGAGCGCACCGGCATGCGCAGCCCCTCGCACACCAGCGCACCCGGCTCGACCGCAGCGTCAGCCATGGCGCGCAGATCCGGCGCCACCTCGGCCAGCACCTCGAACAGATTGTCCAGATTGCCCTGCCGCGCCAGCGGCATCAGCAACTGCGCCGAACGTGGATTCAGCATGGTCACCGTGCCGTCGGGCCGCACCTGCAGCAGGCCGATCGGCGCCTGATAGAGGAACTGGATCAGCGCCTCGTAGGCGGGCGGCTGCAGAACCTCTGGGTCGCTGTCCGGCTTCATCGGGCGGCCACCGACTGCGGCGCGGGCTGCCAGCGCTCGACCCGATTGCGTCCTGCCGCCTTGGCCGCATACAGCGCCTCGTCGGCACGCTGCATCAGCGCGTCGAAATCGCTCACGTCGGCGTCCATCGCCGCGACGCCGGCGCTGACGGTGTAGCGCACGGCCTGGCCGCCGACCTCCACCGCCTGCGTCGCAAGCAGCTGGCACAGGCGCTGGGCAACGACCGCAGCACCCTCCAGCGTGGTGTCCGGCAACAGCACGACGAATTCCTCGCCACCGAAGCGCGCCAGCACGTCCATCGCACGGAAGGTCGCGGTCATGCCGGCGGCGAGATGACGCAGCACGGCGTCGCCGGCGGCGTGACCGTACTGGTCGTTGATCCGCTTGAAGTGGTCGGCATCGATCATCACCAGCGACAGCGGCCGCGGAAAGCGCGCCCAGCGCTGCATCTCCAGCTCGACCGCCTCGACGAAGGCGCGGCGGTTCAGCAGGCCGGTCAGGTGATCGCAGGACACCGCCTTCAGCAGCGCTTCCGCCGCCTCGCGCCGGTCGGACACGTCGCGGATGATGAGGCTGTAGGCACGTTCGTCGGACAGCTCGCCATCGCGGTCATGCAGTGGCGCGATCAGGCAGCTGCCCCAATAGCGACCGGCGTCGGCGCGCACGCACCATCCTTCGTCCAGGCTCCAGCCGGTGCGGTCGGCCTCGTGCAGCCGGTCGAGCACGCGCTGTTCGGAAATCGCGTCTTCAGGGTAGAACATCGACAGGCTGCGGCCGCTCACCTGCTCCTCGGTGAAGCCGGTGATGCGGGCGATGCTCGGGTTCCAGTCCTGCACGCAGCCGCGGTGGTCGAGCGACACCAGGGCGTAGTCGGTCAGGCCGATCGCCAGCGTGTTGATCCAGGCCTGGCTCTGGCGCAGTTCGCGGTCCCGGCGGACCGACTGCGTGACATCGGAAATGACGGCCATCAGCCGCTCGGCGTCGAGCTTCAGCAGCGTCAGCGCCAGCACCTGGCTCTGCCGACGACCGGGCTGACCGGTCGCGATCGGCACCTGCAGCGCGTCGCACACCGTACCGTGCGCGTCCGGGAAATCCTGCACCCGCTGTCGCAGGTCAGGCACCACGGCTTCCAGCGCGGTGAACAGATTGGCCAGCTGGCCGTCCGGGGAGAGCGGCATCAGCAGCTGCGCGCACAGCGGATTGATCATCGTGATCTCGCCGTCCGCCAGCGTCTGTACAAGGCCTATCGGCGCCATGTACATGAACTGCAACAGCGCTTCGTATTCCTCTTCGACCGGTGCGCTCATGCCTGCTCCGGCTCAGGTCTGACGGTGGACCAGCACATAGCGCAAGCTGCTGCCGGGTCGGGCGAGCAATCTGAGCTTCACCTTGACCGGGCGCATGCGCAGCGTAAGCACGTAGTCGATGGTGTCGTCGAGCACGCTGCCGTCCTGCTGCGCGTCCTCGAAGCGCTGGGCAACCATGAAGTTGTTCATGCACGGCGCCACCACGGTGAACAGCGCGTGCCCGATCACCCGATCGGGCGACAGGCCGGCGGCGGCCGATTCGAAGCGGTTGTAACGCCGGACCTGGGTCGCGTCGTCCATGGCGATGACGCCGAAGTCGAGGCTGTCGAGTTCGGCGTCGCTGGCGCGGTCGAGATAGTCAAACAGTGCGGCGTCGGAATAAGCGATGGTCTGTTCCGTGTTCATGGGGCTCCCTGGGTCGGTATCAACGGACACCCTGAGGTGCGCCGGATGGCAAGGCGGAGGCAGTGGACACTCCGGATGACGAAGCAGTTATCGGGACATGCGCCCGCGAACTTGAGAAGGCGCTCAGGGCGAGATCGGCCAGTCGGCGGACTTGCCGCGGGCGTCTAGCGGCAACCGGTCGCCGAACGACCAGGCGCGTGGACATTCGGGCGCCGACAGACGTTCCCTTACCCACGCTTCGAGCTGCGGCAACAGTGCTGACGCGGGGATGCCGGCGCTCGGCACGACGAAGGCCTTCAGCCGCTCGCCTTCGGCCGGCGACATCAGGCGCACCGCGCACGCCTCGACCTGCGGGTGCTCGAGAAGCACGTCGCGCACCCGCGCCGGAAACACGTTCACGCCAGCCACCTGCACCGCTTCGTCGCGCCGTCCGGCCAGCCGGAACCGCCCGTCGGGCAACCACTCGATCACGTCCTGCAATGCAGCTCGACACTCGCCACCGTCCGCCGTCGGGCGCACCAGTGCCGCGTCGTCGGCCACCGCGCGGCGCCAGTGCGGCATCAGCGTGTAGGGCGCGCCGGCGGTGTCGCGCCAGCCGATGCCGGCCGTCTCCGAACTGCCGTAGATCTGCAGCAATCGCGCCAACCCCTGCGCAACCAGCGCGTCGGCCAGCGCATCCGGGCAGGGCGCGGTGGAGCTGGTACCGATGATGTCGGCCGGCAGCTGTGGACCGAAGCGGGCGAGCAGCGACCAGTGCGCCGGGTGACTCACCAGCAGGTCGCCCGGCTGCAGCCGGGCGGCCAGCGCCTGCGGCGGCAGCGGCCGCACATCGACGACATCGCATGTACCCAGACGGGGCGGCAGCAGGACGCCGAAGATGAAGCCATAGATGTGATGGACCGGCACCGCGACCAGCACCCGCCGGCGCGGCCCGATGCGGGCGGCCAGCGCATCGGCCTCCTCTTCCAGCATGGCCAGCGCGTGTGTGCAGGCCTTCGGCGTGCCGGTGCTGCCTGACGTGCGGAAGGTCAGGCGGCGGCCGTCCTGCGCCAGCCCTTCGCGGGCCAGCGCGCAGTACTCGCCGAAAGTACTTGCCGCCGGCAGCGCGTCGATCACCGTGCTGTCGTGCAGCTGCAGCAGTTCGGCGATGGCGGCGGCCAGCGTGTAGCGCTCCAGTGAATCCAGTCCGAAACCGCTGTCGTCGAACGCCATCGAAGCCGGCCACGGCGGCGGCGGCAAGGGCGAGCCACCGGGCCGCAGCCGTCGCACCTCGTCGGCGATCAGGTCGGCCAGCACGCGTTCCAGCGCCGGACCGTCGGCGTGCCAAGGGGCGCTCATCCGTCCGACTCCAGCACGTCGCCTGCGCTGCCTGCGCGCAGCACGCCCACCAGCCGGGTCAGTTCATGGTCCAGCGCGCGGTCCTCGACCACCAGCGGAATGCGGGACTCGAGCCACGACTGGGTGTGCGCCAGCACCGGCGGCAGCGCACCAGCGTCGATGCGGCCGCGCAACGCGACCGCCTGCCGCGCCGACACCAGCATCGCCGCCAGCACCTGTTCGCCCAGTTCGAGCACGCGCAGGCAGTCGCGCGCGGCGATCGTGCCCATGCTCACCTTGTCCTGGTTGTGGCATTCGGTCGAGCGCGAGAACACCGACGCCGGCAGGGTGGTCTTCAGCGCCTCGGCGGTCCACGCCGACACGGCGATCTGCAGCGCTTTCAGGCCGTGGTTCAGTGCGCCGCGTTCGCCGGTTGCGGCGCTCAGGTTGTCCGGCAGGCCTTGGCTGAAACGGCTGTCCACCAGCAGCGCGAGCTGGCGGTCCAGCAGGTCGAGCACATTGGCGACCGCGGTCTTCAGGCTGTCCATCGCGAACGCGACGTGACCGCCGTAGAAATGTCCACCATGCAGCACGCGCCCGCTGTCCGGGTCGATCAGCGGATTGTCGTTGGCGCTGTTCAGTTCGTTCTCGATCAGCGTCCGCGTGAAGGGCAGCGCGTCTTCGAGCACGCCGATCACGTGCGGCGCGCAGCGCAGGGAATAGCGGTCCTGCAGCCGTGCCGGATTGCGTGCCGCGCCAGCGTCGCAGGCGAGGTCGCGACGCAGCCGGCGGGCCACTGCCTGCGGTCCGGGGTGAGGCTTGGCGGCGAACAGCAGCGCGTCGAAGTGATGCGGATTGCCGGCGGTCGCGAACACGTTCAGCGCGGTCAGGCGGGTGGCGACCCGGCTGCAGCGCTGCGCCCGCTGCCAGGCGAGACAGGCCAGCGCGGTCATGACGGCGGTGCCGTTCATGATGGCCAGCCCCTCCTTCGGTTGCAGCGACAGGGGCTGGATGCCGGCTGCGGCCAGCGCCTCGCGCGCCGGCATGCGCCGCCCGCGCCACCGCACGTCGCGCTCGCCGCACAGCGCGGCGGCGACGTAGGACAGCGGCGTCAGGTCGCCGCTGGCGCCGACCGAGCCTTCGGCCGGAATGCAGGGCAGGATGTCGTGCTCCAGCAGCGCCGCCAGATGCTGCAGCAGTTCGTAGCGCACACCGGACATGCCCTGGCACAGCGAGGCCAGCCGCGCGGCCAGCACCGCGCGTGTCTCGTCGGCCTCCAGCAGGCGCCCCATGCCGACGCCGTGATAGGTGTAGAGGTGCTGAGGCAGCTCCGCCACCTGCGCGGCGGGCACCGCCACCGTGCACGACTCGCCGTAGCCGGTGGTGACGCCGTAGATCACGCCGTCGTCGGCGAGCAGCTGCAGCACGACGCGGGCGCCGGCGTCGATGCGGGCGCGGAAGGCTGTCTCGGTCGACAGCACGGCGCGTCGCCCGCCCTCGGCGATCGCGGCGATCGCCTCGATGTCGAGCGGGCGACCGTCGAAAACGACGTCATCGTGTTCCGGGGCGGCGGCGGTCATGAAATCCATATCGAAGTGGGCACGGAGGCGAAGCATGGCAGCGCACGGCCGGGCTGCGCAGTGTTGCCCCGGCGCCGCGCCGAAACGAAGACAGCGGCGGCGCGGCGGCGGTTCATCCGGCGCAGCGCTGTTCGACCTGGCGATGGAACAGCGCACCGGCCGCCACGCTGGCCGCCCACGCGAAGGCAAGCGCCGCTGGCGCGGTGTCCGGCGTAGCGCCCCACAGACGGGTGACGACGGCGTTCACCAGCATGGCCACCGGGTAGTGGATCAGGAAAACTGAAAACGAAATCCGGCCGAGGAAGGCGAGCGCCGGAATGTCCGGCCAGCGCGCCAGGAGCCCGCTGCGCAGCCCGCCCCACAACAGCAGCGCCACGCAGCCGGCGAAGGCGACGCGTTCGCGGTGTTCGAGTGTCAGCGCCAGCAGCACGGCGGCGGCAACCGCCACGCCCCACAGCAGCGAGCGGCCTGGTCTGGACAGCCAGCAGACGGCAGCCCCCAGAGCATAGACACCGAAATAGTAAGGACCGGCGACGTCCCAACCGGTGTCGCGATTGATCACGAACAGCGACGCGGCCGCGACACCGGCGGTGATCGCGGCGAGCACCGCGGTAGCCCTTAGCGGGCCGGTGCGCGAGGCCAGCCAGACCAGCAGCGCCGCCATCGCGTACAGCTGGAAGTCGATCGCCACGTACCAGACACCGGCCGACAGCGCCTCGACGCCGACGATGTCCTGCAGCAGCAGTGCGTGCGCGAGCAGCTGACCGACCGAGGGCTCGGCGGGGAGGCTGGGATCGTCGATCAGCGCGCGCGCGATCGCCGCGCAGGCGACGCTGATCAGCACGGCTGCCATGCAGGGCAGCGCCAGCCGGCGATAGCGCTTCCACAGCACCGCCGGCAGCGACAGCGGTCGCGGCTGCAGCGCCGGCGCCAGCGCGCGGGCGGCGAGGAAGCCGCCGATGACGAAGAACACCTGCACCGCCAGCCGCCCGTCGTAGTAGAGCCAGTCGGCCAGCTTGGGGAAGCGGCTGCGGAAGGCATCGGCCAGCGGACCGTAGGCGACCAGGTGATGCAGCACGATAAGCTGCGACGCGACCGCCTTCAGCGTGTCGAACGCCGCGAGGCGCGACGTGTCGTCGCGTCGGTCGGCGCGTAAGCGGGCATCGGTGCCGGCCGTCGGGGCGTACATTGCGGGGGATTCCAGGGCGAAGCCCGGCATTGTGCACGCCGCTGCCCCGAATTCAAGACCGGCAGCGTCAGCCGTCGCCGCGCGCCACCTTCGCCTCGTAGGTGGCAAGATCCATCAGACCTTCCTGCATCGCCTGCCGGCGTTCGTGTTCCGGCAGCACGTCCTGCACCATGTCCAGCCGTTTCCACGACGCGAGCGGCGTCACGCACTCCGCCTTCGGCACGTATTTCGACTGTTCGAGCTTGCGGTACCGGTGCACGTAGCGCGGACAATTCACCCAGATCTTGCTGACCGTCACGCGCACCAGGTACTTGGCTTCGTCATAGTCGGCCAGCAGCGGGTGCTCGGCCAGGAATTCGGCGACGCCCTGCACGCGCACGCGGTGCGGGTTCTCGAAATCGATGAACAGCAGGCCGACACGCGACTGGCCGACGATATTGCCCAGCGAGTAGAACATGCCGTTCCCGTCGTAGCCCGGAAACACCAGCGTCTGCGCGTCGAGCACCTTGACGAAACCGGTCGGGCCGCCCTTGTAGGACACCGTGGGGTTGCCGTCGGGATCGACCGTCGACAGGAAGAACATGTCGCGCGACGCGATGAAGTCCCGCTCGGCATCCGAGATCTGCTCATGCACCCAGCCGGTGTCGAGCATCTCCGCCAGACCGGTGGTGCCGTAGGCCTGTTGCAGTGCGCGATGATGGTCCGAATACAGGGAAGTCATGGCGGTTCTCCTCGGCTGGATTGCGGCGAACCGGGCGGACCAGCTCGCCGGCGCATCGAACGTGCGCGTGCATCCATGATAGGGAGCGCCGCGCGGGCAAGATGCCCGCCACGCCGCAGGTGCTCAGTGCGCCTCGTCCCAGTTGCGACCGACGCCGGCTTCGACCTTCAGCGGCACCGACAACTGCGCCACACCTTCCATCAGCGCCGGCACACGCTCGCGTACGAGGGCCAGTTCGGCCTCCGGCACTTCGAGCACCAGTTCGTCGTGCACCTGCAGAATGAGCCGCGTCTTCAGGCCTTCGGCGGTGAGCCAGCCGTCGACCGCGATCATCGCCAGCTTGATCAGGTCGGCCGCAGTGCCCTGCATCGGCGCGTTGATCGCGGCGCGCTCGGCGCCCTGACGACGGCCGACCTGCTGGGCGCGGATGTCCGGCAGCTGCAACCGGCGCCCGAACACGGTTTCGACATAGCCCTGCTCGCGCGCCAGCGCGCGCGTTTCGTCCATGTAGCGGGCGACGCCCGGGTACTGCGCGAAGTAGCGGTCTATCCAGCTCTGTGCCGCACTGCGCTCGATGTCCAGATTCTTCGCCAGGCCGTGCGCGCTCATGCCGTAGATCAGGCCGAAATTGATCACCTTGGCGTAGCGGCGCTGTTCGCTGCTCACCTCGTCCGGCGGCACGCCGAACACTTCCGACGCGGTGGCGCGGTGCACGTCCTCGCCGTCGGCGAAGGCCTGCAGCAGGCGGGCGTCCTGCGACAGGTGGGCCATGATGCGCAGTTCGATCTGCGAATAGTCGGCGCTGACCAGCACGTGGCCCGGCGGCGCGATGAAGGCGGAGCGGATGCGCCGGCCTTCGGCGGTGCGCACCGGAATGTTCTGCAGATTGGGATCGACCGAGGACAGCCGGCCGGTCACCGCCACCGCCTGACCGAAGCTGGTGTGCACGCGGCCGGTGTCGGCGCGCACCATGCGCGGCAGCTTGTCGGTGTAGGTGCCCTTCAGCTTGGCCATGCCGCGGTATTCGAGGATGAGCGCCGGCAACGGGTAGTCCAGCGCCAGCTGCGACAGCACCTCCTCGTCGGTGGACGGCGTGCCGGACGGCGTCTTCTTGATCACCGGCAGCTTCTCCCGCTCGAACAGGATTTCCGCCAGCTGCTTCGGCGAATTGATGTTGAACGGCTGCTTGGCGGCGGTGTGCGCGCGCTGTTCCAGTTCCAGCATCTTCTGGCCCAGCTCGTTGCTTTGCGCGGCCAGCGAGGCGCTGTCGAGCAGCACGCCGGTGCGCTCCATGCGGAACAGGATGTCGGACACCGGCAGTTCGATGTCGCGATATATATATGCGAGCTTGCTGTCGGCCTGGACGCGTGGCGCCAGCACTTCGTGCACGCGCAGCGTCACGTCTGCGTCCTCGGCGGCATAGGCGGCGGCGCGATCGATCGCCACCTGCTCGAAACCGATGCGCGCCGCGCCCTTGCCGGTCACCTCGTCGTAGCTGATCACCTTGAGGCCGAGGTGGCGGGTGACCAGGGTGTCGAGGTTGTGGTTGCGGTCGGCCTCCAGCACATAGCTTTCGAGCAGCGTGTCATCGACCACGCCGGCCAGCCGGATGCCGTGGTTGGCGAACACGTGGCGGTCGTACTTCAGGTTCTGGCCGAGCTTGCCGTGCGTCGCCGATTCCAGCCAGGGCTTGAGCTTCGCCAGCACCTCGTCGCGCGGCAGCTGAGCCGGTGCGTCGGGATAGACGTGGGCCAGCGGCAGGTAGGCGGCCACGCCGGGTTCCAGCGCGAAGCTCATGCCGACCAGCTGCGCTTCCATCGGCTCCAGGCTGGTGGTTTCGGTGTCCAGCGACACCACCCGCGCCGCCATCAGCTTCGCGTGCCAGCGATCGAAGGCCGCCCAGTCGAGCAGGGTTTCGTAGTCGGCGCGGTGGCTGCCTTCGGGTGCGGTCGACGGCGCGGCGTCCTCGGCCGGCGCCGGTGCGTTCACCGTCTTGCGCGGGCCCTTGGCCAGATCGTCGAGCAGGCCCTTGAAACCGTAGCGCTCGTAGAGCGGGCGCAGCGCCTCAGCGTTCTCGCCGTCCGAGGTCAGCGATTCCAGCGGCTGCGGCAGTTCGACGTCGCACTTCACCGTCAGCAGCTTGCGCGCCAGCGGCAGGAAGTCGAGGTGGGCGCGCAGGTTCTCGCCCACCTTGCCGCCGATGTCGGCCGCGTTGGCGACGACGGAATCCAGCGTGCCGCCGTACTGCTGCAGCCACTTCACGGCGGTCTTCGGGCCGCATTTGTCCACGCCCGGCACGTTGTCCACGCTGTCCCCGATCAGTGCGAGGTAGTCGACGATGGCCGACGGCGGCACGCCGAACTTGGCCAGCACGCCGGCCTCGTCCAGCTTTTCCTCGCTCATCGTGTTCACCAGCGTCACGTGCTTGTTCACCAGCTGGGCGAGGTCCTTGTCGCCGGTCGATACGACGCAGTCGATGCCGCGCTCGGTCGCCTGCGCGGCCAGCGTGCCGATCACGTCGTCGGCCTCCACGCCCTCGACCATCAGCAGCGGCCAGCCGAGCGCGCGTACCGCCTCGTGGATGGGCGCGATCTGCGCCGCCAGGTCTTCCGGCATCGGCGGCCGGTGGCTCTTGTAGTCCGGATACCAGTCGTCGCGGAAGGTCGGGCCCTTGGCGTCGAACACGACAGCGCGATAGTCCGCCTTGTAGTCGCTTGCCAGCCGCCTTAGCATGTTGATGACACCGCGCAGCGCGCCGGTCGGCTCGCCCTGTGCGTTGCGCAGATCCGGCATCGCATGGAAGGCGCGGTAAAGGTAGGACGATCCATCGACGAGCAGCAGCGTGGGCATGGCGGATTCCGCGTGGGGACATTCAGTCGGCCCGCGATTATCGCCGCACCCGCTCCCGGCCGTCACAATCACCGGATACTTTTCCCCATGAGCGCAAAAGACAAACTGCCGGGCATGATCGACCCGGGCGAAGCGGCACGTACCAGCAGCGCACGCGAGGCCTGGCGCGTGTTCGGCATCATGGCCGAATTCGTCGAGGCGACCGAGCGGCTGCAACAGATCCGGCCGGCGGTCAGCATCTTCGGCAGCGCCCGCACGCCGGTCGACCACCCCTACTACCAACTCACCGAACGCGTCGCGCGCGAGCTGTCGGACGCCGGTTTTTCGGTCATCTCAGGCGGCGGCCCGGGCATCATGGAAGCGGCCAACAAGGGCGCCTTCCACGGCAAGTCGCCGAGCGTGGGCCTGAACATCCAGTTGCCGATGGAACAGCACGCGAACGTCTACCAGGACATTTCGCATTCCTTCGAGCACTTCTTCGCCCGCAAGTACATGTTCGTGCGCTTCGCCGCCGCCTACGTCGTGATGCCCGGCGGTTTCGGCACGGTGGACGAGCTGATGGAAGCACTGACGCTGATCCAGACGCGCAAGAGCCGCAGCATTCCGGTCATCCTCGTGCATACGCCGTTCTGGGCCGGCCTGATCGACTGGTTCCGCAACACGCTGGTGGCCGAAGGCATGATTTCGCCGGAAGACATGGACCTGGTGCAGATCATCGACGACCCGGCGCAGATCGTGGACGCGATATTCCGGCATTACGAGAACCGCAGCTTCATGCCGCTGCCTGAGGAACACGAGGCGATGTTGAATCTTTGAGGAGCAGGGGCTAGGGGCTGGAGACTAGGGGCTAGCGAAAATCTCGCGCGGCGACCGCCGCGCCTGTTCGCTCGCCCCTGACCCCTAGCCTCTAGCCCCCGCCTCGCTGCCCCCCGCCCTGCCTCTGTTAAACTGCCGGAATTACGAAGGATTTTCGATGCGTCCGCTACTTTTTGCAGCAGTTTTCGCAGCCGCGCTGGGCAGTGTGGCGCCTGCGGTGTATGCCCAGGCCGGTCGTCCGCCTGACCTGCAGCCGATTCCCGAACCGCCGCCGCCGCCCGAGCCGCTGGAAGGCGAAGTGGCCGTCGAGCCGCAGATCACCATCATCCAGCGCGGTGAGGAAACGGTGGAAGAGCACCGTGTGAACGGCAAGCTCTACATGATCAAGGTGACGCCGCGTCACGGCGTGCCCTACTACCTGATGGACGAGAACGGCTCCGGCGCGATGACGCGCTATGACGATCTCGATTCGGGCCTGCGCGTGCCGAAGTGGGTGATCTTCTCGTTCGACTGACCCGCGCGCGCCGCCGGCGCGTGCCCAACCATCCGTTCTGACTCGTGTCCGTCTTCACCACCGTCACCGCAGATGAGCTGCGCGACTGGCTGAAGAATTACTCCATCGGCCATCTGGTGTCGCTGGAGGGAATTCCGGCCGGCATCGAAAACACCAATTACTTCGTCGACACCTCGCACGGTCGTTACGTGCTGACGGTGTTCGAGAAGCTGACGCGCACCGAACTTCCGTTCTACGTGCATCTGATGGCGCATCTGGCACGCCACGGCATTCCCTGTCCGGCGCCGATCGCCGACCGTGACAACGAATACCTCGGCACGATCCACGGCAAGCCGGCCATGCTGGCCACCCGGCTTGCCGGCCGCTCGCAGATGGAACCGGGCGCGGCGCACTGCGCCGCCATCGGCGGCATGCTGGCCACCATGCACGTGGCCGGCCAGAGCTACGGCCGCCGCTTCGACAACCCGCGCGGCTACGGCTGGTGGCTCGAGACGGCGCCCAAGCTGCTCGGCTTCCTGCCGGACGACGAGCGCGCGCTGCTCGAAACCGAAATCGCCTTCCAGCGCGAAGCCCGTGAACAGGGGCTGTGCCGCGACCTGCCCTTCGGCGTCGTGCACGCAGACCTGTTCCGCGACAACTGCCTGATGGATGGCGAACGCATCGGCGGCATCATCGATTTCTATTTCGCCGGCGACGACTACCTGCTGTTCGATCTCGCGGTGACGCTGAACGACTGGTGTTCCGACGCCTCCGGCGAACTGGTGGCGGACAAGGCCGACGCATTGATCAAGGCCTACCACGCCGAACGCCCGCTGTCCGACGCCGAGCACCGTGCCTGGCCGGCGATGCTGCGCGGCGCTGCGCTGCGCTTCTGGATGTCGCGGCTGTACGACTTCCACATGCCGCGCGGCGGCGAGATGGTGCACACGCACGATCCGGCCCGCTTCCGCGACGTGCTGCGCGCGCGCATCGGCGCCGGTGACGCACTGCCATGGCGGTGAGCCTGCAGGCGCGTACCTTGCCCGCACTCGCCGGTTGGTCGTGGATCAGCGGCGGCTTCGCGCTGTTCCGCCGCAACCCGCCGCTGATGACGGCGCTCACCATGACCTATCTGCTGGTCATGGTGTTCCTGAACATCGTGCCGCTGCTCGGGCCAGTGCTGGTCGCGGTGTGCCTGCCGGTGATGTCGGTCATCGTGTTCAACGGTGCCCGCATCCTCGACGAGAAGCGAGACATCGACGCCGCCGGCCTCAAGCAGGGGCTGATGGCGAACGCGCGCACGCTGGTGCAACTGGGTTTCGTGCACCTCGGTGGGTCGCTGGTGGTGGTGCTGATCCACACGCTCATCTTCCAGATGCCGGAGGGCACAGCGGCCGACGCCGACGAAGAGCTGTTCATGCGCACGCTGATGCAGCTGCTGCCGCTGGTGCTGCCGCTCATCCTGATCATGTGGTTCCCGCCCTATCTGATCGCGACGCAGAACATGCCGCTGGGCAAGTCGCTGTTCTTCGGCGCCGTCGCCGTGCTGCGCAACGCCGGCGCCTTCATCGTCTATTTCGCCGGCGCGGCGCTGCTCGGTGTCGGATTGCCGATGCTGGTGGTGCAGGCGCTCGGTGGCGACGGCAGCCTGGCCAGTGCGCTGCGCTTCCTGTTGCGCATCGCACTGCTGTTCGTGCTGGTGCCGACGCTGGCCGCCAGCCTGTACGTGAGCTTCCGCCAGGTGTTCGCGCCGGACGAAGCGCCGGCGCCCGAGCCCGCCGATGAGTGAAGCGCTGCCGCTCGGCGTGTTCGGCGGCACCTTCGACCCGGTGCATGTCGGCCACCTGAGACTGGCGGAAGAGGCGCGCGAGGCACTCCAGCTCGGTCGCGTGCGCTGGATTCCGGCCGGTCAGCCCTGGCACCGCGCGGCGCCGCGGACTTCGCCGACGCACCGGCTGGCCATGGTCGAGGCGGCGGTGGCATCGAACGAGGCGTTCGAGGTCGACGGCCGCGAAGTCGCGTCCGGCCGGCCGAGCTACACGGTGGATACGCTCACCGCGCTGCGCGCCGAACTGGGCGAGGCGCTGCCGCTGGTGCTGATTCTGGGCACCGACGCATTCAGCCTGCTGCACACCTGGCACCGCTGGCGTGATCTGTTCGCGCTGGCCCATATCGGCCTGGCGACCCGCGCCGGTCAGGCGGTCGATGCCGCGGCGCTGGATCCGGCGCTGGCGGCCGAACTGGCGGCGCGCGGCGGGCGTGATGCGCAGGTCTTGCGCGAGCGGCCGTCCGGCGCCATCGTACGTTTCGACATGACGCCGCTGGCGGTGTCGGCGACCGACATCCGGGCGCGGCTGGCGCGCGGCGAGCGCTGCCGCTATCTGCTGCCCGACCAGGTATTCGAATACATCCGCCTTAACCGGCTCTACTGAAGGTTTTACATGGATATCAATGCATTGCAGGCGCTGGTCATCGACGCGCTGGAAGACATCAAGGCGAAGGACATCGAGGTGATCGACACCTCGAAGTTCAACGCGCTGTTCGACCGCCTGGTCATCGCCAGCGGCGACTCCAACCGGCAGACACGCGCACTGGCGCGCAACGTGCAGGAAAAGGTGAAGGAAGCCGGCGGCACGGTAATCAGCGTCGAGGGCGAGGACACCGGCGAATGGGTGCTGGTCGACCTCGGCGACCTGGTCGTGCACGTGATGCAGCCGGCGGTACGCGCCTATTACAACCTCGAAGAGCTGTGGTCGGGCTCGGCCAAGCCGTCGACCGACAAGTCGGCTGCAGCCCGCGCACGCGGAACGGCGGCGCGTTGAAACTGCTGGTGATCTGCGTCGGGCACCGCATGCCCGACTGGGTCGACGCCGGCGTGCAGGAGTTCGCCCGCCGCATGCCGCGCGACTCGGCCATGCAGATCGTCGAAGTGAAAGCCGAACCGCGCACCCAGGGCAAGCCGGTCGAGGTGCTGATGGAGGCGGAGCGCGCACGCATCGAACAGGCGATTCCGCCACGTGCCCGCATCGTGGCGCTCGACGAGCGTGGCGACGACCTGAGCACCGTCGCACTGACCGCGCGGCTGCGCCGCTGGCGCGCCGAGGGCGACGACGTGGCGCTCCTCATCGGCGGGCCGGACGGCCTGTCACCGGCGCTGAAATCGCGTGCGCACGAGCTGATCCGCCTGTCCAGCCTGACGCTGCCGCACGCGCTGGCCCGCCTGCTGCTGACCGAAGCGTTGTATCGTGCGGTGAGCCTTGAAGCAAATCACCCCTATCACCGCGAATGAGCCTTTCGAACACCGTTCCGCCCGTCCTCTATCTCGCGTCGCGCAGCCCGCGCCGGCGTGAACTGCTCACCCAGATCGGCCTGAGCTTCCTGATGCTTCCCTTCCGCGGCCTGCCGCGCGAAGACATCGACGTGTCGGAAGACGTGCGCGACGGCGAGGACGCCGAAACCTATGTCGTGCGTGTCGCCCGTGCCAAGGCGCTGGGCGGCGAACAGCGTCTGGCCTGGCGGCGCATGTCGGCCGGGCTGGTGCTGTCGGCCGACACCACGGTCGAGATCGACGGCGACATCCTCGGCAAGCCGGCCGACGCCGCCGACGCCACCGCCATGCTCACCCGCCTGTCCGGCAGCACGCACCGCGTGCTGACCGCGGTCGCCGTCAGCGACGGCCGGCGGCTGGAGCACGCGCTGTCCATTTCAACCGTGCGCTTCGCGAAACTCGAACCGCGCGACATCGAACGCTATGTGCTCAGCGGCGAACCGATGGACAAGGCCGGTGCCTACGGCATACAGGGCCGCGCAGGTGCCTTCGTCGAACACCTCGAAGGGTCCTACACCGGCATCGTCGGCCTGCCGCTGAACGAAACCTGGCAGCTGCTGCGCCGCTTCGGCATGGACATCTGATCCGATTTCCCACTTTCCGGTCCGCATCATGAACGACCAGTTCCTCATCAACTTCACGCCGCAGGAAACGCGCGTCGCCCTGCTGCAGCAGGGCGCGGTGCAGGAACTGCACATCGAGCGCAGCAGCGCGCGCGGCATCGTCGGCAACATCTATCTCGGGCGCGTCGTGCGCGTGCTGCCCGGCATGCAGTCGGCCTTCATCGACGTCGGCCTCGAACGCACCGCCTTCCTGCACGTCGCCGACATCTGGGAAGCGCGGCAGAACGGCGAGCCGCCGAAGCCGATCGAACGCATCCTGACCGAAGGGCAGAGCGTGCTGGTGCAGGCGCTGAAGGATCCGATAGGCACCAAGGGCGCACGCATGTCGACGCAGATCAGCATCGCCGGCCGGCTGCTGGTCCATCTGCCGCAGGACCGCCACGTCGGCATTTCGCAGCGCATCGAATCGACCGAGGAACGCGAGGCGCTGCGCGCGCGCATCCACGCGCTGCTACCGCTGGAGGACCCGGGCGGCTATATCGTGCGCACCATGGCCGAGTCGGCCAGCGACGAGGAACTGGCAGCCGACATCGCCTACCTGCGCAAGACCTGGCAGGAGATCCGCAATCGTGCCAAGACCGCCAAACCGCCCACGCTGGTGTTCGAGGACCTGACGCTGGCGCAGCGCGTGCTGCGCGACCTCGCCTGCGCCGACACGCAGAGCATCCAGGTCGACTCGCGCGAGAACTACGTGAAACTGCGCAGCTTCGCCGAGGAATACATGCCGCAGCTGACCAAGCTGCTGGAGCACTACACCGGCGAGCGCCCGCTGTTCGAACTGCACAGCGTCGAGGAGGAAATCGAGAAGGCGCTGGCGCGCCGCGTGGACCTGAAGTCCGGTGGCTACCTGATCTTCGACCAGACCGAAGCGATGACGACGATAGACGTGAACACCGGCGGCTTCGTCGGCTCGCGCAATTTCGACGAAACCATCTTCAAGACCAACCTCGAAGCGGCGCACCAGATCGCCCGCCACCTGCGCCTGCGCAATCTCGGCGGCATCATCCTGATCGATTTCATCGACATGGAAAGCGAGGAACACCGCGCCCAGGTGCTGGCCGAACTGCACAAGGCGCTCGGCCGCGATCACACGAAGATTTCGGTCAGCGGCTTCACCTCGCTCGGCCTGGTCGAAATGACGCGCAAGCGCACCCGCGAATCGCTGGCCCACGTGCTGTGCGAACCCTGCCCGACCTGCGGCGGCCGCGGCGAAGTGAAGACCGCGCAGACCATGAGCTTCGACATCCTGCGCGAACTGCTGCGTGAAGCGCGCCAGTTCAGTGCGCGCGAATTCCGCATCCTGGCCCACCCCAAGGTGGTCGACCTCTTCCTCGAAGAAGAGTCGCAGGCGCTGGCCATGCTGTCGGACTTCATCGGCAAGCCGATCTCGCTGCACGCCGAATCGAGCTATTCGCAGGAACAGTTCGACATCGTGCTGCTATAGAAATCGAGAGACGAGTCAGAGCGAATAGCTAATAAAGATGCTGCTCATGCGCCGTTCTCAGTGGGGCCAAATCCGTCTTGCCGGCTGGTTGCACTTGGTTCGAGAGCGGAAAAACACATTTTTTCAAAAAGATCTCGACCTGTTCCCAACTCGCCCTCTCTGATCGCAGGTTAATAAGTTTTTGAGTGGCCATATGGATCTTTTCCAGCGATGTTCTCGCTTGTTCGCGTTGGTCATACAGCGAATGGGTATGTGATTTTTGACCTGCATACGTCTGGAATTCCCTGATTGGATTGGTTCGACAATTCATATCGGAGTCGTCAGTTGATTCTCCCTCTCGAATCGCATGAGACCCAGAAAAGCTATCCTGAACCATGTGAAGAAGACTGCCAAATGCCATGTCTTCGATATCCATATTATTCCTAAACCAAGGACGCCCCAATGCAAATAATTCTTCTATGGTGCGCGATTCCCCCAGCCGAAAGTGATCGTTGATTCCGACGATTTTTACCGCGGACAACCTATCTGCTCGGCTTACTTTCCAGTCATCGGGAGATCTTCCGTCAATTCTCCACATAAGCTCTGCCCACATTAATATTTTTCCACGTGTTTCCTCCGCCGCCTCGTCCTTTCTCGTGGCCATTGAGTGTAAAAATTGAAGATCGCCAAAATGACTTCTTGCTAGCAATGACCCCTTGCCACCGGAGTATGCAAGAGGGGACTTTTTGGCGACTTTTTGAACGTGTTTAAAGTGGGCAATCCAGCAGTCAGGCGCCAACGAGAAGCTGATTGTCCCAACAGGAACAAAGTTGCCCTCTCTATCTTTTTTTCTTCTGCATGCCTTGTGATCGTTTCGATAAATGTAGCTATTCTTTGACTCGTCGAAAGAGAACGGTGGATCGTCATTCCAAACTACGCCGGCCAAAATCGCCGCGGACACGTCGCTTCTTGAGCAAAGATTGAAATCGCACCCATGTGCGTGAGCGCTTAATTGCTCATGCACAGGACTTGAATAAAGGTGAACCCCGAGATCGAACACAGGAAAGTGCGACCTAAAGGATATATCGTAGCTTTTTGCTCGCCGCACTTCCGTATCAGATGGCTTTGGGTGCAATTCGTATGAATTCGCAGGGCTGAAAGTCACAAACATCAAAAGCACTACCGCATGCTTAAGAATGCGCTTTCGAAATCGTTCTCTCCGTCCCGGCACGCCAGGAATCGCATTTAGCGCCCTCATTCCTGACCTCCTTGTCCCGTTGTACCTTTGTCATCGGATTTGTATAGCTCGCAAGAGAATATTATTCGCGTTATCGCCGCATCTCTTTTGGCCTGATCGCCTCCTGCAGCAATGTAATCGTTCAGATATTTTGACGTATTGTCGATTATTTCATTGCGCGTTCTTTGTTGCCCCGCATAATCGTACCCAACGCCCACAAGTTGTTGTTGGGCGGTATTCATAACACCTGCGGTGCCGCTGAGCAGAGCAGTCGTAACGGCAGACGTATGCCCCGACAGCGCAGACCCAAGCAGTCCCGCAATTGCTCCTGTAGTTGCTGTCCAGAAAGAGAACTGTACCGCTGCGCTTGCTCGCTTTTCATATCGATTGACAACCGTCTTGCAGTTTTCGATTGCTGCTCGTAGCGCTTCGTCAGTAGCCAATGCCGATGTTGTCCTGTTGGCAATATTTGACGCTGCTGAGGTATCGTCGGACTCAGCTCCATATACGAAACTCTTGTTGATTACCGTCAGTGCCACCATGAGAACCGATGCGTAGATTTTCCGTTTCATCGCGTGACTCCTCTCGAGTAGAGCTCGGTACACGGGCACCGTCAAAATGTGAGAAATTGTAAAGCCATCATGCTATATACCTAGACCACTGCTGCGAGATGTCAAGTGAGTTGCTTGGCGTAAGCAAGTGTGGCGTTCTGTGTGGCGTTCTTATTGCCGATGAGATATCTGGCCGCGGTAGGTTGTGCGTTGAACGCAGGAGCTCATCCTTTCGCCCATGAGAGCAACCGGAGCTATCTCAGTAGCCTGCAGGGCTCGCGATGCTGTCCAACTTCATCGGCAAGCCGATCTCGCTGCACGCCGAGTCGAGCTATTCGCAGGAGCAGTTCGACATCGTGCTGCTCTGAGTCCCGGGAGCGCGGCCGTCGCGTGACAACGCGAGGCTGACGGACACGGCGTTTTTGTGGTCTGATTGAATGCAAATCGATCACAACAAATCGCAGGCCATCATGACCGGATCCGGACTGAAAGAGCGCATACGCGCGATCAAGCTCGAAGTGATGGCGCTCGCCGTCGCGGCGCAGGACACGCGCACGCCGCGCCGCGCGAAGATCCTGCTGCTCTTCCTGCTCGCCTACGCGGCCAGCCCGATCGACCTGATTCCGGACTTCATCCCGGTGCTCGGCATGCTGGACGAGGTGGTGCTGCTGCCGCTGGGCATCTGGCTGGCGGTGCGCATGATCCCGCCCGACGTGATGGAGGCGGCCCGCGCCCGCGCCCGCGCCGGCAAGCTGCCGGCCAACTGGGCGGCCGGCATCTTCATCCTGCTGCTGTGGGCGGCATCGATCGCCGCCATCGCCTGGTGGTGGATGAACCGGAGCCCGGCAGCGTGACAGGCTGCGCCGGCCTGCGCTGACACAATTCCTTGCAATCCCGTCAATGACTTACAATCGGGCCGCAATCAGAGCGGCCCCGCAAGAGGCCGCGGCAAAAAACTGACCGGTGCCTGCGATGGGACTCAGACTCAAATTCAACCTCGTGCTGATCGGCGTGTTCGCGATCGGTCTGGCCGCCTGTGCGGCGCTGTCGCACCGGCTGCTGCATGACAACGCGCGCGCCGAGGTCGAGCGCAACGCCCGGCTGATGATGGAAACCGCGCTCGCCATCCGCGCCTACACGGTGAGCCAGATCAAGCCCCACCTCGATCCGATGCTGGCCGAGCAGTTCCTGCCGCAGACGGTGCCGGCGTACGCGGCGACCGAAACGCTGAACGAGCTGCGCAAGAACCACCCGGAATACGCCTACAAGGAAGCGACGCTGAACCCGTCCAACCCGCGCGACCGCGCGTCGGACTGGGAAGCCGACCTGGTGGCCAGCTTCCGCAACGCGATGGACGTGAAGGAGCTGACCGGCGAGCGCGACACGCCGACCGGTCGCCACATGTATATCGCGCGGCCGATCCAGATCACCAATCCGGCCTGCCTCGCCTGCCACAACACGCCGGCGACCGCGCCGCCGAGCATGGTCAAGGTGTATGGCGAAGCGAACGGCTTCGGCTGGAAGTTGAACGAAATCATCGGCGCCCAGGTGGTGTCGGTGCCGATGACGGTGCCGGTGAGCAACGCCGACCGCGCCTTCACCACCTTCATGGCCTCGCTGGTGGGCGTGTTCGTGTTCGTCATGGTGGCGCTGAACCTGATGCTGGAGTGGCTCATCATCCGCCCGGTCGCGCGCATGTCGGCCGCCGCCGACCGCATCAGCACCGGTGACTTCTCGGTGCCGGAATTCGGCGACGGCGGGCGCGACGAGGTATCGGTGCTCGGCGCCTCCTTCAACCGCATGCGACGCAGCCTGGAAACGGCGATGCGCATGATAGATAGCTGAGCGCGGCGTGAGCTCCACTCCTTTCGGCGACGACGACGAGGCGTTCACCGAAGACAGCGTGAACTCGGACGTGCTGGCCGGCAGCGGCTTTCTGCCGACGGCCAACGCCAGCCCCGGAGCGCTGCCGGTCGGCTGGGCGCTGAACGAGTACCGCATCGAATCGCTGCTCGGCGGCGGCGGCTTCGGCCTGACCTATCTGGCGCACGACACGCTGCTTGACTGCAAGGTCGCGGTGAAGGAGTTCCTGCCCACCGACATCGCGGTGCGCGGCGACGCGCAGCGCGTGCTGCCTCGGGCGGGGCCGGCGGTCGAGATGTTCGAGCAGGGCCTGCGCCGTTTCCTCGACGAATCGCGCGCACTGGCCACCTTCCGTCACCCCAACATCGTGCGCGTCAGCCGCTTCTTCGAAGCCAACGGCACCGCCTACATGGTGATGGACTACGTGCAGGGGCGCACGCTGAACCAGTGGGTGCGCGAGCGCAACGACGCGATCGACCGCACGACACTGCTGGCCATCGTCAAGCCGCTGCTCGACGGCCTGCAGGTGGTGCATGACGGCGGCTTCCTGCACCGCGACATCAAACCGGCCAATATCTGCATCCGCGACGACGGCACGCCGGTGCTGCTCGACTTCGGTGCGGCGCGCCGCTATCACGACACCGAGCACACGCTGACCGCCATCGTGACGCCCGGCTTCGCGCCGTTCGAGCAGTACCACTCGCACGGCAATCAGGGGCCGTGGACCGACATCTACTCGCTGGCCGCCGTCATGTACTGGCTGGTGACCGGACAGCGCCCGGTCGAATCGGCCGCCCGCGTGCACAACGATCCGCTGCGGCCGGCCGCCAAGGCCGCCGACGCAGCCACCTTCGGCGCTTCGCTGCTGCGCGCCATCGACTGGGCGCTCGAACCGCACGAAACCCGGCGCCCGCGCAGCGTGGCCGACTTCCGCCGCGTGTTCATGCCAGTGCCGGCGGCGCGCGGCCCGCTTGCGTCCGGCACGCCGCCGGCGCCGGCGGTGCGCGCCAGCGGCGCGTCGGAAGAGCGGCGCACCATCGTCTGCAGCGTGCTGTACGCGCAGATCGACCGCAGCGTCGATCTCGATACGGCGCAGCGGCTGGCCTGCAAGTCTGAGCTGGACGACGCACTGGCGCGCGCCGCGCGCTCGGTCGACGCTGACAGCCGACTCATCCACGACACCGAGGACGGCGCCGCGCTGTGCCTGCTCGGCCAGCCCGAGGACGCCTGCGTGGTGGCGCAGCGGCTGCGCGCGCTCGATCTCGGCGACGAGGGCGGCGGCCTGCGCCAGGGCATCAATCTGGGTCCGGTGCGGGTGACCCGCGCCGGCACCGGCGCGCTCGACGTGCACGGCGACGGCCTCGATGCCGCGCGCACGCTGGCCAGTCTGGCGCGCGCCGGTCAGGTGCTGGTGTCGCGCGCCTATTTCGAAACGGTGTCGGCGCTGGGCAGCGGCGCGCCGGTCGGCCTGCACGCCACCGGCCAGCGCGCGGAAATCGCCTCGCGCAGCCAGGAGGTGTTCGAACTGGATGCGCGCAGCGGCATCACCCGCCGCGTCGACGATGCCCAGCCCGGCCTGGCGCAGGACGCGCTGACGCCGGTGCTCGAAGCGCTGCTCGCCCGCCACATCGGACCGATGGCGCGCGTGCTGGTGACGCGCATCGGACCCAAGGTGGCCAGCCCGGTGCTGCTGATCGAACAGCTGGCGACGCACATTCCGGGCGACGCGCAGCGCGCCGGTTTCCTGATCGAGGCCAAGCGGCACATCGCCGGCACCACCGGCGTGTCGTCGACGGTGCGCAGCGCGTCGATCGACACGGTCAGCGCCTCGCGCCGCAGCGCACCGCTCACCACCACTTCGCGCAGCAGCGCGTTCGGCCCGCGGCCGCTGGACGACGCGCTGATCGCTGACATCGAACACCGTCTGGCCCGGCGCATCGGGCCGATGGCGCGCATCCTGGTCGGCCGCGCGCTGAAGCGGGTGAGCGACGAACAGGCGCTGCTCGACGAGCTGTCGCGCGACATCCCCGACCCGGTGCAGCGCGCCGCCTTCCTCGCCGGCAAGTGATATGGCAGCCATGAACCGCTGCCCGCACTGCGGGCGGGACACCATCGCGCGTCTGATCAAGCTGACCGCCCGCGCCAAGGCGCCGGCCGTGTGTCCGGAATGCGGCGGGCGCTCGTGCACCGGCATCACGCCGCTGTCGCTGTTCGGCTACTTCGCGCTCATCCTGGTCTGCGGCACGCTGCTGCGGCTGGCCGCGCGCACCGGCAACCGCTGGTCGCTGCTGGCCGTGCTGGCGCTGTTCGGTGGCGGCTTCCTCTACATTTCCTACCGCACGCCGCTGGTGAAGCTGGAGCGCTATCCGCTGCAGCGGAACATCGCCATCGCCGTCGTCATCGCGGTGTTCGCGGCCGGCGGCTGGTGGTGGTTCAGCAGCGGCGTCTGAACGGCGGGCTCAGCAGCGCGCCGCGCTGCACGGTGACGACGCGGTCGCGGCGTCGGCCGGCCGCAGTGCGTCACCACCCTGCTGCGCCTGCAGCGTGCGCGGCCAGTCGGCGACCATCGCATCGAGCCGCGCCTTGATCGCCTCGCCGACGGCGATCTGCGGCTCCGACGGCTCCAGCCCCTCCGCCGCTTCCCGCGTGCCGACCGCGGCGCGGGCGCGGGCGAAGGCTTCGGTGAAGGACGGTGTTTCACGCAATGCCTCGTCGAAGAAGGCGCGACCGAAGAAGGTCCAGTCGGCTTCGTGCGAACAGCCGTGCGAACTGCGGTCGGCGCGCGCCGCCGACATGACCAGCGTATCCGGCCCGGCCAGCGGCCCGACGAAGCCACCCGAATAGCAGGCCGACACCAGGATGACGCGGTGGCGGATGCCGGCCGCGTCGAGCAGGGCACCGAGGCGCTGCGGCGTCAGCTGTTCCAGTTCCCACGGCCACAGGCTGAGGTCGAAGCGGTGGTCCTCGGCGCCGTGCGAGGTCAGGAACACGAACAGCACATCCTCTTCGCGGTTCATCCGCTCGCCGAGCGCGCGCAGGCTGGCTTCCATCGCGCTAACGGTGGCCAGCGGCCGGTCGAGCACGGTGGCCGGGTTGTTGGCCAGCACGATGCTGCGCCCGCCGGTGCCGAAGCGCTCGGCGAACAGGCGTTCGACCTTGTCCACCTCGCGCAGGAACACGTCCTGCGCGCCGTGACCGGCGATGGCCAGCAGGAACAGTTCCGGCCGCCCCGCTTCGCCCGGCTCGACGCGCGCGATCGCTTCGGTCAGCAGCAAGGGCTGGCGGTAGATCAGCGCTTCGCTGCGGGCGGCCTGCCAGCGCGCCGTTTCGGCGTCGTCGTCATCGGTCTGCGTCGCCACCCACAGCGGCATCTGCGTGCCCAGCATCGCGGTCGGCAGCAGGTAGCACAGGCCGACGATGGCCAGCATGCCGAGCCGCCGCGCCGGCTTCGCGTCGAACACCTCGCCCAGCAGCACGGCCGAGGCGATCAGCCCCCAGGCGGCCGGAGCCCACCAGACGAGCGTCACCGCATCGCCCAGTTCCGCCCATACCTCGGCCGGCAGCAGCGCGAGCGCATTCCACAGCAGCGACAGCCAGATCCACAGCGCCGCCATGCCGACCACGCCACGCAGCCAGGCCTCCGGACGGCCGGCCAGACGGGCAGCCGCCCACACGGCGAGCATGAGCCAGGGCAGGTGGAACAGCTTGCCGGCCAGCGCGTCGGCCATGAACCGGCCATCCGGACCGGCGCTCGCGAAGTCGAAACCGAAATCGAGCGCCAGCGACAGCAGTTCGAGCGCGATCCAGGCCGCCGCGCCGGCGCGCAGTGCTGGCGCGGCCTTCCACAGCAGCAGAGCGCGCAGACCGGCGCCCAGGTTGCGGGCGAGGTCGGCCAGAGGCGAGCGGGGTGGCGTCGGTTCCAGTTCCATCGTCGGATGCCGTAAATCGTGCGGAGGTCGGGAACGGATTATCCGTTGCCGCACTCTGTAACGGGCGCTGAACGTGAAACCGGGTACTTCACCCGGCAGACGCGGGACGCGACGCTATAATCCAAAGCTTCCGAGGAGCGCTGCAAGGTGCCGCAAGGCCCCCAGGCTCGGACCCCGCCAGACCGTCACGGTCGCGGGCACTTTTGCAACGGCGCTCACCTGAACCCGCCGCCCGGGCAGCAATCCGGCCGCGGATGGCAGGTGAGACACCGCCTGCCGCATCAAAAGGAGCCCGTAATGAATGCACCCGCCGAACTGAAGGATTACGTCATTGCCGACCTGTCGCTGGCCGACTGGGGACGCAAGGAAATCGCCATCGCCGAGACCGAAATGCCCGGCCTGATGGCGATCCGCGAGGAATTCGCGACGCAGCAGCCGCTGCGCGGCGCCCGCATCACCGGTAGCCTGCACATGACCATCCAGACCGCCGTGCTGATCCAGACGCTGGAGGCGCTCGGCGCCGAAGTCCGCTGGGCCTCGTGCAACATCTTCTCGACCCAGGACCACGCCGCCGCCGCGATCGCCGCCGCCGGCACACCGGTGTTCGCGGTCAAGGGCGAGTCGCTGGAGGAGTACTGGGACTACACCCACCGCATCTTCGAATGGCCGGACGGCGGCTACAGCAACATGATCCTGGACGACGGCGGCGACGCGACGCTGCTGCTGCACCTGGGCACCAAGGCCGAAACCGATCCGACCGCGCTGCACCACCCGGCGAGCGAAGAGGAAATCTGCCTGTTCAACGCGATCAAGGCCACGCTGGCGCGCGACCCGAACTGGTACTCCAAGCGCATCAAGCACATCAAGGGCGTGACCGAAGAAACGACGACCGGCGTGCACCGCCTGTACCAGATGCACAAGGAAGGCCGCCTCGCCTTCCCCGGCATCAACGTCAATGATTCGGTCACCAAGTCCAAGTTCGACAACCTGTATGGCTGCCGCGAATCGCTGGTCGACGGCATCAAGCGCGCGACCGACGTGATGGTGGCCGGCAAGGTGGCCGTGGTCGCCGGCTACGGCGACGTGGGCAAGGGTTCGGCGCAGGCGCTGCGCGCGCTGTCGGCCCAGGTGTGGGTGACCGAGGTCGATCCGATCTGCGCGCTGCAGGCGGCGATGGAAGGCTACCGCGTGGTCACGATGGACTACGCCTGCGAACACGCCGACATCTTCGTCACCGCCACCGGCAACTACCACGTGATCACGCACGATCACATGGCGAAGATGAAGGACCAGGCCATCGTCTGCAACATCGGCCACTTCGACAACGAGATCGACGTCGCCTCGGTCGAGAAGTACCAGTGGGAAGAGATCAAGCCGCAGGTCGATCACGTCATCTTCCCCGACGGCAAGCGCATCATCCTGCTGGCCAAGGGTCGCCTGGTGAACCTTGGCTGCGGCACCGGCCACCCGTCCTACGTGATGTCGTCGAGTTTCGCCAACCAGACCATCGCGCAGATCGAGCTGTTCACCGAAACCTCGAAGTACCCGGTCGGCGTCTACACGCTGCCCAAGCACCTCGACGAGAAGGTGGCGCGCCTGCAGCTGAAGAAGCTGAACGCGCAGCTGACCGAGCTGACCGACGCGCAAGCCCGCTACATCGGCGTGCAGAAGGAAGGCCCGTACAAGCCGGACCACTACCGCTACTGAGTGTCCGGTTCGCGGTTGGCGCGCCCCTCGGGTCGCGCCAATGAAAAAGGCCATCCCGCGGGATGGCCTTTTTTTGCGTCTTTGCGAATCAGCGCGACTGCTTGATCAGGCGGCTGTTGGCCGCCTGCACCGGCCGCGCATTGTTCCGGTACAGGTGGCCGAAGATGCCGATCTGTTCCGGCGACAGCTGCAGCGGCTCCTTCATCACCAGCCAGGTCACGCCTTCCGAGCAGGGCGGCGTCGTCAGCGAACCCATATAGGTGTAGTAGTCACGCTTCTCCGGCAGCAGTTTCGCCAGATCGATGCTCACGTCCGGGCGCGACTCGACGTTCTTCTGCAGCGGCAGGTAGGCCCACAGCGTATTGAACAACGGATGTTCGGTCCCGCGGTCGAGCAGCACCGCCACCACGGCCAGATTGCCGTCCAGATCCTTGTGCACCAGGTGGGCGACCATGTCATAGGTCTTGCCGTTGACGCGCTCTTCCGCCGGTTTGTGGAAATGGAACTGCACCAGTTCGTAGCGCTTGCCGACCAGCGTGATCGTGCTGCCCTCGCCGACATTCACCTGCACCGTGTGGCCGTTGTCGACGACGGTGAAATAGGTGGTCCGGTAGTCGAACTGTATCGGCGGCAGATCGACCTTGATGCCGTCGCGGATGTCGATCGGCGATTGCGTCTGGCCGGTCGCGCATTTCGTCCATTCCGGCTTCAGCCGGCCCCAGTTCTGCGGGCCGAATTCGCCCTCGTAGCTCCAGTGGATGTCGCCGTGCGCATGCGCGACGGGCGTAGCCTCAACCGCCGGCTTCTTCGGCGCAGCATGTGCAGTCGGCGCCACGGCGGCCATGACCGGGCGCGGCCGCGGCTTCGGAGCCGGCGGCGGCAACGGGATTTCGCTGCGCATCACCGGCGGCTTGGTCGCCGCCGGCGCGGCGTCGTGGGTGTCCGGCTTCTTCGCGCCGGCATCGGCCACCTTTGCCGGCTCGGCCTTGCCGGCCTCAGCCTTCGCCGCCTCCGGCTTGCCCGCAGCGCCTGCAGGCTTCTTCGCGCTGCTCATTTCCTCGCGCGCCTGTGCCGCGGCTTCGCGCAGATCGGGCTTGATGTTCACCATTTCGGTGCGCTCGACCTTGCCGAGATCGCCCGCGTTGGCGGCGGTGCGCGCAGCGCGGCCAGCCTGTTCGGCCACCTGACGGAGTTCTTCGGCGGCCGGCGGCTGACACACTTCGCGGAACAGCTTTTCGTCCAGCGTGCCCGGCAGCAACGAAATCTCGCTGTCCGAGCCAGTGCGCTCCTCGCGCAGGATCTTCTGGTTGGCGTCGAGATAGACGCGCTTGATGGTGGCGAAACGCAGGCTCTGGCAGTCGTAGCGGTTGAGCGCCTGCACCATCGCGTAGCCGGTCTTTTCGGCGTCGGCCTCGGTCAGCACCAGACGGCCCCAGGCCACCTTCTTGCCGCCCTCGGCGCGCAGCACGCTGTCACGATCGATCTCGATCTTCTTGCCGCGGTCGGTCGAAATCGTGTGCCAGTCGGCCGCCTGCACCGCGCCACAGGCGCAGCCGATCGCCAGCGCGATCAAGGTCGGTCGGAAGATGGAAAGCTGCGTCATGTCCGGTCTCGTTCAGGCTCTGCCCGCATCCGGGCGATGACCGGTCTACGGCAGAGGGGCCCGTTGGCTTGAACGGCACGCCTTGCGTTGCCGTCGCGGGCGGGTTACCGTGGCGATGCACACGTTAGGGGTGCCGGTGACCTGAAGCATGGCAGCCGGCTGAGACACACCCTCAACACCTGATCCGGATCATGCCGGCGTAGGGAAACGGGCGACTTCTCGACATGGAAGCCGGCGTTCCCCGCGCCGACGCTGCAAGCACAGGAGCTTCCATGAACGCCAAAGACCCCCTGCACACCTTCCTCGCCGACCAGGCACACGTGGACGAAGCGGCGATCGCGCCGCTGCCCAACTCGCGCAAGATCCACATCGAAGGCTCGCGCCCGGACATCCGCGTGCCGATGCGCGAAATCTCCCAGGCCGATACGCCCACCGGCTTCGGCGGCGAGAAGAACCCGCCGGTCTTCGTCTACGACTGTTCCGGCCCCTACACCGACCCCAAGGCCTCGATCGACATCCGTCGCGGCCTGCCCGCGCTGCGCGCCCGCTGGATCGAGGAACGCGGCGACACCGAACAGCTCACCGACCTCTCGTCCGAATTCGGCCGCATCCGCGCAGCCGACAGCACGCTCGACGACCTTCGCTTCCCCGACCTGCACCGCCACCCGCGCCGTGCCAAGGCCGGCCGCAACGTGACCCAGATGCACTACGCCCGCCAGGGCATCATCACGCCGGAGATGGAGTTCATCGCCATCCGCGAAAACATGAACCGCGCCGCCTACGTCGAGAGCCTGCGCGCGACCGGCCCGACCGGCGAGAAGATGGCCAAGCTGCTCACCCGCCAGCACCCGGGCCAGAGCTTCGGCGCGTCGATCCCCGCCGAAATCACGCCCGAGTTCGTGCGCTCCGAAGTCGCCCGCGGCCGCGCCATCATCCCGAACAACATCAATCACCCGGAAAGCGAGCCGATGATCATCGGCCGCAACTTCCTGGTGAAGATCAACGCCAACATCGGTAACTCGGCCCTCGGCTCCTCGATCAACGAGGAGGTCGACAAGATGACCTGGGCCATCCGCTGGGGTGGTGACACGGTGATGGATCTGTCCACCGGCAAGAACATTCACGAGACGCGTGAGTGGATCATCCGCAACTCGCCGGTGCCGATCGGCACCGTGCCCATCTACCAGGCGCTGGAAAAGGTCGACGGCAAGGCGGAAGAGCTCACCTGGGACATCTTCAAGGACACGCTGATCGAGCAGGCCGAACAGGGGGTGGATTACTTCACCATCCACGCAGGGGTGCTGCTGCGCTACGTGCCGATGACCGCCAACCGCATGACCGGCATCGTCAGCCGTGGTGGTTCGATCATGGCCAAGTGGTGTCTGGCTCACCACAAGGAGAGCTTCCTCTACACCCACTTCGAAGAGATCTGCGAAATCATGAAGGCCTACGACGTGGCCTTCTCGCTGGGCGACGGTCTGCGTCCGGGTTCGATCTACGACGCGAACGACGACGCGCAGCTGGGTGAGCTCAAGACGCTGGGCGAGCTCACCGACATCGCCTGGAAGCACGACGTGCAGGTGATGATCGAAGGGCCGGGTCACGTGCCGATGCACCTGATCAAGGAGAACATGGACCTGCAGCTCGAGTACTGCAAGGAAGCGCCCTTCTACACGCTGGGCCCGCTGACCACCGACATCGCCCCGGGCTACGACCACATCACCAGCGGCATCGGTGCGGCGCAGATCGGCTGGTACGGCACGGCCATGCTCTGCTACGTGACGCCCAAGGAGCATCTGGGGCTGCCGGACAAGGACGATGTGAAGGAAGGCATCATCACCTACAAGCTGGCCGCCCACGCCGCCGATCTGGCCAAGGGTCACCCGGGCGCGCAGATCCGTGATAACGCGCTGTCGAAAGCGCGCTACGAGTTCCGCTGGGACGACCAGTTCAACCTCGGCCTCGATCCGGACAAGGCCAAGAGCTTCCACGACGAGACGCTGCCGAAGGAGTCAGCCAAGGTGGCGCACTTCTGCTCGATGTGCGGCCCGCACTTCTGTTCGATGAAGATCACGCAGGACGTGCGCGACTTCGCCGCCAAGCAGGGCCTCAACGAGGACGAGGCGCTGGCCAAGGGCATGGAAGTGAAGGCGGTCGAGTTCGTGAAGTCGGGCGCGGAGATCTATCAGAAGGTGTGAGGCGGAGGGCCGCCTCTCTGCTCTGTGAGAGCGGCCCTGCGGGCGCGGCCTTGGCCGCGACAAGGCCGTCGCCGTCCGCCGGCTTCGCTGCAGGCCGCTGTCGGGGTCAGAAGACCCCTCCCACAGAATCCAGCTCCGGCCACGGGTCGGGTGCGAACCTCGTGGGAGCGGCCTTGGCCGCGACGGGGCGGTCATCACAGGCACCGACTCCGCTTCAGGCTGCTATCGCGAGCGAGCTCCCACCGATCACGGCAGTACCCGAGGGCCTGTCACATCTCCGCTCAGCCTTTCGGCCCCACGCCGAAGAAACTGCGGAAACGGTCCCAGCGGCGCTTGAACCAGGCCCTGGGCGTGTCCTGCACATAGTAGGTGAGCATGATGGACACACGCTCGCCGTCGGCTTCGGTGGTCTGACGCACGCTGTGCCAGCTTTCCTTCTCGACGACAGCAAAGGCGTAGCCGCTGGCCGGCATGAAATCCATGGCCACCGTCCGCTCCGCGTCCGGACCGCTCCTCCCGTGGTGGAACACGGTGCCGAGGTGGCGCTGCGCGCTGTCCCGCGGCAGGTAGAACTGCACGGTGATCGCCTTGGCCGGCACGTCGGCATGAATGCCGATGCGATAGCCCGGCTGGTCACGGACCAGGATGGGAATCGGATAGAAATCCAGCTGGCCGATGGAACAGCCGAAGCGGGTTTCGAGCGAATGCCGGAACTTCTGCTTGAACGCGTCCTGCAACGCCCGCGAACGCAGTGTGCGCGATACGGCCGTCCACATTGCGCGCTGCTCGGCCGGCAAGCGCCAAAGCTGTTCCGGATACAGGTACATGCGCAGTCGCGCGCTGCTGCCGTCGGCACGCATCGCATCCTTGTGACGCAGCTCGTGGAAACGGTCGCGCGCCGGCATCATGGCCAGAAGCCTTGAATAGAACCTTGGAGAAAATACCTCTCGCATGTACAGATGCTCGAATGGAGCGGAGCTCGCCACGCTGTCGCGAATGGCGAAAAGCATCTGGTCGCCAGGCAGTTCACCGGATCTACTGCATGCACTCGGGGTCGTGCTCTGGGTCTGCATGTGATGAGTCCTCTATGCATCACAGTGAAAAAGCATAACCCCACTGTGCGCCAGCATGTTTTGTGACTCACATCACGAAACATGCTGGCGCACATTCAAGCTCCGTCGGCGGTTTGCCGCTAACACCGGCGAAGCTGAAAAAAGGCAAACCCGTCCGAAAGGCGGGGACGCAAAGTCACCGGTCTAATCCGCGCACGCGGGATGACGGCGGGGCCGCCAGTTCCCTCCTGTTCGATGCAGGTCCGGGGCGCGCCAGACGGTGACGACACGACAGACATCCGAGCCGGAGTTTCACGATGATCGCCCTGCGCCACGCCGCATCCCCCGTCTGCACCGCACTGATGTGCGCATTCGCGCTGTCGGCAGCCCCTGCTGCCGCTTCCCCGCGCGCGCTGCCGGCGGCCGGAACAGCGGTATCGGTGATGCAGCCGCTGCCGACGTCCGGAGCCGAGGGTGGCATGTGGCCCGTGCGGCTGGACGTGGCACGCCTGCGCTCAGCCCAGCCAGGCGAAGTGCTCCGGTTCGCGCTGCCCGACGGCAATCATGTCGACGTCGTGTTCGATTCGACGCTGGGTGGCACCGACGGCCTGCAGTGGATCGGTCACCACACCGCCGGCAGGCAATACGCGGTGCGGCTGCGCATCGATGGCGAACTGGCCGCAGGGGTCATCCGCACTCCAGACGGCGGTTTCGTACTGGGCCACGTGGACGGCGCTCAACTGATGGGTCCCGATCTGTCGGCGGCAGCGAATCCCGTTGCGCTGGATGGTCTGCCTTCGATGTTCCTGAGCGCCGACAGCGTGACGCCGGACGACAGCACGCAGGGCCCCGAAGCGCGCGCCGCACGTCGGCCGGCTGATGTCGCCCATCCGGTCAGCTTCAATCTGGTCGCGCTTTCAGCACTTGAGCCGGGCGAGAACGTGACGCTGTCGATCCCAGAGCACGGTGACTATCGCGTTCGCTACGACCGTACCGATGCCGGCGATGCCGACACCACGACCTGGGTCGGCCATCTGGCCGACTACGGCAGCGAATTCCGCGTCATCGTCACGTCTGGGCCGAACGGCAGTGTCGGCAACATCCTGACGCCCTCTGGCGAACTGATGCTGGTAGATAGCGGTGGCACGCAATGGCTGGTCGACCCGGTGCGCTCCGGACTGTCGCAATTCGAATCCGAGCATGCCGACGCCGTGGGCGAGGATGTACCTGCAGCAGCCGGTGGCGTTACGGCGATGGGCGGCACCTCGGCCGCGGCGGATGCGGGCACCACTGGCACCACGACGGCCGGCAGCGGCAGCGCGGCCAACGGCAGCGAAACGACGATCGATCTGCTGGTGCTCTATACGCCGGGCTTCAAGAAGAAGCACGGCAGCGTATTCGGCACACGAATCGCCCAACTGGTCGCGCTGGCCAATCAAGCCTACGTCGACAGCGGTGTGCCGATGCGTCTGCGCCTCGTCGCCAGCGCGCAGGTGAATGACAGCGACACCACCAGCAATTCGACCACCCTGTCCGCATTGGCGCGCGGTACCGGCGCCTACAGGACGGTGCCGGCACTGCGCAAGAAGTATGGCGCCGATCTGGTCGCCGTCGTGCGCCCCTTCTACATGACGGCACAGGGTGGCAGCTGCGGCGTGGGCTACGTCGGCGGCTACAACGGCAGCAACATTGCCTACTACGGCAACTACGCATACTCCGTGGTCAGCGACGGCCGTGACATGGCCGGCAGCTATTACTACTGCACCGACTACACTTTCACCCACGAACTCGGCCACAACATGGGCCTGATGCACGATCGCGCTACGGTCGCGCGCCAGGGCGGGGGCAGCGGCAGCCACCCCTACGCCTTCGGTCACGGCCGAAGCGGAAGCTTCGGCTCCATCATGAGCTACATCTCGCCGGTGATCGGTCGCTTCTCCAACCCGGATCTGACGGACTGTGGCGGCAGCTTCGCCTGTGGCGTTCCGGTCACCGATCCGGCCAGCGCACACAACGCCCAGGCCTTGAGCAACAACCGCGCGGCGGTGTCGTCATGGCGGTCGACGACGGTGCCCACCAGCTATCAGGTATCGGGCACCATCTCGCGCGGCGGCAGGCCGCTTGCGAACGTCACGATGAGCGCAACCGATGGCGCGACCTGCACCGCGAGCGGCCGCACGGGCGCCTACGCCTGCACCGTGCCCTGGGGCTGGAGCGGCGTCATCACGCCGCAGCCGACCGTCGGCAGTGTGCGCCCGGCGAATCTCTTGCTGACGACAGTCAAGGCCGCGCAAAAGAAGAAGAACTTCGTCGTGCGCTGAGCATCCGGCGTCCGTACGGCTCGCGCGGTTACCATAGCGCCCTGCGACCCGACGTGCGGGTCAACTTTCTGTGGGGCAGTCTGATGCGGATCACTTTCATCGGCGGCGGCAATATGGCCAGCGCGCTGATCGGCGGCATGTTGAAGCGCGGCGCCATCGCTGCCGACATTGCCGTGGTCGAACTCCAGGCCGACGGTCGCGACCGGCTGGCGCGCGAATTCGGTGTGCGTGCGGTCGAGGCGCTGGACGCCAGTGCGGCCGGCTGCGACCTGCTGGTGCTGGCGGTGAAGCCGCAGCAGATGCGCGAAGTGTGCGCCAGCATTGCGCCTCTGATCGACGGACAGACGGTACTCAGCATCGCCGCCGGCCTGCGCGCGAGCGACATCGGTCGCTGGCTCGGCGGGCGGGCGCGCATGGTGCGTGCAATGCCGAATACGCCGGCGCTGATCGGTCGCGGCGTGACCGGCCTGTATGCCGACGCATCGGTCGGTGACGCCGAACGCGCCCGCGCCGAAGAGCTGCTGTCGGCCGTGGGCCGTACGGTGTGGGTGGACGACGAGAAGCTGATCGACGCCGTCACCGCGGTGTCCGGCAGCGGCCCGGCCTACGTGTTCTATTTCATCGAGGCGATGGTGCGCGGCGGCGAGGCACTGGGGCTCACCGCCGATCAGGCGCGCGAGCTGGCCATCGCCACCTTCACCGGCGCGTCGGCGCTGGCGGCACAGAGCCCCGAATCGCCGGCCACGCTGCGCGAGCGCGTCACGTCGAAGGGCGGCACCACCGAAGCGGCACTGAAGTCGATGAATGCCGACGCCGTCGGCGACGCCATCGTGCGTGCGCTGGCCGCCGCTGCCGCGCGCGGCGCGGAACTGGGCGACCAGCTCGGCGCCGCCTGAACCGGCGCCCGGCCAACACTGTCTTCACGCGATACGACAACGACACGAACCCATGCTGACCGACCTGACCCTGCTCGTCCTCAACGCCGTCGCCAGTTTCATCACCACGCTGCTGCTGGCCCGCTTCTACATGCAGTGGGCGCGCGTGAGCTTCCGCAACCAGATCGGCGCCTTCGTGATCCAGACCACCGACTGGGCGGTACTGCCGGCTCGGCGCGTGATACCGGCGATGTTCGGACTGGACATGGCGACGCTGGTGGTCGCCTGGCTGATCCAGGTGGCGCTGATCCTGGTCGGCGCGCTGCTGCACGGCAGCATCGGTGCCGACGGTCTGATACCGCTCGCGCTGCTGCGCGGCGTGATCGAAATCGCGCGGCTGTCGGTGTGGTTCCTGATCATCGTGCTCATCATTTCCGCGGTGATGAGCTGGGTGTCGCCGGGCAATCCGATCGGCAGCATGATGAACGCGCTGACCCGCCCCTTCCTGCAGCCGATACAGCGCGTGATGCCGCCGATCGCCAACGTCGACCTGTCGCCGCTGGTGCTCATCCTCATCCTGCAGATCGTGCTCTACCTGATCGACGCGCTGTCGCGGCAGCTGTTCGGCCTGCTGGTCTGACGCCGCCGCCGAAGCGGCGGAAACGCGTTCAGACGCTCATATCGACCTGGCTCACGCTACCCGCAGTGCCGTCCTCGCGCAGGTAGACGCCGGTCGCGCGCATTTCGCCCAGTGTTTCGTTGGCGGCATTGCGCAGGCTGAACGGCGTGTCGACGCGGCCAAGATAGAAGGCGCCGGCGTTGGCCTGCTTCATCGTCTGCAGCGTGCCGGGGCCTTCCGCGTCCGGGCGCCACAGCCGCAGCTGCGCGAAGCCGCTGTCGGCTTCATCGATCCAGCCGTTGCCGTCCTCGTCCAGCGCGGCCAGTTCCTCGAAACCATTGCCGGTGGTCGGTCCGAACAGTTCGCGGCCGTCGTCGATGCGACCGTTGCCATTGCGGTCGAACGCCAGCATGCCGCGTCCGCCGGCCAACGGCACCTGCTCCTTGCTGCCGTCGGCGTCGAGATCGAAGGCGAAGCGGACGTCGGACAGCGCCGCCGCCGGACCGGCGAAGTCCAGCATCAGCGGGTCTTTCAGCACGGCGTCGCCGGCGCGGAAGGATTCGCTGACGCTCATGCTTAAGCTGCGCGACATCTCGCTTTCGAGCTTGAAGGCGATCTCGCGCCCGTCGGCGGTGCGCACCGTCCCTTCGGCGGCGAAGCGCGTGGTTTCCGATTCGCTGTATTCGGCGTGGTAGTCGTACTCGATACCCCAGCCGGCGCGCTGCGGCGCCTGCGACTGCGCCGCAGCCGCAGTACCGGACGAAGCGGGCGGCGCTTCGGTCGGCATGTCCGCGCTGCGCAGCCAGCGCACCGGCTGGCCGGTGATCTTCTCTATCATCATGATGAGCAGCGACAGCCGGGGATCGTTGCGTACGGCCTCCTCGATGCCGTCCGGCGCCTCGACCGGATCGGCCTGCTGTGCGGCGAGCGCCGCTGGCGACAGGCTGATGCGCGCTTCGCTGCGCGACGGGGGTGGGCCGTCGGTGGGCGGGCGGCGACGCTCACCGGTCCACATTTCAAGTCGTTCGGATACCTGCAGACGCCGCGATTCGGCGTGCGAGGACTCAAGCTGTACGGTGCTGGCGGCGACCTTCACGGTTCTGTGCCTCCTGGGTTCTGACCTCGATGTGCCACCCGGAAAGTGAAGCGCGCGCACGTGCCCACGTGCAGTCGGCGACGCTTGCAGGCGTGCCTGCAAGCGTCCGTACCGACCATCGGGCGGCTTGGCAGCGTCGCACCTGACAGCAAGTCGGGCGGTATCGCCGCACCCTGCGCGAGGCAGGGCGTCAGCCGCGCGTGCGCTTCACTTTCCGGGCGGATACACAGATTTACGGCCGCTGCGGCGGGCGCCGCAGGGTAAGAGAACATGCGAGGCAGATGAGCACCCGCGCTCATGGCGGATGCCGTGCAGACCGCGTGCACTCAGTGCATCAGCACCGGTGCTGCAATGAAGGTGTTGCTGCCGCGGCTGAGGTCCAGCGTGCCGCGGGCGAGGCGGCGGCTGTCGCCGTCGATGTCGTTGGCGACCCAGGTTTCGCGCTCCTTGGACACCAGGTAGATGAGCACCACGTCGCGCGTGACCGGCGGCGAATCCGGCGCGTCATCGTCGAACTCGGCCAGCCGCAGCACGCAGCTCAGGCCGATCAGGTCGATGCCCGGCTCGGCGATGGTTTCCTGCACGAAACGCACCACCGACGCCTCGTCCAGCATGTCCATGCGGGCCAGCGCGGCGTCGGTGATGCGCCCGTGATCCAGCTGCGCCATCAGCGCAGTCGGTCGCGGCGGGCTGCCGCACGCGAGCATCGCGTCGGCGTGATCCTGGCAGGCGCGCAACACAGCGCGGAAACACGCTTCCTCCGTTGGCAGCATGGTTGTCTCCTCCACATGTGTGGGTCGCGTCCATGTGCGCGCCTGATGTGAAAGCTAGACCTGTGCGGAAAGGAAGTCATGACGCGCTGCCATGGCGGCAGTGCACCAAGTGGCGCGGGTTTGCCGGGTGGTTTGCGGGCGAAAGCTCAGGCCGTGGCGGCTTGCGTGAAGTCGTGCAGTGCGGCGTCGGCCTCTGCCGGCGACACGACGCAGGCGTCGACACGGGCGGCCGGCGGGCCGGTCTCGGCCCACGCCACCAGTGCATCGAGTGCCGCCGGACGACCGACGGCATAAGCCTCGACCGAGCCGTCCCGGCGATTGCGCACCCAGCCGGTCAGTCCGAGGCGACGCGCCTGCTCGACCATGGACGCGCGGAAGAACACGCCCTGCACGCGACCGCTGATCGCGAAATGCAGGGCTTCGACCTCGCTCTCGTCCATCGCCGCGCGCTTACTTGACGCGCATGCCCGGCTGCGCGCCGGAATCCGGCGACAGGATGAACAGCCCCGGCACTTCGCCCTTGTCGTCGGAGGCGGCCAGCACCATGCCTTCCGACATGCCGAACTTCATCTTGCGCGGCGCGAGGTTGGCCACCATCACGGTGAGCCGCCCGACCAGCGCCGCCGGGTCGTAGGCCGACTTGATGCCGGCGAACACCTGGCGGGGTTTTTCCTCACCGATATCCAGTTGCAGACGCAGCAGCTTGTCCGCACCTTCGACATGGTCGGCGGCGACGATTTTCGCGATGCGCAGTTCGACCTTGGAGAAATCGTCGATCGAAATGTGTGCGCCGGCGTCGGCGGCCGGGGTTTCAACCTTCTTCGGTGCTTCGGTCTTGGCCGGCGCGGCAGCGGGGGCTTGCGTGTTCACCAGGGATTCCTTGTTGGCGTCGACCAGCGCGACCACCTGCTTGGGGTCGATGCGGGTCATCAGGTGCTTGTATTCGTTGATGGTGTGACCGGCCGTGAGGGTCGAGCCGAAGTCGTCCCAGCCCAGCGGCGCGATGTTCAGGAAGCGCTCGACCTCGGCCACCAGGTGCGGCAGCACCGGCTTGAGCAGCACCGACAGCTGGCGGAACAGTTCGAGCGCGGTGCTGCACACCGACTGCAGCTTGTCGTCCTGCCCGTCCTGCTTGGCCAGCACCCACGGGGCGTGGTCGTTCACGAACACGTTGGCCTGGTCGGCGCAGGCCATCACCTCGCGCAGCGCACGCGCGTAGTCGCGCGACTCGTAGGCGTCGCGGATCGACGCCTCGTGCCAGTGAAACGGTACGGTCGGCGCCGACAGCACGCCGCCGAAGCGCTTGGTGATGAAACCCGCGCAGCGGCTGGCGATGTTGATGTACTTGCCGACCAGATCCGAATTGACGCGCGCGACGAAGTCGTCGAGGTTCAGATCGATGTCTTCCATCGAGCCGTTCAGCTTGGCGGCATAGTAATAGCGCAGCCATTCCGGATTCAGGCCGAGGTCGAGGTAGCTCTGCGCGGTGATGAAGGTGCCGCGGCTCTTGCTCATCTTCTCGCCGTTCACGGTGAGGAAGCCGTGCGCGTTGATCTGGGTCGGCGTGCGGTAGCCGGAGTGCTCCAGCATGGCCGGCCAGAACAGCGCGTGGAAGTACAGGATGTCCTTGCCGATGAAATGGACCATTTCGGTGCCCGCCGCCTTCGCACCCGCGGCGTCGAGAAAGTCCGCCTCGCTGATGTCGTGGCCGAGCGCCTTCTGCTTAGCGACGTAGTTGCGGAAGCTGCCGAAATAGCCGACCGGCGCGTCCAGCCAGACATAGAAGAACTTGTTATCGGTACCCGGGATGCGGAAGCCGAAATAGGGCGCGTCGCGCGAAATGTCCCAGTCGGACAGGCGGTTGTCGCCCGGCTCGCCCAGCCATTCCTTCATCTTGTTCGCCGCTTCCGGCTGCAGCCGGTTCGAGCCCTGGGTGAAGTCGCGCAGGAAGTTCTCGCACTGCGGGGCCGACAGCCGGAAGAAGTAGTGCTCGCTGGCACGCCGCTCTGGCGCCGCGCCCGACACCACCGAATAGGCGTTCTTCAGTTCGGTCGGCGCATAGGTGGCGCCGCACACTTCGCAGGAGTCGCCGTACTGGTCCTTGGCCGAACACTTCGGGCACTCGCCCTTGATGAAGCGGTCCGGCAGGAACATCTCCTTCACCGGGTCGTAGAACTGCTCGACCGAGCGCTGGGCGATCAGGTCGCCGGCCTTCAGCTTGGCGTAGATGTCTTCGCAGAAGGCGCGGTTCTCGTCGGAATCGGTCTGGTGGTAGTTGTCGAAACTGACCAGGAAGCCGCCCAGTTCGCCGGCGCCCTTCTTCCACGCGGCTTGCACGTCGAGGCCGCCGAAGAAGTCGCGGGCATGTTCGTGCAGCACGCGCTCGACCAGTTGGCGCGGCGTGATGCCTTCCTTCTCGGCGCGCAGCATGATGGGCGTGCCATGCTGGTCGTCGGCGCCGACGTAATGCACCTCGTGCCCGCGCATGCGCTGGAAGCGCACCCAGATATCGGTCTGGATGTATTCGACCAGATGGCCGAGGTGGATGGCGCCGTTGGCGTAAGGCAGGGCGCTGGTGACGAGCAGGCGGCGGCGGGACATGATGGAGGGCGAAGTGACAGCCAAAGCGGGGAAACCCGCAATTCTACTGCCCGCACGCGGCTGCGCCACGGTGCGCGGGTGTATCGGTTATACTTTAGTAAATTGATCGGGTATTCCGCGACAGGCGCGCACGAGGCGCGACGGCGGCTACCCAGCGTACGGAGTTGTCCATGTCCATCACCGAAGCCCAGGTCCAGAGCGCGCTCAAGGAACTGATAGACCCGAATACCGGCAAGGATTTCGTCAGCACGCGCAGCGCGCGGAACATCCGCATCGACGGCGCCGACGTGTCGGTCGATATCGAACTGGGCTATCCGGCGAAAAGTCAGATGGACCACCTGCGCCGCCTCGCCATCGCCTGTCTGCGCGCGATTCCGGGTGTCGGCAACGTCAGCGTCAGCGTGACACAGAAGATCGTGTCGCACGCGGTGCAGCGCGGCGTGAAGCTGCTGCCCGGCGTCAAGAACATCATCGCCGTCGCCTCCGGTAAGGGCGGCGTCGGCAAGAGCACCACCGCAGTGAACCTGGCACTGGCGCTGGCTGCCGAAGGTGCGACCGTCGGCCTGCTCGACGCCGACATCTACGGCCCGTCGCAGCCGCAGATGCTGGGCATCACCGGCCGTCCCGAATCGCCGGACGGCAAGTCGCTGGCGCCGATGACGGCCTACGGCATCCAGGCGATGTCGATCGGCTTCCTGATCGACGTTGAAACGCCGATGGTGTGGCGCGGCCCTATGGTGACCTCGGCGCTGGAACAGCTGCTGACCGAAACCCGCTGGGACGAGGTCGATTATCTGGTGATCGACATGCCGCCGGGCACCGGCGACATCCAGCTGACACTTGCGCAGAAGGTGCCGGTGACCGGCGCCGTCATCGTCACGACGCCGCAGGACATCGCGCTGCTCGATGCGCGCAAGGGTCTGAAAATGTTCGAAAAAGTGGGCATCCCCATCCTCGGCATCGTCGAGAACATGAGCCTGCACACCTGTTCGAAGTGCGGCCACGAAGAACACATTTTCGGCGAGGGCGGCGGTGCGCGGATGGCGGCCGACTACGACCTCGACGTGCTCGGCTCGCTGCCGCTGGCGATGCAGATCCGCGAGCAGGCGGATTCCGGCAAGCCCACCGTGGTGTCCGACCCGGACGGCCGCGTCGCCGAAATCTATCGCGACATCGCACGCAAGGTGGCCGTCAAGATCGCCGACAAGGCGAAGGACATGACGGCCAAGTTCCCGAGCATCGTCGTGCAGAACACCTGATCGAGCCGCCCGCCGGGCGGTCGCGTGGGGAGAGTCCGGATGAAGCTGCTGAAACTGCTTGTACTTGCATCCTGTAGCGCGCTGCCCGCCTATCTGCAGGCGGCCGACCCGGTCAAGGGCGGAGAACTGGTGACCGAAGCGCAGTGCGAAAGCTGCCACGACGATCGTTACGGCGGCGGCGACGGAACCCAGATCTACCTGCGCAGCGACCGCCGCGTCAATTCACTGGCGCAGCTGGCCACCCAGGTCAGCGTATGCAATTCGCAACTCAATACCGGCTGGTTCCCGGAAGACGAGGCGCACGTCGTCGCCTATCTGAACAAGCGCTTCTACAAGTTCAGATAGGCGCTACAGACCCTGGTTCAACTCACCGAACGCCGGCAGTAGCAATAGACGAACTGCTGCACGGCGCCACCCGGCGTGTGGTGCGTTTCGCGGCTGTGTTCGAGCAGTTCGAAGGGCGCGCCGAATTCGGCGTGCAGCGCGTCGGCGCCGTAGCGCATGACCGGCAGTCCGCTGCAGCGATCCGGCCCATCCTCGGCGAAGGTGGCGACGATGACGTGACCGCCCGGCTTCACCGACTGCAGCACCCGTTCGACATAGGCTCGCCGCTGCGCCACATCGGTCAGAAAGTGGAAGACCGCGCGGTCGTGCCAGAGGTCGTAGCGCTGGCGCGACACATCGACGGCGGTGATGTCCGCCTCGACCCAGCTCACCCGTTGCGCGTTGTCGCCGAGCCGCGTCTGCGCCGCAGCGAGTGCGGCAGCGGACAGGTCGAGTACGGTAAGGTCGTGATAGCCACGCGCCAGCAGATCGTCGACCAGGGTCGAAGCGCCGCCGCCGACGTCGATGATCGCCGCATCGCGCGCGAGGCCGGCGCGGGCGATCAGTTCCAGCGAGTGTTCGGCATGCGGCTGGAACCAGCTCACGCTGTCCGGCGTCCGCTGGGCATACACCTCTTCCCAGTGCGTCTTTGCCCGACCGTTCATCGCGCAGCAGCCTTCAGCCCGGTGGCGATCGCGTCGTCCAGGTAGGCGCCGTAGAAATCCGCCTTGCCGGCACCGATCAGCGGCGACGCGACCTGCTGGCCCCGCGCGTCGAGGAAGAGCACGGTGGGTGCGAACTGCACCTTGAGCCGCTTCGCGAAGGCGGCCTGCGTGGTGGCCGAGCCGTCGAAATCGGTCAGCGCACGCGCGCTGTTCAGATCGACCTCGCGGATCACCAGCCGGCCGCGCTGTGCGGCGTCGCGCGCCAGCGGTGCGAGATAGTGGCTGCGCACCTCTTCGCAGTAATGGCAGCCGGGCAAGGAGAACAGCACGACGAACACCACACCCGGGTTGGCCGCCTCGCGCGCGTCGTTCGCCGCGTGCACCAGCACCGGCAGCGCCGCGCCGGCCGTGCGCGCGGGCTTGGCGGCCAGCGCCGGGCAGACGACCAGCGCAGCGGCAGCAATCAGGGCGCGCCACTTCATTTGCCGAGCGCCTCCTGTTCCATGCGCAGGAAGGTACCGTAGGCGTTGATGCGGTTGGCGGCATCGAAGGCCGGCATCTTTTCCCAGCGGCTCCAGTCGGTGCGCGCGTAGGCTTCGTCGAAAGGCATGAAATCGGCCACCGCGCGGCCCATCTGTTCGCGCAGATAGGCGATGTAGTCGCGCGTCATGCCGAGATCGCGCGCCGGGTCGGTCGAGGCCGGACCGTGACCGGTCACCAGCGTGCCCGGCTTCATCGCCAGCAGCTGTTCCATCGTGCTGAGCCAGCGCTTGCTGTCGGCGTCGCCGACAAACGGAATGCGGCCGATGAACAGAATGTCGCCCGAGTAGATGACGCGGTCCTCGCGCACGACGATGACCATGTCGTCCGGCGCGTGCGCCGGGCCGAGATAGACCAGCTCGAAGGTGATGTCGCCCATGCGGAAGCTGGTGTCGCCCTCCAGCCACACGTCGGCAGCGACCAGCCGCGTGTTGGCGTCTACCCAGGGGTCGAGGTCGCGCCGCCGCTGTTCGAGCCGTGCGCGCCCCTCTTCGCCCTCGATGTACTCGCGTCCTGCGCGATGCGCCCACACATCGGCACCGATCGCCTTGAAGGCCTGCAGGCCGTAGAAGTGGTCGGCGTGGTAGTGGGTCACCAGCACGCGCTTGATCGGCTGGTCAGTCACGGAACGGATCGCGGCGATCAGCGCCTGACCCAGCGCAGGTGTGCCGAGCGCGTCGATCACGACCACGCCGTCACCGGTGACGACGAAGCCGGCATTCGAGTTGAACGCCTCGTTGGCCAGACTGGCCGGGCCGGATTCGCCCTGCACGTACCAGCTGTGCGTGCCCACCTGTACCGGCTTCAACGCCGCACGCAAGGCGGGTGCGTCGCCCGCCGCTGCGAACTGCGCGAGGAGGAGTGCGCAGGCTGCAAGCAGCTGCCGGAGCGGCGGGCGACGCAGCGGGCGCATGGTCAGGCCATCCCCGGGTTGCCGGCCACGCCCTGCAGTTCGGGCAGGTTGAGCTTGACCGGCTTCACCGTCTTCACGTCCTTCAGATAGCGTGCCATCAGATCCCAGATCGGTTCGCCGCCGGCGTTCTTCGCCTCTTCCGACACCGGCGCCCAGCCGGCGACGCGGTAGGTCTTCGATGCCTCCAGCGGCTTGCCGTTGAGCGTCATGCCGCTGATGCGGCTGCCCATCTTCGCGGTCGGATCGCAGCGGTACTGCAGCCCACCGACGCGCACCATGTCGCCGCCCTGCTGGTAGTAGGGATCCGGGTTGAACAGGTTGTCGCAGACGTCTTCCAGCACCGTCTTGATGAACTCGCCAGTCATCGGCGTCAGCGTCGTGTACGGATAGGTGATGGCGGTCTGGTCGAGCAGGTTTTCCATCGTGATGGCATCGCCCGGCAGCAGGCTGGTACCCCAGCGGAAGCCCGGCGAGAACGCGATCTCGGCATCCTTCATCTTCATCAGCCCGTCGAGGATGAGCTGATCAAAGCTGCCGTTGAAATTGCCGCGGCGATACAGCAGGCCCTCGGTCACCGCCAGCTTCTCGTTCAATTTGGCCTCATGCGGCGCGCGCATCTTCTTCACCAGCGCCGTCATGTCGGCGTCGGCCGGAATCAGGTTGGAGAACACCGGCAGCAGGTGATAGCGGAAGTCGCTCACCTTGCCGCCCTTGACGTCGAAATCCAGCACGCCGAGGAACTTGCCGTTGGAGCCGGCGTTGGTCACCAGCGTCTGGCCACCGCCGTTCTTCACGATCACCGGCGCCGGCACGCCATCGTGCGTGTGGCCGCCCATGATGGCGTCGATGCCGCGCACGCGCGAAGCCATCTTGATGTCGACGTCCATGCCGTTGTGCGACAGCACGACCACCACCTGCGCGCCCTTGGCGCGGGCGGCGTCGACATGCTCCTGCATCGACTCGTCGTTGATGCCGAAGCTCCACTCCGGCGTGAAGTAACGCGGATTGGCGATCGGCGTGTAGGGGAAGGCCTGGCCGACGATGGCCACCGGCACGCCATTGATCTGCCTGATCACGAAGGGCGGGAACACTTGGTCGCCGAAGTCGGTGGTCTTCACGTTCTGCGCGACGAAGTCGATCTTGCCTGCGAAGTCGCCGTCGACGATCTGCTTCACGCGCTCGGCGCCGTAGGTGAATTCCCAGTGGCCGGTCATCACGTCGACGCCGAGCAGCTTGCAGGCATCGACCATGTCCTGGCCCTTCGTCCACAGCGACAGACCCGAACCCTGCCAGGTGTCGCCGCCGTCGAGCAGCAGCGCACCGGGCCGGCTGGCCTTCATGCGCTTGACCAGCGTCGCAAGGTGGGCGAAGCCGCCGACCTTGCCGTAGGTCTTCGCCGCCTGCGCGAAGTCGAGGTAGGTGAAGGCGTGTGCCTGCGCCGTGCCGGGCGCGATGCCGAACTGCTTCAGCAGCTTGTCGCCCACCAGATGCGGCGCGCGGCCCGCCATGTCGCCGATGCCCAGATTCACGTCCGGTTCGCGGAAGTAGATGGGCATCAGCTGCGCATGGCAGTCGGTCATGTGCAGCAGGCTCACGTTGCCGAAGCGCGGCAACTCGTACATCTGCCCGGCCGCAGCCGCGGCGCGGGCAAAGTCGCTGTGCAAGGTCATTCCGCCAGCGCCGGCCAGCGCCAGCAACTGGAGGAATTCGCGGCGGTGCATGCTCATCGGCGCATCACTCCGCGTTGACCGGCGACTTCGGGTCGAGCAGCAGCGCCACGATGTGGCGGATCTGTTTCTCGTCGAGGATGCCGTGCGCGCCGAAACGCGGCATGTTGGTGCACGCCGTGTACGCGTTCGGATTCCAGATCTTGCCCCACACGTACTTCTGCGTCGCTTCGGTGTTGCCGTGCAGCTTGCCGTACTGGTAGAGGCTGGGGCCGATGGTGCCGAAGGAGATTTCCTTCTTCGTGATGCGGTGGCAGTTGTAGCAGTTGCCGCCGTTCGGATCACCCGGCTTGTCGCTCCAGGTCAGGCCGCGACCGCTCTGCGCGATCTTCTCGCCTTCTTTCCAGTCACCGAGGTAGTTGCCGTCGGACGGCCACTTGATGGCGGCCATCGCGCTTTCCTGGATGCGGTCGCGCAGATCGTCGTCGATGTGGTGACCGTGCTTGGAGCAGGCGGTCATCACCTCGTCCTGCTGCAGGCGGTCGGTCTTGACGATGCCCTGTTCGCGGAACGAACGTGCCATCACTTCGGCGGTGTCGCGGTCATACGCCGCCTGCTGTTCTGCACTGGGGCGGCCACCGGCACAGCCGGCGACGGTGGCGAGGGCGGCCAGAGCGAGTGCGGTATTGCGCAAGGTGCTGTTCATGTCGTCGTCTCCTCAGCGCTTGATCGCGGGCGCGGTGCTCTCGCCGGCTCCGTTGGCGGTCACGCCCAGATAGGTGGACAGCGCGATGGTCACGTCCGAGCCATACAGCGGATAGGGGAAGCGCTGCTGGCGGAAGCAGTCGTTCAGCCGGCGCTGCATGCTCCACAGCTCGCCGCTGGACACGCGGTAGGCCGGCCAGGCGCCGAAACCACGCGCGGCATCCGGGCCTTTGGTCAGGTTGGGCAGATCCTGCAGGCGGATGCGCTTGCCGTCCTCGCCGTGACAGGTGACGCAGCCGAAGTCGTGCGTACCGCCGCGGTAGTTGAAGGCGCGCTTGCCGATCTCGTACATGCGCTTCTCTTCCGGATGCGAGGTCGGCACGTTGAACTTCATGCCGCGCGACTCTGCGGAAATCCACGCCACCAGCGCCTCGATGTTCTTCTGCTCGCCCTTGCCGAAGGGCGTCTTCGCCACTTCGTCGGCGGGGATGCCCTGCAGCGTTTCCATGCAGGTGAGCAGTCGGGATTCGAGGTCCTGCACCCGCTTGGTGTCGGCGAAGTAACGCGGCAGCGTGACGAAGGCCCCCTTCACCACGCCCGGGCCCTGACCCAGGTCGCACTTTTCCAGCGAGGCGTTCTTCGGGCCGCGCGCGGTGCGCCACAGTTCCTCGCCCTGCATTTCCCACAGTTCCGCGGGATTGCCGTCAGCCAGCGCCTCGCGGTACTTGGCGATGCCTTCGGCGGTGGCGTCAGCGCCTGCCGGCATCGCCGGCAGCATCAGCGCCAGGGCCGATGCGGCAACGCATGCGGCGTATCGGGTGCCATTCATATCTCTTCCTCCAGTCCTGCGTGTGATGACTCGACTGTGTGCGGGACTGACCTTCGTGAGGTCGTCCTGTCTTTTGGTGGCGTCGCGCCGGGCGGAGCGTCAGGACACGACGACTTCGTCGGTGCGCTTTTCGCCCTTGTTGTCCACCCAGCTCACGCTGACCTTGTCGCCCTTGGCCCCACCCTTGAACTTGAACTGCAGATAGGGGTTCTTCGACACTGCCGGACCGAACTGACCGGCCAGCACGACGCGGCCGTTGTGGGTGGCGGTGATTTCGGTGATGTGATGGGCCGGAATCAGGGCGCCGGACGCGTCCTTGCGCTGGCCGGTTTCCATGTCGTGGCTCATCAGGATCTTCACTTCGGTTTCGGTGCCATTGCTGGCGGCGCGGATGCGCATCGGACCTGCTGCCATGTCTTGCTCCTTGAATGTACGGGTGTTGGGGACGTCCGGGGCTCAGCCGCCGCAACCGCCCAGCGTCACCTTGATTTCCTTGGTGGTCATGTAGAAGCTGCCACCTGCCTTGACCAGCGCGAACACGTTCGAGGTCTGACCCATCTTGACGCGCGTACTGACGTCGGCAGCCGTGCCTTCAGGCAGCGTGAAGCTGGCGGCCAGCATGCTCGGGTTCTTCTCGATCAGGATGGCGATGAACTCGGTGCCCGGCAGCGTGCTCTTGACGGCGACCGGCACGACGGCGCCGTTCTCGGCGATGTCGGGCGCATTGATCTGCACGTCCTTCGAGTCGGCCGGTTTGCCTGCGCCCAGTGCCTTGAGCGCGTCGTCCATCGTCTTGGCGTCGAACGCCGCCTTGTCCCAGGCAGCCTGCGCCACTTCCGGCGTGATCAGGCCGGCGGCGACCAGCACGCCGAACAATCCCAGTGCGCCCCCCGACTTCAGGGCTTCTCTTCGCTGCGAGTTCATCTACTTCCTCCTCAGTTTTCGGGCGAACCCGACAAGATCCATTTCACCAACGCATCGACGTCGGCATCGCTGACCTGCGCCTGCGGCGGCATCGGGACGTCGCCCCAGGCGCCGCTGCCTCCGTTCCTGATGCGGGCCGCGAGGCCCGATTCTGCACTCTTGTCGCCCTTGTAGCGCTGCGCCACGTCGCGGAAGGCCGGCCCCAGTATCTTGCTGCCGACACCGTGACAGCCACTGCACCCGTGTTTCTTCATCAGTTCGAGCGCCGGATGCGGCTTGGCGGCAGGCGCTGCGGGCGCCCCTGTCTTCTGTCCGCGCACCGGGCCGACCACGCGATTCTGCTCGGCCAGGTTGCCGTGCGCGTCGCGCGCGTAGTCGGGCAGACTGGAACCGAGCGTGATCTGCGTCTTGCAGTTCTTCATGCAGGCGACGTTCTTCACGTCCGGCTTGCCCTTGACGTCCCACAGCCCGTGCTTCGTCGTCATGCCGTTGCGGTTGGGCATGCGCTTCTGCACTTCGGCGATGTTCTTGTCCGACAGCACGTAGTCTGCAGGAACGATCTCGCCCAGATTCAGGATGTAGGCGAGCACCGCATAGGTGTCGTCGGCGCTGAGCGACTTCGGCGCATTCCACGGCATCGCGCGATGGATGTAGTCCCACAGCGTGGACACCGTGGCCACCTTCATCAGCGTCGTGCGCTGCGGTGCATCACCGCGGATGTAGGCGCCGACGCGGCCCTTCTCGATGTCCTCTTTCGTCGTGCCGCCGACGATGGGCGTGAACACCTCGTTGCTTTCGCCGAAGGTGCCGTGACAGGACGCGCACTTGCTCTCCCAGACCTCCATGCCGCGATCGACCGAGCCGGAACCGGGCGGCAGGCCAGTGAAGTCGGGGCGCACGTCGATGTCCCAGGCCTTCACCTCGGCCGGGGTGGCGCTGCGGCCGATGCCTTCGTACTTGCCGGCGGCAAGGGTGGCGCCGGCGCTCAGGGCGAGTGCGGCAGCGAGGGCGAGTTCAGTAAACCTGGACATTGCTCACGTCTCCGCTTTCCGCCAGCTTCCACGACTGGATGGCGTTGTTGTGATAGATCGAACGGGTGCCACGCACCTCGCGCAGCTGCGCATAGTTGGGCTGCACATAGCCGGTGTCGTCCATCGCGCGCGACTGCAGGATGGCCGGGCTGCCGTCCCACACCCAGTCGATGTTGAAGCGCGTAAGCGCCTTCGACAGCACCGGCGTTTCCAGCCGTGCGGTGCGCCAGTTCTTGCCGCCATCGGTCGATACGTCCACCCGCTTGATCTTTCCGCGACCCGACCAGGCGAGGCCGGAAATGTTGTGGAAACCACGGTCGAGCAGGGTCTGGCCGCCGGACGGCGTGGTGATGACGGACTTGCACTCCTGGATCGACGTGTACTGGCGGTGGGTACCGTCCGGCAGCAGATCGATGTAATGGATGGCTTCGTCCTTGGCCGCCCAGGGCTGGTCGCCCACCTCGATGCGGCGCAGCCACTTGACCCAGGACACGCCCTGGATGCCCGGCACCACCAGGCGCAGCGGGTAGCCGTTCTCGGGGCGCAGCATTTCGCCGTTCTGACCCCAGGCGACCAGTACGTCGTCGAGCGCGCGGTCAAGCGGAATAGTGCGCGTCATGCTCGAACCGTCGGCGCCCTCGGCCAGCACGAATTTCGCGCGCTTCATGTCGATGCCGCAGTCGTCGAGCAGCACCGACAGCGGCACACCGGTGAATTCCGAACAGGACAGCATGCCGTGCGTGTACTGCACGGTGGGCACCGCGACATTGCCCCACTCCATGCCGGTGTTGGCACCGCACTCGATGAAGTGGATGCGCGACACCGAAGGCAGGCGCATCAGGTCGTCCATCGTATAGACGCGCGCTTCCTTCACCAGACCATTCACCATCAGGCGGTGACGTGCCGGGTCGATGTCGTGCCAGCCCTGGTGGTGGCGCTCGAAGTGCAGGCCGGACGGCGTGATGATGCCGAACAGACCCTGCAGCGGCGCGAACGACACCGATGCGGCAGCCACCCGGGTCAGGCCGGGACTTTCGCGACGCTTCAGTCCGGCTTCGTACTGCGACGGTGTGCCGTAAGGCCGCTCGGCCACCGGTCGGCCCAGTGTGGTGCTGTGCTCGGGCAGGGTCAGGATGGCCGGATCACCGTCGGCAGCGCGCGCAACGCCGCTGCCGGCCGCCACCGCAGTCGCGGCGACGAAGGCGTTGCGCAGGAAATCGCGCCGACCGGCGGCGACCTCGCCTATCTGTTCGGGTGTGAGAAAGCCTTCGGGTGCGCGACGGATGCGCCCCGGACGGACGGGTGGCTGGGACATGTCTTCTCCGTGACTATTCGGACGCGATTTCGAGCGCGCGGCCGACCTTCTTCAGCGAGGCCTTGCTGGGTTTGCTGGGCAGATTGAGTGCGCTGCCCGACGCGATCTGGATGCAGACGGTGCGGCAGATCGACGGGAAGTTGGGGTCGATCAGCTTGTAGAAGACCATGCTGCCGTCCTTGCGGCGGCCGACGATGCCGGCGCGGTACAGCATGTTGAGATGGCGGGACGTGTTGGTCTGGCTCAGTCCGGACTGACTGACGACGTCGGCGACAGAGCGCTCGCCATCGCACAGGCAGTGCAGGATTTTCAGCCTTGCCGGCTCGGCCAGCAGTCCGAAGTAATCGGCCACCGACTCGAATACCTTGTCCAGCTCCGGATCGTGTTCCATCGCTGCTCCTCATATCGTTTGAATTGAGCATATGCGCGATTGCGCATATCTGCAAGAAAAAATTTATCGATCTTTTGACTTGAGGGTGCGAGCTTTTTTGTCTAGCGTGTCGATAGTCCGCAACGAGCGCCTGCGCCAGAACGGACGCAACGGAACCCCCAGTGCAGATACCGAGGAGGAAAAGAATCTTGAACAAGACAATGCCAGGGCTGGCTCTGGCACTGCTGTCGCTGAGCGCGACTGCAGTGCATGCAGCGGACCCTAATCTGGGCCGAAATCTTGCGGCGACCTGTGCCAACTGCCACGGCACCGACGGCAACAGTGTCGGCGGCATGGAAGTGCTCGCGGGCATGCCCAAGGGCAAGATGCTCAATTCGCTGAAGGCTTTCCGCAATGGCGAAAAGCCGGCGACCATCATGCACCAGATCTCGAAGGGCTATACCGACGCTCAGCTGGAACTGATCGCGGACTATTTCTCGTCGCGCACGCCGACCGGAGGTGGCAAATGAGCATCGGACGTCGCGGTTTCATACAGGGCACGCTCGGCGTGTCGGCCATGGCGGCACTTTACGGTTGCGCCGGTGCCGGCAAGGGCAAGGGTCACGTGGTGGTGGTCGGTGGCGGCTACGGTGGCGCCACCGCCGCCAAGTACATTTCGATGTGGAGCAATGGCGGCATCCGCGTGACGCTGGTCGAGCGCAACGCCGCCTTCGTGTCGTGCCCGATCTCCAATCTGGTGCTGGCTGGCGAGAAGCAGTTGTCGGACATCACGGTGGGCTACGAAGGTCTGGCCAAGTACGGCATCAAGGTGGTGCAGGACGAAGTGACCGCGGTCGATGCCGACAAGCGCGTGGTCAAGCTGGCCAAGGGCGGCGATCTCGCCTATGACCGGCTGGTGCTGTCACCGGGCGTGGACTTCATGTACGACGGCCTGCCCGGACTGCAGTCGGCGTCGGCGCAGCAGTCCATCCTGCACGCCTGGAAGGCCGGTCCGCAGACGGTGGCGCTGCGCAAGCAGCTCGAAGCGATGCCCGATGGCGGCGTGTTCGCGATGACCATTCCGAAGGCGCCTTACCGCTGCCCGCCGGGTCCGTACGAACGGGCCTGCATGGTGGCGCACTACTTCAAGACGAAGAAGCCGAAGTCCAAGGTGCTGGTGCTCGACGCCAACGAGGAGATCGTGTCGAAGAAGGGCCTGTTCCTGAAGGCCTGGGCCGACAACTACAAGGGCATCATCGAGTACCGGCCGCAGAACGAGTTGCGCGACGTCGATGCGGCCAACCGCACGGCCATCCTGGAATTCGATCAGGTGAAGGCGGACGTGCTGAACGTGGTGCCGCCGCAGCGCGCCGGTGACATCGCCGCGAAGTCGGGGCTGAAGCTGATCAACAACCGCTGGGTGGACATCAACTGGCTGACGATGGAATCGACCAGCACGCCGAACATCCACGTGCTCGGCGACGCCATCTTCCCGGCACCGACCATGCCGAAGTCGGGCCACATGGCGAATCAGCACGCCAAGTTGGCGGCAGCCGCCATCGTGAACCTGATGGCCGGCCAGCCGCCGTCGGACGCGCCGCTGGTGATGAACACCTGCTACAGCTTCGTCGATGCGACCAATGTCGTGCACGTGGCGTCGGTGCATGCATTCGATGCCGCAACCAAGCAGCCGCAACCGGTGAAGGGCGCCGGTGGTCTGTCGGCGGGCCCGACCGAGATGGAAGGCAAGTTCGCGCTGGCCTGGGCGAAGAACATCTGGGCCGACATGCTCACCTGATCGCGACTTCTTCCCCTGCCGGGGGCGGCTCTCCGAAACGGGGAGCCGCCCCTTTTTCATGTCCCGTCGTCCTCCGCGATCCCGCTCCTGACCGGGTAGAAACCCTCGATGCCGGGCGTGCTCGTCCGGATTTTCCCCGTCCTCCTCGCCGCGTAGAACTGTCGTCGTCACGCGATGCGCCCGCAGCGGCGCACGCGCGACGGACAACAAGGCAGTCATGCCCACAACAAGGACAAGGAGGAAGATGAATGAGCCGTGTAATCAAGCGGACGATGGCGGTCGTCGCACTGGCGCTGCCGGTGGCGGTGCAGGCGGCCGCCGGCGACTGGGAGCTCAGTCTGGGACTGATGTCGGTCAACGCGGACATGGATTCGCCGGTGCTGGGCGTCGACGCCTCTGACCGGGTCACGCCGGTGATCAACGCAAGCTATTTCCTGACCCGTCAGATCGCGCTGAATACCGCTGCCGGCATTGCGCGACATCGCTTCAGCCTCGGCGGCGCGACGCTGGGCCGGGCTTCTATGGCGCCGCTGAATCTGGTGGCGCAGTGGCACTTCCTGCCCGAAGGACGCTTCCGTCCCTATGTCGGCGTTGGCGTCCACCACACGCTGTTCTTCGACCAGGAAGGCCCGGTCTTCGACCAGCTCGCCCGCTTCAAGTCCGATACCGGCCTCGTGCTGCAGGCGGGTGTCAGCTGGTCGGTGTCGGAGCGCTATTTCATCAACCTGGATTACAAGAAGTTCTATCTGGAAACCGACGTGCGCTTCTCCGGAGCGCCCGCCCGCGTGGAACGCCTCGGCCTCGATCCCGACGTGTTCAGTCTTGCGTTCGGCATGCGCTTCTGAGCGGCGACGACGGCCATGCAGGATGACCCTCCGGTGCCAGACGGCGTGGCCGTCGTCGTCGACGCGCGGGGCAGCCATTGCCCCGGTGCGCTGATGGAACTGATCGTGGCACTCAAGCACGCGCGACGCGGGGACTTCCTGCTGGTGCTGGCGGACGACCCGGGTTCGGCGCGGGAGATTCCCGAGTGGCTGTCCAAGGTGGGGCAACGTCACGTATCCACCCGCAGCGAGCAGGGGATTCTGCACATCATGGTCGAGAAGACACGTGGCTAGGGTGTGTTGCCATTGGATCGCGGGCCGCGCGCGCATCCCGATGCGTCCGGATCAAGGCGGGGCGACGCCGGAGGAGCGGACTGCATGCGCATCATGATCGTCGGCGCCGGTATCGGTGGCACGATACTGGCCAACGGGCTGGCAAGACTGCTGGCACCGGAGCTGCAGCGCGGCGAGGTCGATGTGGTGGTGCTGTCCGCGTCACGGACCCATCTCTACCAGCCCGGCCTGCTGCATCTCGCGCTCGGACAGACCACGGTGGACGCGCTTCATCGCGACCCGCGCACGCTGCTCGACCCGCGCGTCGCACTGCTGATCGACGAGGTGATTGCCTTCGCGCCGGACTCGAAGCAGGTGCGTGGCACCAGCGGCAATGCCTACAGCTATGACTGGCTGGTCATCGCCACCGGATCACGGGTAACGCCGGAAGAGGTGCCGGGCCTGGCCGAGCATGCACACGGCTTCTACACCGAGGCGGCGGCGCTCCGGCTGGCGCGGGCACTGCAGAACTTCGACGGCGGCCGCGTCGTGGTCACCACCGGCGTGCCGCACAAATGCCCGATGGCACCGCTGGAGATGACCTTTCTGTTGCATGACCTGTTCGTGCGCCGGGGCATCGCGCCGCGCGTCGACCTGCTCTACACCTACCCGATCGGCCGCCTGCATTCGATCGAGGCAGTGGCCGAGTGGGCGCGCGTCGAGTTCGCCCGCCGCAGCATACGCAGCGCAACCTATTTCAACATCGCGTCGGTCGATGGCGCCACACGTACGCTGCACAGCGAGGAAGGGCTGAGCGTCGACTACGATCTGCTGATCGCCATTCCTCCGCACCGTGGCGCCGAGGCGATCGAACGCAGCGGGCTGGGGCCGCGCGGCTGGGTGCCGACGCATCGGCGGCTGCTCACCATGCAGGGGCGCGACGACGTGTTCGTGCTCGGCGACACCACCAACCTGCCAGTGAGCAAGGCGGGCTCGACGGCGCGCTTCCAGGCCGAGGTGATCGCCGCGAACCTGGCCTCGCGCGTGCGCGGTGGCGGCGACACCCACGGCTACGATGGCAAGGTGCTGTGCTTCATCGAAACCAGCCGTGACCGCGCTACCTACGCCGCCTTCAATTACGCGGAACCGCCACGCCCGCGCGCACCCAGCCGCGCCATTCACATGGCGAAAACCTTCTATCACCGTCTTTACTGGTCGTCGCTGAGAGGTTTTCCGTGAGCATCCGCGAAGAGGACTGGCGCGCGCTCGAGGACTGGTGCGAACGCGCCGGGCTGACCGAGGCCCCTCGCATACTGGCCGACATGGCGCGCAGCGGTGCGCTGGATCGACTGGCGGCCGACGCGGTCCGCGTCTGGCGGCAGCACGCCGCCCGGCCCACTGCCGACTATGTGCCTGCGCAGGCAGAAGCGGACGGCCTGCAGCAGGTGTTCGAACTGCTGCAGGACGGCTTCACGCCCGACATGGTGTCCGACGCCGCCGATCTGGCGGGCGGCGCACTGCGCCTGCTGCATCTGCTGAACAGTCCGGGCGTGGTCCGTCTGCTCGATCGTCTTGAGCGCGCGGCATCGCGCGACGACGGACTGGAGCGCTCTGCTCTGCTGACGCTGCTGCAGGCCCTGAACGACGGGTCGGTGCGCGCCGCCGGCACTGCGTCCTCCGGTGGAACGGCTTCGCTGTTCCGGCTGCTGATACGACCGGACACTCAGGATGCGCTGCACTGGCTGGCCGCGGTGGCGCGCAGTGCGCGCGGCGCCTGAACTCAGCGCCCGCCGAGACCGAGCACGGCTTCGGCGTAGGACCGGAACTGCGCCAGTGCGCGTGCGATCGCGACGGCGGGGTCGCGGACGCGGCCCATGACCAGCGCGCCCTCGATCACCACGAGCAGGTGCTCGGCCAGATCTTCGGCGCGCACCGGAGGTGGCGTGTCCAGCAGCGTGATGATCTGCGCGAATTGTGCGCGGGCGCCCTCCATCCAGCGTTCCAGCGCCGCTGCGCAGGCCCGCCTCAGCGGTGAGGATGGATCGGACGACTCGTAGGCGAGGATGGCGAACAGGCAGCCTTCACGAAAGCGCGCGTCTTCGCCGTACATGTCGCCGAGCAGGTCGAGGTAGGCGTGCAACTGGCTGCGTGCGCTGCGCTTGCGCAGGGGCAGATGGGCCTGCATGCGCAGCCGGCCCTCCTGTTCGAAATGGTCGAGCAGGGCCAGGCCGAACCCTTCCTTGTCGCTGAAGTGATGGAAGAAGGCGCCCTTCGTCATCTGCGACAGCGTGCAGATCTCATCCACCGACGTCGCCGAGAAGCCCTTGCGCATGACCAGGTCGCGAGCGGTGTCGAGCAGTTCGTTCTTGCGGGAGGGGCGGCTCATGCGGGCGGCGCGGATTGCGGAGACAAGCGCTTTCTAGCACGAGACGCGACCGCGTGGCGGTCCCGGCCACATGGCGGGTGCCGCGGCGAAAACAGGGGCGTGCGCCACCGGAAGCGAAATGGCGCACGCGCCGCGGAAGTTTCCCCTTCTTCCCGGTCGAGATGCGACGCCACGCGGGGGCGGCGCGGCGCGCGATACGGTGCGGTCGGCCGGCAGGTGCGGGCACGCACGCACCGGAGCCGCGACTCTTGTGCCCGCGACCGGCGCGGAGGGCCGGGCGCTCGGTCGCGGGATGTCGCCACTATGGCCGAGCGGCACGGGAGGCGGAAATCCGGTCGATCCCCCGCTCCGGCAAGGGGTTTCCCGCACGGCCGTGCGGCGCGCCAGGGCCGGTGCTGATCCAACCGGAATCAGGCGACTGGATGCACAGCGACTGTTTCACCAGTTCGGTCAGCGAGCGCGCCGCCATCTTGTCCATCACGTGCGCGCGGTGCGCCTCCACCGTCTTGCTCGACAGCCCGAGCACCTGTGCGATCACCTTGTTCGGCCGGCCCTCGACCACGAGTTCCATCACCTCGCGCTCGCGCGGCGTCAGGCTGGCGTAGCGGTCGAGCAGCGCTGCGCGGGCGCTGCGGCAGCGGCGCGTTTCGCTGTTGACCCCGATGGCCTGCTGCACGCGGTCGAGCAGGGTCTGGTCGTCGAAAGGCTTTTCCAGGAAGTCGAAGGCGCCGGCCTTGATCGCCTTCACCGCGTTGGCCACGCCACCGTGACCGGTGATGAAGATGACCGGCAGCCCGACATCGCGATCACGCAAGCGCTGCTGCAGTTCCAGGCCGCTCATGCCCGGCATGCGCACATCGAGCACCAGACAGCCCCATGGATCGGGGTCCATCGCGGCGATGAAGTCGAGCGCGTTGCGATAGGTCCGGACGCGAAGCCCGATGGACTCCAGCAACCAGGACAGCGACGACGACACCGCGTCGTCGTCGTCAACCACGTAGACCGTCGGTCCGCTTCCGTCCATGCAGTGTCTCCCCCGTTTGCAGCGTGAACCGGAAGGTCGCGCCGTCGTTGTTGTTTCGTGCGAGCCAGAGCTGTCCGCCGTGCGCTTCGATGATGGAGCGGCTGATCGGCAGACCCATGCCCATGCCTTCGTCCTTGCTGGTGAAGAAGGGCTGGAAGATGCGTGCGGGGTCGGCGCCGTCTATGCCGGGCCCCGAGTCGGCGATGTCCACGAAGGCGAAACCATCGTCTCCGTGACCCGTGGACACGCGGATTTCGCGGCACGGCGATGCGGCGGTCGTCATCGCCTCGATCGCGTTGCGCATCAGGTTCAGCAGCACCTGCTCGACTTCGATGCGCGACCCGCGCGCAGCCGGCAGATCGGCGGCCGGCGAGAACAGGATGCTGACGCCGTGCGCGCGCGCTTCCGAGCCGATCAGCGCACTGGTGGTCTGTACGATGTCGTTCAGATCGAGCGCGGTCAGCGCCGGTTCACGCTTGCCGAGGAAGGTGCGCAGATTGCGGATGATGCCGGCGGCCCGCTCCGCCTGCGTGCACACATGTTCGAGCGATTCGAGCACCTCGGGTGCGGCGGCGGCCTGAGTGCGCAGGCGACGCAGTGATCCGCGCGTGTAGTTCACGATGGCCGCCAGCGGCTGGTTCAGCTCGTGTGCGAGATTGGTGGCCATCTCGCCCATGGTGCAGGTACGCACGACATGGGCGAGCGCAGAAAGGTGTTGCCGATCCTGCTCCTCGGCGGCGCGCCGCTCGGTCATGTCGCGGGTCACGCCGAGCAACGCGATGATGTCGCCATTCTCGTCGCGCAGCGGTGCCGCACTCGTTTCCATCCAGCGCGCACGCCCCTGCAGGCTGTTGAGCCGGAATTCCAGTCGACCGCTTTCGCCGCGGAAAACCCGCTCGGTCAGTTCGATGTAGGGCTGACGATGCTCTTCGGCGATGAAGGAGAAGATGGAGCGACCGATCACCTGATCGGCGGAGCGCGCGTCCATCATGGCGAGACCCGCCGGATTCATTTCCAGCACGCTGCCGTCACAGGTGTGCAGCTTCACGCATTCCGGCTCGGATTCGAGCAGCAGACGCAGCCGTTGCTCGCTCGAGGTCAGGCGCGCCTCGGCCTCGCCGTGCGCCGTCACCAGCGCATCGCGCTCCGATTGCAGCGTACGTATCGTCCGCGTCGCCTCTGCCAGTTGCTGCCTGTGCGTACGCAAGGCCCAGATCGATGAGCTTGCCGTCGCCAGCAGGGCGAGCAGGGCGATGCCGCTCAGCGCGTTCATGTCCGGGCAACCCCGCTTTCACCGTCAGCTAAGGGAAATCCCTCGCTTGCGCCGGAGTTCGTCCGGATGGTCGCGCCGCCGTACCGCCGGTAGCGTTGAGTCCGCTCCGGAGCAAAGGCCGCATCGGACTGTCGGGTGGCCGGGGTGGAACGGTGATCGGCAATCTTCATGGTGGCTGATCCAGTGCTCCGGGCTGCTGCGTTGCAGCGGAACGATGACGTTGTCGCAGGAATGCGCGTTCGCCTTTGTCGCGAATGCAAACATACCAAATGGTGCGTCAAAATGCCGCATGTCGGGCGCAAAAAAAATGCGCGACGCCATGCTGCGGAGCGGTGCGCACCGATAGCCAGAGGATGGAGAAACCGATGAAAACGATGAAAGCCGCCGTACTTGCACTCACCCTTGCCGCCGCGTTCGGCGGCGCACTGCCAGCGCGGGCCGACGAAACCTGCAATTCGCCCTACACGACGAATCTGATCAAGGGGCAGGAGGATTTCGTCCATGTGTGGACGCTGGGCGTGAAGGGGATGGGTGACGAATCCGACAAGCTGGTTACGGTGGACGTGAATCCGAAGTCGAAGGACTACGGCAAGGTGGTCCACTCCGTGACGGTCGGTGGCCGCGGCGAGGCGCATCACACCGGCTTCACCGATGATCGCCGCTTCCTGTGGGCAGGCCGTCTCGACGACAACCGCATCTTCGTGTTCGACATCGCCAGCGATCCGGCGAAGCCGAAGCTGGTGCACACGATTACCGACTTCACGCAGAAGACCGGCTACGTCGGCCCGCACACCTTCTACGCACTGCCCGGCCGGATGATGGTGCAGGCCCTGTCCAACGACAAGGACCACGGCGGCCGTACCGGGCTGGTCATCTACAACAACAAGGGCGAGTTCGTCGAAAAGTACGACATGCCGACCGGCAAGCACGGCGACGTGATGGCCGACGGCTACGGCTACGACATCGGCATCAATCCGCAGAAGAACGCACTGCTCACCTCCAGCTTCACCGGCTGGAACAACTACATGATGGATTTCGGCAAGATGGTGAAGGATGCCGATGCGATGAAGCACTTCGGCAACACCATGGTCATGTGGGACCTGAAGTCGATGAAGCCGCAGAAGGTGATGAACGTGCCCGGCGCACCGCTGGAGATCCGCTGGTCGCTGAAGAACGGCGACAACTGGGCCTACACGGCCACCGCGCTCACCTCGAAACTCGTGCTGATCAAGCAGGACGCGAAGGGCGAGTGGCAGGCGAAGGAGGTCGGTACGGTCGGTGACCCGTCCAAGGTGCCGCTGCCGGTCGACATTTCGATCACCGCCGATGCGAAGGGGCTGTGGGTAAACACCTTCCTCGACGGCACCGCGCGCTACTTCGACATTTCCAATCCGGAGGCGCCGAAGGAGGTGTACCAGAAGGTGATCGGTTCGCAGGTCAATATGGTGAGCCAGAGCTGGGACGGCAAGCGGGTCTACTTCACCACCAGTCTGCTCGGCAACTGGGACAAGAAGGGCGGCGACGACCAGCAGTTCCTGAAGCTGTTCCACTGGGACGGCAAGGCGCTCAGCGAGAAGTTCTCGATCGACTTCTACGCGCTCAAGCTCGGTCGTGCGCACCACATGAAGTTCTCGGCCAAGCCGGCGAACACCGCCGGGCTGAAGGAGCGCTTCGCCGAACTCGCCTCGAACCGCTGAGACGAGACAGGCACATGCCGATCCTCCGCCGCGTCCGTGCGGCGGCGACCGCGCTGGTGCTGGGCGCCCTGCTGGCCGATGGCTCGCAGGGCGCATCCAATGCCGAACTCGCGCCGAGCACGCCGCATCAGGATTTCGTCGCCCCCGCCCCGGGCAGCTACCGGCTGCCGCCGATCCAGCACGCGCCGAACGGGCGGGTGGTGGACATCGACGGCCGTACCTACGCGCTCGCCCGCTACACGCGGGATCGCGTCACGCTGCTGTCCTTCATGTACACCTATTGCGTGGATCCGGTGGGTTGCCCGCTTGCCTACGCGACGCTGACGCAGCTGCGCGAGCGCCTGCTGCGCCGGCCCGATCTGGCGCGCCAGGTCCGGCTGGTCAGCCTGTCCTTCGATCCGTCGCACGACGATGCGGCATCGATGCGCATGTATGCCGGCGCACTGGCCGATCCGAAGAGCCCGGTGCGCTGGCATTTCCTCACCACGCGCTCGGTCGCCGATCTGAAGCCGATGCTCGACGACCTCGGCCAGGACGTGTCGGTCGAACTGGACGCGCGAGGGCGGCCGACGCGGGTACTCAACCACATGCTCAAGCTCTTCCTGATCGATCGCGACGGCCGTGTCCGCGAGATCTACACCACCGCCTTCCTGATGCCTGAGGTCATGTTCAATGACATCGAAACACTCCTCCTCGAAACGCCGCGTGCGCCCTGAACACGCGCTTGCGCTAGCGCTCGCGCTGAGCGGTTGCGCCGGCGAGGTGGCGCATGATGCGGTCACGGCGGCCGTCAGTGTGCCGCTGGGCCTTCCCGTGATGCCGCATCCGCCGGACAACCCGCCCACCGCGGCGCGCATCGAACTGGGGCGCAAGCTCTTCTTCGACCGCCGGCTGTCCTTCAACGGCACCATGTCCTGCGGCATGTGCCACGTGCCTGACCACGGCTTCACCGCCAACGAGCTGCGCATGGCGATCGGTAACGAGGGCGCCACGGTCAGGCGCAATGCGCCGACCGTGCTCAACGTGGGCTATCACCCGCGCCTGTTCCACGACGGCCGCGAGGGCGAACTGGAAGCCCAGGTGTGGGGGCCTTTCCTCGCGCACAACGAAATGGCCAACCCGTCGATCGGCCACGTGCTCGACAAGCTGCGCGCGCTGCCCGACTACCGCGGCGCGTTCGAACGCGCCTTCGACGGCCGCGGACCGACGGTCGAGACCGTGGGCCAGGCGCTGGCGAGCTACCAGCGATCGCTGGTGTCGGCCAATTCCCGCTTCGACCGCTATCGCTACGGCGGCGACACAACGGCGCTGACCGCGCAGGAGCAACAGGGGCTGGCGGTGTTCGCCGGCAAGGGACGCTGTACCACCTGTCACACGATGGGCGAGCAATCTGCGCTGTTCTCCGATTTCCGCTACCACAACACCGGCATCGGCTGGTTGCGCGGACTGCCGCAGCCGCTGGTCGAGGTCCAGCTGATTCCCGGCCTGCGCACGACGATGAGTGCCGAGCGCATCGATTCGATCGGCGAAAAGGTACCGAACGACGTCGGTCGCTTCGAAATCACGCTCGACCCGGACGACCGCTGGGCCTACAAGACACCGATGCTGCGGAACGTGGCGCTGACCGCACCCTATATGCACGACGGCTCGCTATCGACGCTCGAAGCGGTGGTGGACTTCTACGACCGCGGCGGCGGCGGCGCGCCGGACCAGAGTCCGCTGATCGCGCCGCTGCATCTGGGCGACGACGAGAAGGCGGCACTGGTCGCCTTCCTGAAGACGCTGACCGGCGAACACCAGCGCTGGGTCGACGAAGGTCTGCGCCAATCGACCTTCATGACCACGCTGAACCCGATCACCGAGTCCGGTCCTACGCCAACCGCCGCACACGGGCGTTGAGCGGCAGCCCGCCCTGTGCTGGCCGACGGGGCGAGGCAGCGCGTGCTTTTCAGCGCCGAACTTGCAACAATTGCGTCCTTTTGCGGCCCTTGCCGGGGCCGCGCACGCAATCGAGGGCACGCAGATGAGCATCAAGTCCGACCGCTGGATACGCCGCATGGCGCAGGAGCACCACATGATCGACCCGTTCGAGCCGGGTCAGGTGCGCCACATCGACGGCCGGCGCATCGTGTCCTACGGCACCTCCAGCTATGGCTACGACGTGCGCTGCGCGTCCGAATTCAAGGTGTTCACCAACATCAACTCGACCATCGTCGACCCGAAGACCTTCGACCCGAACTCCTTCGTCGAGATGGACGCCGAGTCCTGCATCATCCCGCCGAACTCGTTCGCGCTGGCGCGCACGGTCGAGTACTTCCGCATTCCGCGCAACGTGCTGGTGGTCTGCCTGGGCAAGAGCACCTATGCGCGCTGCGGCATCATCGTGAACGTGACGCCGCTGGAGCCGGAATGGGAAGGCCACGTGACGCTGGAGTTCTCGAACACGACGCCGCTGCCGGCGCGCATCTACGCCAACGAAGGCGTCGCGCAGATGCTGTTCTTCGAGTCGGACGAGCCGTGCGAAACCTCGTACAAGGATCGCGGCGGCAAGTATCAGGGCCAGACCGGTGTGACGCTGCCCAAGATCTGACTGTTAAGGATTGTCTCGATCGACCGCGCGAGCGGTCTGCAAAAATCGGTCAAGTCCCGCGCTTTCAAGGACTTGTGTGCATAGCAGCAAAGAGCGTCCGCCGGGGGCCGGCGAAAGCGTGACTTTATGAACGGTCGTGCACCGCGCCCCTGCCTACACTCCGCCTCACTTTCAGATTTCAGGCGGAGATTCACATGTTCAAGAGCATTCTCGTGGCGTCGGGCATCGCGCTGGCGTCCTTCGGCGCAGCCGCGGTCGAGTCGAACCAGATCGACGGCCTCTACAACACCGGCGCCGGCCTGGCCTCCGGCAAGATCGACACGCATTACAGCTTCGAAGCGATCAGCGGCACCGCCGTCGGTACCGACGGCCACGGCGTCACCACCCGCCAGACCGGCCTGAACTCGATGTTCTACGCCTGGCTGGACAACACCGCCGACTCGAAGTGGCTGACGCCGACCGCCAATGCACGTCAGAGCTACGACCCGACCGAGCCGGGCCTGTACAAGTGGTCCATCTCCTTCGACCTGACGGGTCTGGACATCACCTCCGCCTGGATCACCGGCCGCTGGGCCGCCGACAACAATGGCTACATCCAGTTGAACGGCACGACGATTTCGAGCGGATCGGCGCTGGATTCCTGGACCTCTTTCTCGGCCACCGCCGGCTTCCTGAACGGTGTGAACACGCTGGACTTCTTCGTCAGCAATATCGCGCAGAAGGTCGGCAACGCCACCGGCGTGCGCGTCGAATTCCTCGACAGCTACGCGGTCGCGGCAGTGCCGGAACCCGAGTCGTGGGCGCTCATCGTCGCCGGTCTGGCGGTGGTCGGCGCGATTGCACGCCGCCGCATCGGCTGAGCACGCCTTACACCTTGTTTCACCCTGCGGGGCCGCCTTGTGCGGCCCCGATTGTTTTGCAATCTCGAACTGATACCATCGCGCGCTTCAAGCCTGCAGTCCTGCTGCAGTCCGGGGGCGCCGAGTCGGGTGCCCTCTTTTACTTTGAAGGTTGGGTGCCATGCGCTTCGAGTTTCCGATCATCATCATCGACGAGGACTTCCGCTCGGAAAACGCCTCCGGCCTCGGCATACGCGCGCTGGCCGAAGCGATCGAGAAGGAAGGTCCGGGCGTGCTGGGCGTCACCAGCTACGGTGACCTGACCTCGTTCGCGCAGCAGCAGAGCCGGGCCTCGACCTTCATCCTGTCGATCGACGATGAGGAATTCGGCAGCGGCAGCGAAGCCGAGATCGAGGCGGTGCTGACCAATCTGCGCGATTTCGTCGCCGAGATCCGCCGCCGCAACGCCGACATCCCCATCTTCCTGTACGGCGAGACGCGCACCACGCGCCACATTCCGAACGACATCCTGCGCGAGCTGCACGGCTTCATCCACATGTTCGAGGACACGCCGGAGTTCGTCGCCCGCTACATCGTGCGCGAGGCGCGTGCCTACCTCGATTCGCTGCCGCCGCCCTTCTTCCGCGCACTCACCCACTACGCGCAGGACGGTTCCTATTCGTGGCACTGCCCCGGCCACTCCGGCGGCGTGGCCTTCCTGAAGAGCCCGGTCGGTCGCATGTTCCACCAGTTCTTCGGCGAGAACATGCTGCGCGCCGACGTCTGCAACGCGGTCGAGGAACTGGGCCAGCTGCTCGACCACACCGGCCCGGTGGCGGCATCGGAACGCAACGCGGCGCGCATCTTCCATTCCGACCATCTGTACTTCGTCACCAACGGCACGTCCACGTCGAACAAGATGGTGTGGCACTCAACCGTGGCGCCGGGCGACATCGTCGTGGTGGACCGCAACTGTCACAAGTCCATCCTGCACTCCATCATCATGACCGGCGCGATTCCGGTCTTCCTGACGCCGACCCGCAACCACTACGGCATCATCGGCCCGATCCCGCAGTCCGAGTTCAGCCCGGACGTGATCCGCGCGAAGATCGAAGCCAACCCGTTCGCGCGCGAGGCGGTGAACAAGAAGCCGCGCATCCTCACCATCACGCAATCGACCTACGACGGCGTGCTGTACAACGTCGAGGCGATCAAGGATGTGCTGGATGGCGAGATCGACACGCTGCACTTCGACGAAGCCTGGCTGCCGCACGCCGCTTTCCACGACTTCTACGGCGACTACCACGCGATCGGCGAAGGCCGTCCGCGCTGCAAGGAGTCGATGATTTTCTCGACCCAGTCGACGCACAAACTGCTGGCCGGCCTGTCGCAGGCTTCGCAGATCCTGGTACAGGACTCGCAGACGCGCTCGCTCGACCGCGACGTGTTCAACGAGGCCTACCTGATGCACACCTCGACCAGCCCGCAGTACGCCATCATCGCCTCGTGCGACGTGGCGGCAGCGATGATGGAGCCGCCGGGCGGCACCGCGCTGGTCGAGGAGTCACTGGCCGAGGCGGTCGAGTTCCGTCGCGCGATGCGCAAGGTCGACGCCGAATTCGGTGCCGACTGGTGGTTCAAGGTGTGGGGCCCTGACCACCTCGCCGACGAGGGTCTGGGCACGCGCGAGGACTGGACGCTGCGCGCCGGCGAACGCTGGCACGGCTTCGGCGACCTGGCCGACGGCTTCAACATGCTGGACCCGATCAAGGCAACGGTGATCACCCCGGGCCTGGACGTCGATGGAGACTTCGCCGACTGGGGCATCCCGGCCGGCATCCTGACGCGCTACCTGTCAGAGCACGGCATCATCGTCGAGAAGACCGGCCTGTACAGCTTCTTCATCATGTTCACCATCGGCATCACCAAGGGCCGCTGGAACACCATGGTGACCGAGCTGCAGCAGTTCAAGGACGACTACGACAACAACCAGCCGCTGTGGCGCGTGATGCCCGAATTCGTCGCCGCCCACCCGCGCTACGAGCGGGTCGGCTTGCGCGACCTGTGCGTGCGCATCCACGAGATGTACAAGAAGCACGACATCGCGCGCCTGACCACGGAAATGTACCTGTCGCCGATGGAGCCGGCGATGAAGCCGGCCGACGCCTGGGCACGCATGGCCCACCGCGAGATCGACCGCGTGGCCATCGACGAACTGGAAGGCCGCATCACCAGCGTGCTGCTGACGCCCTATCCGCCGGGCATCCCGCTGCTGATTCCGGGCGAGCGCTTCAACCGCACCATCGTCAATTACCTGCGCTTCGCGCGTGAGTTCAACCGCGCCTTCCCCGGCTTCGAAACCGACATCCACGGTCTGGTCGGGACCGGCGAAGGCGACGCGCTGGATTACGCGGTCGACTGCGTGCGCGACTGAAGGCGATCGGCGACGCGCCTAGCGCGGCTGCGCCGTGCGCCGCGCGTAATCAACGAAGGCGTAGCGCAGGCCGGCGGCGCTGACCGCTTCTTCGCGCGCCGTTTCCTGCCAGGCGCTGTGGTCGTAGTCGGGGAAGCGCGTGTCGCCGTCGAAGGCGTCGGCGATTTCGGTCAGCAGCAGACGATCGACCCGCGGCAGCGCCAGCGCGTAAAGCTGCGCGCCGCCGATCACGAACGCTTCGTCGCCGCCCTCCACCGTCGCCGCCAGCTCGACCGCCGCGTCGAGCGACGGCACCACCCGCGCGCCGGCGATGTCCAGCCCGTCCTGCCGGCTCACCACGATGCTGGTGCGCCCGGGCAGCGGCCGGCCCAGCGAGTCCCAGGTCTTGCGCCCCATGATGATGGGGTGGCCCATGGTCAGTGCGCGGAAGCGCCTCAGGTCCTCCGGCAGGTGCCACGGCATGCCGTTGTCGCGACCTATCATGCCGTTGGCGGCCAGTGCGGCGATCAGCGACAGCTTCATACGGCCACCGGCGCCGGGATGTGCGGCCACGGGTCGTAGCCGTCGAGCCGGAAATCTTCCGGGCGGAAGGCGAACAGATCGCTTACTTCAGGGTTGATCCACATGGTGGGCAGCGGCCGCGGCGTGCGCGTGAGCTGCAACTGGGCCTGTTCCAGGTGGTTCGAATAGAGGTGGGCATCGCCCAGCGTATGGACGAATTCGCCCGGCTGCAGGCCGCACACCTGCGCCACCATCATCGTCAGCAGCGCGTAACTCGCTATATTGAAAGGCACACCGAGAAATATGTCAGCGCTGCGCTGGTACAGCTGGCAGGACAATCGACCGTCTGCAACGTAGAACTGGAACAGTGCGTGGCAGGGCGGCAGCTTCATCGACGGTATTTCCGCCGGGTTCCATGCACTGACGATGTGCCGGCGCGAATCCGGGTTGTTGCGCAGGCCGGCCAGCAGTTCGCTGATCTGGTCGATGTGGCGGCCGTCCGGCGTCGGCCAGCTGCGCCACTGGGCGCCGTAGACCGGACCGAGGTCGCCGTTTTCGTCGGCCCATTCGTCCCAGATGCTGACGCCGTGTTCCTTCAGCCAGGCGATATTGGTGTCGCCGCGCAGGAACCACAGCAGTTCGACAATGATGGAACGCAGGTGCAGTTTCTTGGTGGTCAGCACCGGAAAGCCCTGCGCGAGGTCGAAGCGCATCTGCCAGCCGAACACCGAACGGGTGCCGGTGCCGGTGCGGTCGGTCTTGACCGTGCCGTGTTCCAGCACGTGTCGCATGAGATCGAGATATTGCTGCATGGCAAAGTTTGCGCAGTCGCGTTACGCTACAGGGTCGGGATTCTAGACCACTCCGGTCGGCCATCCCGTGACGCGGCGGCAGCGGATCGCCGCGCGGCACAAAACATTCATACAGGTGTCAGTCAGGTACAGCCCTGAGTGGCGGAGGTGGCAGGTATGTTCGGCGTGTTCTCTTCATCCCCGGCAAGCGTGCTCGGCAATCCGGCCGAGCTTCGTCGCGTGCTGGCCGAAATCGCCGCCGCCCAGCCGGATCTGGCCATCAACGAACTGACCGGCTGGGTCGAATCGGTCGGCGACGCCACCAATATCGATCTGGCGCACCACGTCAATCTGCTTTACCAGTTTGATTCCAGCGCCCAGCCTCATCTGCGCAAACTCGACCAGATCTACGCCGACGACCCTGAAGGCAAGGACGTGGTGTGGCGCACCGGCCGCGACTTCTGGTCCATCCTGTCGTCCGCCTACGAGGTGGCGCTCGATCGCTACATTTCCGACCCGACGCATGCGTCGGTGCTGAGCGGCCTGTCGCGTCTCGCTTCGCGCACGGTGCGCGCCTGCCGCCAGCGCTTCAAGTGGGACGTCTATCACAACGGTCCGGTCGACGCCGGACTGTGGCAGGTGGCCGGCCAGGCCTATCTGCTGGCGCAGGCCTCCGGTGCCGAGGCGCGCGAGGTGGTCAATGCGGCCGACGAAGTGCCGACCTCGGTCGAACGCGAATACCTGCGACTCATCGCACTGCACGTGGCAGCGCCGGAAGGTCTGGTACCGGACAGCGTCCGTCTGGCCGAACAGCTGACCGGCTATTTCGCCGCGCGCTACTCGATGTCGCCGACCATCGAACGGGGCAGCACGCACTGGCTCGACGCCAACCAACCGGCACCGCCGCTGCGTCTGGTGCGCGCGCCACAGCAGGTCGATGGCATCCGCTTCTTCTCCGGCATCGCCGCGGCCGACGCGGCGCTGGCGCTGGCCCGTCGCGTCGAGGGCGGCGACCTGCCGGACGCGCTCAGTCTCGACGACATGCCGGAGCGCGACCAGCTGGCGAAGCTGCTGCGCCATCTGGCGATGAACTGGGCGCTCGACCCGCCGACCCGCCAGTACCGTCGCCACTCGCTCGGCGGCGCGCTGGCGGTGGCCAATGGCATCAAGCACCTGCACCACGTGCTGCGTGGCGCGCGCGACGAGGCGGTGATCTACCGCTGGGAAATGTCGGACGCCAGCCTCGGCGGCATCGGGGCCACCGCGCCGACCGCCAGTGCGGAATGGGTGCGCGTCGGTTCGCTGGTCGGCATGCAGCCCTCGGGCGGCGACAACTGGCTGGTCGGTGTCGTGCGCCGCTATCTGCGCGGGCGCGATGCGCGCGGCACGGTAGGCATCGAAACGCTGTCGACGACCGCCCGCCCGCTCGAAGTCTTTTCCGAAAGACAGAGCGGAGAAGCGGTGGCGCTCGACGATCCGGTCAGCGGCGCGGTGGTGCGCCTGGCCATCAATGGCACCGGTTATTCGGCCGAGTACCCGCTGCACGCGTCGATCAACGGCCGCCATGTGCGGCTCGACCCGGTCGAACTGATCGAGCGCGGCACCAACTTCGACCTCGCCCGCTTCCGCGTCAGCGACTTCCGCTGACCCCGCTGCTGCCCGGCTCGGGCAGCAGGAAGTCGGTGAGGCGCGGCAGTTCCGTCGCGAAGCTCTGCAGGCTGTGATCGCCGCCAGCGTGAACAATCATGTTGGCGCCGCGCAGTTTGAGCACCGCCTGCCACCAGTCCAGCACCTCGTCGCCGGTTTCCAGCAGCAGCAGATAGCGCTCCGGCCGCGTCACCGCGGCCACGTCGAGCGCGCGCAGTTCATCGACGTGGCGCTGTTCGAAAAGGAAGCTGTCGCCGGTATACATATGCGTGTGCTCGCCGACGTAATCGCCAAGCGACAGCGGTGCCACCACGGCGGGATTGATCAGCGCGGCGCGCAGGCCGTACTTCTCGGCCAGGTGCAATGCGTAGAAGCCGCCCAGCGACGAGCCGGCCAACGCCACCTCGGTGCCGGCGTCGAGCGCCGGCCGCAGCACCGATTCGATCAGCGCGATCGCGTCCTGCGGCCCGGGCGGCAGCTGTTCACACCACAGATCGTCCGCCCGCCCCTGTCGGACCAGGTGGGCGCGCAACTGCTGCGCCTTGACCGACTGCGGTCCGGAACGGAAGCCGTGGAAGTACAGCAGTTTCTGCATCAGTGATCGGCCCAGTCCACCCAGCCGAACCAGGCGCTCGCCAGCACGAACAGGCCGAATACGATGCGGTACCAGGCGAACAGCTCGAAGGTATGGCTGGAAATGTAGCGCAGCAGCCAGCGCACGCTGAAGAAGGCGGCGAGGAAGGAGGACACGAAGCCGGCCGCGAAGACCGGCAGGTCCTCGACGCGCAGCAGCGCCCAGTTCTTGTACACGTCGTAGGCCGTCGCCGCGATCATGGTCGGGATGGCGAGAAAGAAGCTGAATTCGGTGGCGGCGCGGCGCGACAGGCCGAACACCAGGCCGCCCATGATGGTCGCTCCGGAGCGCGACACACCGGGGAACATCGCGATGGCCTGCGCGAAACCCACCTTCAGCGCAGCCCGCCAGTCGAGGTCGTCGGTGGTTTCGTAGCGCGGCGTGTGATTGCGCCGCTCGATCACCAGGATGATGACGCCGCCGACGATCAGCGCGCCGGCCACGGTGAGCGGGTTGAACAGATAGGTCTTGATGATGCCGTGGAACAGGAAGCCCAGTACCGCGGCCGGCATGAAGGCGACCAGCACGTGCAGCACAAAGCGGTTGGCTGCCGGCTCGCGCCCGAGGCCGGCGGTCACGTCGATCAGCTTGCGCCGGTATTCCCAGCAGATCGCCAGGATGGCGGCGAGCTGGATGACGATCTTGAACACCCGGCTGGTTTCGTCGGTGTAGCCGAGCAGGCTGCCGGCGATGATGAGGTGGCCGGTGCTCGAGATCGGCAGGAATTCGGTGAGCCCTTCGAGTATGCCGAGGATGACGGCCTTGATCAGCAGCAGATCCATGAAGTTGCAGTGCAGCGAAACAGGTCAGGCGCCCGAGTATAGGCGACGTCGATGACGGCTCCGGTCTGCCTTCGGCGCAGATTAGCGCACGGGCGGCGGTATTTCACCGCCCGCCTGTAAAATCCCGCGCCATGTCGAAGAAAAGCGCCGCCGTCCGTGCCCGTCCCCCTGCTGCCGCAGCGTCCGCACCATCGGCCGCCGGCGCCATGGTGTCGGCAGCCCCCGCCGGCGTACCGCCGCTGGCCCTGGGTATCGCGCTGTCCATCCTGATCCACGCCTTCGTGCTGGCGATCAATTTCGCGCCCGACCTGAAACCGAAGCAGAAGGCGAAGGACCAGCCGCTCGAAGTGGTGCTGGTCAATGCGCGCAGCAAGCAGAAACCGGTCGATCCGCAGGCGCTGGCCCAGGCCAACCTCGACGGCGGCGGCAACACCGACCAGGACCGTCGTGCGAAGACGCCGCTGCCGGCCAGCCGGCGCGACAAGGCCGGCGACCAGCTGGTCGAAACGCAGCGCCGCGTGCAGGAGATGGAGGCGCAGCAGCAGAAACTGCTGGCCGAACTGCAGGCGAAGACCGAACTGCGTCCGGAAGAACGACGGCTGGAGCAGCCCGACCCGTCGCCGCAGCCGCTGCAGGCCCTGAGCGGCGCCGACCTCGCCGCCAGGGCAATGGCGATGGCGCGCATGGAAGCGGAAATCGCGCGCGACGTGGACGACTACAACAAGCGTCCGCGCAAGAAGTTCGTCGGCGCGCGCACGCAGGAATACCGCTTCGCGCAGTACATCGAGGACTGGCGGCAGAAGGTCGAGCGCATCGGCAACCTGAACTACCCGCCGGCGGCGCGCGGCAAGCTCTACGGCAATCTGACGCTGACGGTCGAAATCCGCGCCGACGGCGAGATCGAGAAAATCGACCTGAACCGCTCGTCCGGCCAGAAGGTGCTCGACGACGCCGCCATCCGCATCGTGCGCATGGCCGCACCCTACGCCGCCTTCCCGCCGGACATCCGGCGCGAATACGAAATCCTGTCCATCACCCGCACCTGGAGCTTCACCCAGGGCGACCAGCTCGAATCACGCTGATACCCCCATGACCGACCGCTACGCCGTCATCGGCAACCCGATCGCACACAGCAAGTCGCCGGCCATCCACGCCGCCTTTGCCGCGCAGACCGCGCAGGACCTGAGCTACGAGGCGCTGCTGGCGCCGCTCGACGGCTTCGCCGACGCGGTTGCCGCATTCCGCGCCGGTGGCGGGCGCGGCATGAACGTCACGGTACCTTTCAAGGAAGAGGCCTGGCGCCTGGCCGACCGGCTGACCGAGCGGGCGCGGCTGGCCGGCGCGGTGAACACCTTCGTGTTCGGCGACGACGTGCTGGGCGACAACACCGACGGCGCCGGGCTGGTCGGCGACCTCGAAACGCTGGGCTGCCGGCTGACGGGCACGCGCGTGCTGCTGCTGGGCGCCGGCGGCGCGGCGCGCGGCGTCATCCTGCCTCTGCTCGACGCCGGCGTCGCCCGGCTGTTCATCGCCAACCGCACCGCCGACAAGGCGCGCGCGCTGCAGACGCAGTTCGCCAGCCATGACAGGCGCGGCGCCCTCGCCGCCGGCGGCTGGCAGGACGCGGCCGACGCACCCTACGACGTGGTGATCAACGCCACCAGCGCCAGCCTCAGCGACGAGGCGCCGCCGCTGCCGGCCGGCCTGTACGCGCCGGACAGCCTGGCTTACGACATGGTCTATGGCCGCGGCCTCACCGCGTATCTGAAGCAGGCGCGCGAGCAGGGCGCGGCGCGACTGGCCGACGGCCTGGGCATGCTGGTCGAGCAGGCGGCCGAGGCCTTCGCGCTGTGGCGCGGTGTGCGGCCGGACACCGCCGCCGTGCGCGCGACGCTGCGCGCCGCGCTGCCGCCGCTGGCCTGAAACGGAGCGCCCGATGCGTCGTGTGCTGCGCACGCTGAAGTGGCTGCTCGCCGGTGCGGTGCTGCTGGTGCTCGCCTATCAGGTGTGGGTGTTCGGCCACCTGCTGTGGTGGACGCAGTTCAATCCGTCGCAGACCCGCTTCATGTCGCTGCGCCTCGACGAGATGCGCGAGCGCAAGCCGGATGCGCAGCTGCGTCACCAGTGGGTGCCGTACGAGCGCATCTCGGTACACCTGAAGCGCGCCGTCATCGCCGCCGAGGACGACGGCTTCGTCGATCACGAAGGCTTCGACTGGGAAGGCATCCAGAAGGCAATGGAAAAGAACCGCAAGAAGGGCCGCGCGGTGGCCGGCGGTTCGACCATCAGCCAGCAGCTGGCGAAGAACCTCTTCCTCAGCCCCAGCCGCAGCTATGTGCGCAAGGCACAGGAGGCAGCCATCACCTTCATGATGGAAGCGGTGATGGACAAGCGGCGCATCCTCGAAATCTATCTGAACGTGGTCGAGTGGGGCGACGGCGTGTTCGGCGCCGAGGCGGCGGCGCAGCGCTACTACCGCATTCCGGCGGCCAAGCTGGGCCCCGACCAGGCGGCGCGGCTGGCCGTCATGCTGCCCAACCCGCGCAAGTACGAAAAGACCTTCGGCCCGCGGCTGGCCGCGCACGCGGCGCGCATCGCCGGGCGCATGCACTATTCGCAGGTGCCGTAGCGCCTGCGTCTCAGCGCATGCCCGGCACCAGCCACAGCGGCGCTTCGTCCATCACCGCGATCTGTTCGCGCAGTTCGAGAATGCGCGCCTCCCAGTAGCGCGGCGTGTCGAACCACGGGAATGCGACCGGGAAGGCCGGATCCTGCCAGCGGCGGGCGATCCAGCCGCTGTGGTGGATCAGCCGCAGCGTGCGCAGCGCTTCGATCAGGTGCAGTTCGCGCAGATCGAAGTCGCAGAATTCTTCATAACCGGCCAGCACGTCGCCCAGCTGGCGCGCGCGGTCGGCGCGGTCGCCCGACAGCAGCATCCACAGATCCTGGATGGCCGGCGCCATCCGGCTGTCGTCGAAGTCGACGAAGTGCGGCCCCTGGCCGTCGACCCACAGCATGTTGCCGACGTGGCAGTCGCCGTGCGTGCGGATGCGTTTCACCTCGCCGGCGCGTTCGAAGGCGGCGCGCACGCCGTCGAGCGCCTGCGCGACCACGCCGCGATAGACCTTCTCCAGTTCCGGCGGCACGAAGCCGCCATCGAGCACATAGGCGGCCGGTTCGTCGCCGAAACTGGCAATGTCCAGCGTTGGCCGGTGTTCATACGGTCTGACCGCGCCGAGCGCGTGAATGCGGCCCATGAAACGGCCTATCCATTCCAGCGTGTCGCTGCGGTCCAGCTCCGGCGCACGGCCGCCGCGGCGCGGGAACACCGCGAAACGGTAGCCGGCGTGACGGGCCAGCGTGCCGCCGCCGGGCAGCTCCAGCGGCGCAACGACTGGAATCTCGTGCTCGGCCAGTTCGCGGCAGAAGGCGTGTTCCTCGGCGATCGCGTCGTCGCTCCAGCGCGCCGGCCGGTAGAACTTGGCGATCACCGGCGGACCGTCGTCCACACCGACCTGATAGACGCGGTTCTCGAAGCTGTTCAGCGCCAGCAGACGACCATCGACCACGAAGCCGGCCGCTTCAAGTGCGTCGAGCACGGTGTCCGGGTTCAGATCGGCGTAAGGCTGCTGGGTGGTGGCGTCGCTCATCAGGTGGAAAAATCCTTCAAACGCGATACCCTAGCGTGTTTTTCGCCGTTACTGGCATCTGTCGTGGCTTATCAGGTCAAGGAAATCTTCTACACGCTGCAGGGCGAGGGCCTGAACGCAGGTCGCGCCGCGGTGTTCTGCCGCTTTGCCGGCTGCAACCTGTGGAGCGGCCGCGAACAGGATCGCGCCAGCGCGCAGTGCCGCTTCTGCGACACCGATTTCGTCGGCACCGACGGCACGCTGGGCGGCCGCTACGACAGCGCCGACGCGCTGGCCGACACCATTGCGGCGAGCTGGACCGGCGCCGGCGGTGCACGCTTCGTCGTGCTGACCGGCGGCGAACCGTTGCTGCAGGTCGATGCCGCGCTGATCGACGCGCTGCATACACGCGGCTTCGAAATCGCCGTCGAAACCAATGGCACGCTGGAAGCGCCGGCCGGGCTGGACTGGGTGTGCGTCAGCCCGAAAGCCGGCAACGCGGTGGTGCAGCGCCGCGGTCAGGAACTGAAAGTGGTCGTGCCGCAGGCCGGCCTCGATCTCGCCGCGATGGAAGACTGGGATTTCGAGCACTTCCTGGTGCAGCCGATGGACAATGCGGCTGCGGCCGACAACGCCCGCTGGGCGATCGAATGGTGCATGCAGCACCCGCGCTGGCGGCTCAGCTTCCAGACGCACAAGGCGGTCGGCATACGCTGACCGTCGCTGACCCAGGGCAGCGTCGCATTCCGCGGGCTGCCCTTTTTGGACGTATCGAGATGGTTGTTGAACTGAGCCAGCGCTTCTTCTTCGAAGCTGCCCACACCCTGCGCCGCAAGGTGGAAACCGAATCCAGCCTGCGCATCCACGGGCACACCTATCACGCCGAGGTGACGCTGCGCGGCGAGCCGGACCCGGCCAGCGGCATGCTGCTGGATCTGGCGGTGTTCCGTGCCGCACTGGCCGGAGTCCGCGAGAAGCTGGACCACCGCTTCCTCGACGAGGTCGAGGGCATCGGCCCGGCCACGCTGGAGAACCTCTGCCACTACCTGTGGCGACAGCTCGCCCCGCAGCTGCCTCAGCTGGCGCGGGTGACGGTCGAGCGTCAGGCCTCGGGCGACAAATGCACCTTGAGTGCGTGTTGAGCTGACACGCGCGTGCATCGGCGGCCGATGAAGGCGAGCATGGGCAAGCGCGCACGTCACGCGCTGGCCTGTCTCGCACTGCTCGGCGCGTTCGCCGCCCACGCCCAGGCGCCATCATTCGAAACCGTCCGTGACAGCTGGCGCTCGTCGGAAGCGCGCCTGCTCGACCGCTACGGCCAGCCGCTGGCCGAGGTGCGCGTCGATTTCGACGAGCGCCGGCTCGACTGGGTCGGCGCGCGCACGCTGTCGCCGCCACTGGTGCGCGCGCTGCTGATCGCCGAGGACAAGCGCTTTCTCGAACATTCGGGCGTGGACTGGACCGCGCTCGCCGGCGCCACCTGGGACAATCTGTGGCGCACGCTGGAGGGCCGCCGACCGCGCGGCGCATCGACACTGACCATGCAGCTGGCCGGTCTGATCGACCCGGCGCTGCGCCTGCAGGGCACCCGTCGCAGCGTCGGCCAGAAATGGGACCAGGCGGCCGCGGCGCGCGAAATCGAGCGCCGCTGGAACAAGGCGCAGATCCTCGAAGCCTATTTCAATCTCGCCCCCTTCCGCGGCGAGCTGCGCGGCATTTCGGCCGCCACCCGCGGCCTGTTCGGCAAGGATCCGGATACGGTCGATGCGCGCGAGGCGCTGCTGCTGGCCGCACTGCTGCGCGGCCCGAACGCGCCGGCCGAACGGGTCGCGCAACGTGCCTGCGCGGTGGCGCTGAAGCTCAAACCGGCGCCCGCCTGCAGCGAACTGCGTGCCCTCGCCAATCAGGTGCTCACCCAGCGCTACCGGCTGGAACCGCGCTGGACCGAAGCACAGCCGCTGGCCCGCCGCCTGCTGCGCGAACCGGGCGAACAGCGCGCCACCACGCTGGACGGGCGACTGCAACGACGCACGCTGGACGCACTCGGCCGCGAACGCGCCGACGTCACTGTCGTCGTGCTGGACAACGCGAGCGGCGAGGCGCTGGTGTGGGCCGGCGGCCCGGACGACACCGATGCGGCGGTGCGCCGGCTGCCCGCCGGCAGCACGCTGCAACCTTTCCTGTACGGGCTCGCCCTCGACCAGCGCTGGATCAGCGCGGCGTCGGTGTTCGACGACAGCCCCGCCTTCGTCGCCCGGCCACTGCCCCCCGGCCTGCAGGGCGGTGGCCAGCCGCTCAGCACGCGCGCGGCACTGGCGCAGGCGGCGGAGATTCCGGCACTGCGCGTGCGCGCGCTGGTCGGCGACGACGCGCTGGTGGCCTTGCTGCGTGCACACGGTATCGACGCATCGGCAGCCAACGGCAGCCGCGCCAGCCTGCCCGACATGGCCAACGCCTTCCGCACGCTGGCCAACGAGGGCGTCTGGACACCGTGGGCGCTGGAAACCTCGCAATGGCGCAGCGTGGACCGCAGCGGCAAGCGGCTGTGGTCGTCGCCGGTGGTCTGGCTGACCGGCGATCTGCTGTCCACCCGCACGACGCGCGACACGTACGACTGGCACGCCGTCATGCACGGGCGCTCGACCGACCGTACGACGCACTGGTCGGTCGGCTGGACGCGCCGCTACACGATCGCGCTGCGGGCAGCGCGCCCGGTGGCGGCCACCTGGCTGTCGGTCGCCGCCGCCATCGACCCGATTCCGGCCGAGGCGCCCCCGCCGCCGCCCGGGCTCGAAGGCGTGCGCCTGCGTTTCGAACCGGACATCGAGGCCGAGCGCGAAGAGTACTTCCTGCCCGGCACGCAACAGGCCTTCGCCGACGCGACCGTGCGCGACCTGTTCGGCCGGCCGCGCATCGTGCAGCCGACGACAGGCGTGAAGCTGGTCAGCGCCGCGCTTCCGGCCGGCCGCCAGACCATGCTGTTCGAAGCGCGGCCGGGCTGGCCGGGCCTGCACTGGGTGATCAACGACGAGCGCCTGCCGGCGGTCGAAGGGCGCGCGCTGTGGAGCCCGCGCCTCGGCCGTCACCGGCTGGCACTGGAGGACGCGCAGGGACTGCAGCTGCAGTCGGTCGAATTCGAGGTGCGGCTCGACGCCGCACCCGAAGGCCTCAATGGCGGGCCGGCGCCTCGTACACCACCTGGCCCGACACCAGCGTCGCGCTGACGCGGCCCGGCAGTTCGCGGCCCAGATAGGGCGTGTTCTTGCCCTGGCTGCGCAGCGATTCGCGGCTGATGCGCACCGGCGCCTCCGGATCGAAGATGCACACGTCGGCCGCACCGCCCACCCGCAGATGGCCGGCGTTCAGGCCGAGCACGCGGGCGGCGTCGCTCGTGATGCGCGCCAGCGCGACCTTGAGCGGCAGGCGCATTTCGCGCGCCCAGGCCAGCGTCAATGGCAGCAGCAACTCGAGACCGGTGGTGCCCGGCTCGGCTTCGGCGAACGGCACCTGCTTGGCGTCGTCATCGACCGGGGTGTGGTCGGAACACAGCGCGTCGATCCGGCCGTCGGCCAGCGCGGCGCGCAGCGCCTCGCGGTCGAACTGGGCGCGCAGCGGCGGCACGGTGCGGCACTGCGGATCGAAATAGCCGATGTCGACGTCGCACAGATGCAGCGCGTGGATGGCGACGTCGCAGCTCACCTGCATGCCGTCCAGCCGCGCCTGGTCGATCAGCATCAGGCCGGCGCGACTGGAAATGCGCGCCAGATGCAGCTTGCAGCCGGTGGCGCGCGCCAGTTGCAGCATCAGGCCGATGGCCAGCGTCTCCGCCAGCACCGGAATGCCGGTCAGGCCAAGCCGCGCCGCCACTTCGCCTTCGTGCGCCACGCCGCCGGCCGCCAGATGCATGTCGGTCGGCTGCAGCCACACGGTGTAGCCGAAGGTGGCCGCGTACTGCATCGCGCGGAACAGCACCTGGGTGTCGGCCACCGGAACGTTGGCCTGCGAGAAGGCGATACAGCCGGCATCGTGCAGTTCGCCCATTTCGGTCAGCCGCTCGCCCTTCAGGCCGGCGGTAAGCGCGCCGTGCGGGTAGACGTGGGCGAGGTTGAGCATGCGCGCGCGGTGCTTCAGCATTTCGACCAGGCCGGGTTCGTCGAGCACCGGGTCGGTATCCGGCGGGCAGGCCAGGCTGGTGACGCCGCCCGCCACCGCCGCCGCCACTTCCGATTCCAGCGTCGCACGGTATTCGAGGCCGGGCTCGCGCAGCCGCGCGCAGAGGTCGATCAGACCCGGCGCGACGACCAGACCGCTGGCGTCGATGACGCGGTTGGCGTGAAAGCCGTCGGGCGCCGCACCGAGCGCGACCACCTTGCCGGCGGCGATATAGACGTCGGTCGGCGCGTCGATGTCCTGCGCCGGATCGATCAGCCGGCCGCCCTTGATGTGGATCTTCATGCGTTTCCTCCGGCCAGCATGGCCATCACCGCCATGCGCACCGCGATGCCGAAGGTGACCTGCGGCAGGATGACCGCCTGGCGGCCGTCGGCCACCGCCGAGTCGATCTCGACGCCGCGGTTCATCGGCCCCGGGTGCAGCACGATGGCATCCGGCTTGGCCACGGCGAGCTTGTCTTCGGTCAGGCCGAAGAACTTGAAATACTCCTGCGCGCTGGGCAGCAGCGAACCTTGCATGCGTTCGTTCTGCAGACGCAGCATCATCACCACGTCGACGCCGCGCAGACCTTCGCGCATGTCGTTGTAGACGCGACAGCCGAGCCGCTCGATGTCGTGCGGCAGCAGCGTCTTCGGCGCGATGGCACGCAGGTCGGGTACGCCCAGCGTGGTCAGCGCGTGAATCTGGCTGCGCGCGACGCGCGAATGCAGGATGTCGCCGACGATGGCCACCGACAGCTGCGTGAAGTCGCGCTTGTAGTGGCGGATGGTGTACATGTCGAGCAGGCCCTGGGTCGGGTGCGCGTGGCGCCCGTCGCCGGCGTTGACGACGTGGATGTGGTCGCGCCCGGTCGCTTCGAGGTGCTGCGCGATCAGGTAGGGCGCGCCGCTGGAGGCGTGGCGCACGACGAACATGTCGGCCTGCATCGCGGCGAGGTTGTCGACAGTGTCGAGCAGGGTTTCGCCCTTGTTGGTCGAACTGGTCGCGATGTTCAGGTTGATCACGTCGGCCGACAGCCGCTTGGCGGCGATCTCGAAGGTGGTGCGCGTGCGCGTGCTGTTCTCGAAGAACAGGTTGAACACGCTCTTGCCGCGCAGCAGCGGCACCTTCTTCACTTCGCGCTCGGCTACGCCGGCGAAGGGCTCGGCGGTGTCGAGGATGCGCGTGATCACGTCGCGCGGCAGGCCTTCGGTGGTGAGCAGGTGCTGCAGCTCGCCGTGCTTGTTCAGTTGAGGATTGCGGGCCATGGTCACTCCTGCTCCTGCAGCAGACGCAGCGCCAGCCGCTCGCCGTCCTGCGCCAACTTGACGCGCGAGCCCTCGGGCAGATCCAGCCGCGTCGCGCAGTAGGTCGGCGCCACCGGGAGCTGGCGGCCGCCGCGATCGATCAGCACCGCAAGCTCCACCTTCGCCGGGCGGCCGTAGTCGAACAGTTCGTTCAGCGCGGCACGTATCGTGCGGCCGGTGTGCAGCACGTCGTCGACCAGGATGAGGTGGCGTCCTTCGACGTCGAAAGGCAGGCTGGACGAGCGCGTGTCGCGCGAAAGGCCGCGCTGTGCATAGTCGTCGCGGTAGAAGCTCACGTCGAGCGAGCCGGCCGGCTGATTCAGGCCGAGCAGCGCATGCAGGCGCTGCGCCAGCCATACGCCGCCGGTATGCAGACCGACCAGCGCGGTGTCCGGCGTGACCTGCGGGCGCATCTGCGCCGCCAGATCGGCCAGCAGTTCTTCTGCGTCAGGCAGTGACATCGAAATAGTCCTTCAGGATGAGCTGGGCCGCGTGTGCGTCCAGGTGCTTCTTGCGTTCGCGCCAGTCGTGCTGGCCGCGGTCGCGCAGCTGCGTGTCGGCCTCGGCCGAGGTGAATCGTTCGTCCTGCAGCGCCACCGGCAGCCGGTAGCGACCTTCGAGCTGACGGGCGAAACGCTGCGCGCGGGCGGTCATGTCGTGCGCCTCGCCGTCCGGCGACAGCGGCAGACCGACCACCAGCAATGCGGGTTTCCATTCGTCGAGCAGGCGGCCGATCGCCGACCAGCGGGCGTCGTTGGTCTCGGCATCGAAGGTGGTCAGTGCGGAGGCGCTGCGCAGTTCGCACTCGCCGACAGCGACGCCGATGCGCTTCTCGCCGAAATCGAAAGCCAGCACGGTGCCGCGCGCGGGCAGCGCGACCGGCTCAGGCATGCCCGGCCACGTCGGACAGCGACGCGAAGTCGACGCCGAGCAGCTGCATTGCGGCGATCAGGCGCTCTTCCGGCGGCAGGCCGAAGATGATTTCGGGGTCGGCGCGCACGGTGAGCCAGGCGTTCTGCGCCAGTTCCCACTCGATCTGGCCGGCCTGCCAGCCGGCATAACCGAGCGTGACCAGCACGTCGTCCGGTTCGCCGTCGTGGCCGAGCGACTGCAGCACGTCGCGCGACGAGGTCAGCGCGAGGCCGTTGCCGACGTCGATGCTGGACTGCCAGTCGCCGACCGGGCGATGCAGCACGAAGCCGCGGTCGGTCTGCACCGGGCCGCCGAAATACACCGGCTGGCCCTGGAAGCGCGGCGATTCGAGCGACATGTCGATGCGCTCGAACAGGTCTTCGAGCGACATGTCGATCGGCCGGTTGACGATGACGCCGAGCGCGCCCTGTTCGTTGTGCTCGCACACCAGCGTCAGCGTGCGCGCGAAATTCTTGTCCGCCATGGCGGGCATGGCGATCAGGAAATGGCCGGTCAGGTCGACCGAAGGGGTCATGGCGTGTGCGGACATGGGATGATTTTATCCGTGTTGGACGCCGGCCGCGAACCGCGGCGCGACATCACGCTCAAAGCGCCGACTTTTTGACGGAAATCCCGCATGCCCGACCGTCCTTCATCCCGCCTGGTGTGGTTCCGCCGCGACCTGCGCATCGACGACCACGCCGCTCTGTACCACGCGCTGCGCGCCGGCGGCCCGGTGTGGTGCGTGTTCGTGTTCGACACCGACATCCTCGACGAACTGCTGGCCGAAGGCCTGAACGCCGACCGCCGGGTCGAATTCATCCATGCCTCGGTCACCGAGCTGGATGCGGCGCTGCGCACGCTGGGCGGCGGACTGATCGTGCGCCACGGCCGCGCCCGCGAAATCGTCCCGCAACTGGCGCGCGAACTGGGCGTGGCCGGCGTCGTCGCCAACCGCGACTACGAACCCGCCGCATTTGCGCGCGACCGCGCGGTGCACGACGCGCTGGCGCGCGACGGCATCGCCTTCGACACGTACAAGGACCAGGTCGTGTTCGAGTGCGACGAGGTGCTCACCCAGGGCGGCAAGCCGTTCTCGGTGTTCACGCCCTACAAGAACGCCTGGCTGAAGAAGCTCACGCCCTTCCACCTGAAGGCCTATCCGGTGCACACCTACGTGGGCGCGCTGGCAGCGTTGCCGGCAGGCGACATGCCGTCGCTGGCCGACATGGGCTTCCGCCCCACCAACCTGTCGACACTGAAGCTGCCGGCCGGCATGAGCGGCGCCGACACGCTGTTCGACGCCTTCCTCGACCGCATCGACCGTTACAAGGTGCTGCGTGACTTTCCGGCGGCCAAGGGCCCGAGCTATCTGTCGGTGCATCTGCGCTTCGGCACGATATCGATCCGCCGGCTGGCGCGCGAGGCGCACGCGCGCGGCGGCGCCGGTACCGAAACCTGGCTGTCGGAACTGATCTGGCGCGATTTCTACTTCCAGATCCTGTGGCACAACCCGCACGTGGTCGGCGCGAGCTTCCGGCCCGAGTATGACGCGGTGCGCTGGGTAGACGACGAAGCGAAGTTCCGCGCCTGGTGCGAAGGTCGCACCGGCTATCCGCTGGTGGATGCGGCGCAGCGTCAGCTGGCGCAGACCGGCTACATGCACAACCGGCTGCGCATGGTGAGCGCCTCCTTCCTGACCAAGGACCTGGGCATAGACTGGCGCCGCGGCGAACACTGGTTCGCCCGCCAGCTCAACGATTTCGACCTCGCGGCCAACAACGGCGGCTGGCAGTGGGCGGCCTCGACCGGCTGCGACGCCCAGCCCTGGTTCCGCATCTTCAACCCGGTCACGCAGTCGGAAAAGTTCGATGCCGACGGCCAGTTCATCCGCCGCTACTGCCCGGAACTGGCGAAATTCGACAAGAAGCGCATCCACGCGCCCTGGCTGGCGACGCCGCTGGAACAGAAGATGGCCGGCTGCGTGATCGGCAGCGACTACCCGACGCCCATCGTCGATCACGCCGCGGCGCGCGAGGCGACGCTGGCGCGCTTCAAGGTGGTGAAGGGGGCAGGCGAGGCGCTGGAGGGCTGATCAGCGCTGGTCGAACACGTCGCGGTAACTGGCGTACATCGCGCCGAAGGTGACCGGCAGCAGCAGCAGCCAGCCCAGCATGGCGGGGATCGAAGCCAGCACGGCCAGCACGACGTAGAGCAGCGCGAACACGACGAAGGCCGGCGCATTGCGCAGGCTGGCGAAGAAACTGGTGCGCATCGCGTCCAGCGCCTTCATGTCGTGGAACACCACCAGGGCCGGCGCGAACCAGACCGCCATCAGCACCGGCGCCATCAGCATGACGGCGATGATGAGCATGGCCGGAATGGCGGCCATCAGCACCGCCAGACCCGCGACTGCGGCGACGCCGGCCAGGCCGGCGCTGATCGCCGACAGCAGCACGACCAGCATGCCAATGGCCAGCGAAGCCAGCAGATACCAGCCGCCCAGCGCCAGCAGCGGATTGATGCGCTCGCCGAAACCGGCCCACAGATGGGCGACACCGAAGGGCTCGCCGCGTGACAGCGCACGGCAGCCGCCCATCAGCCCACCCACCGTCACCATCGCCAGCAGCGTGGCGGCGATCATGCCGAACAGCGGTACCAGATTCAGCACCACGACGGCGACCACCCACAGCAGCGTGATCACCACCCAGACGCCGGGCGCCGCCATGAAGGCCTGCCAGCCCTGGCGCAGCCACTCGACGCCCTGGCCAGCCGCCACGCTGCGCGAATTGGGCTCGCCGCCATCGAGGGGAGCGGTCGTGTTGCCGCCCGGTGGCGGGGTGGCTTCGAAGGGATTGCGGTCGTCGGTCGTCATGGCTGCATCATTCCACAAGCCGGCACGGTGTTCACGCTGGCGTCGCAGGCTGTGGCGTCCAATCCACACTCCGTCACGATGTACCGGGCCGTGTCGGGCTGCGCGCTGCGCGGCGGCGCTTTCGCACTACACTCAAAACGTTCACTCATGTCGCAGGACCGGGAGGTCGCCATGAATATCCGCACCCTGTTCGCACTGTCCGCACTGCTCGCCTCGCCCCTCGCACTGGGTGGCGGCAGCGGTCACGTACCGGTGTCGCCCATCGGCGGCAATCCATACGGACAGGGCATCGGCGCCAGCCCCGGCGGCATGATAGGACAGCACCCGCGCGAGCTGATCCGGCCCAACGCGCGCAGCCGCACAACCGACGTCTACCCGACCTTGCGCGGCACCCAGATCCGGGACTACTCCAGACCCGGCGTACGCATCGAGGAAGATGCGTACGGTACCAGCGTCTATCCGACCGTGCCCTACAGCAACGTCCGCGACTACGACAGACCGGGCTGGCGCATCGAACGGCGCGAGTGAACGTCACACAGGGTCGCGGGCACCGACGGACATCCCCCGCGCCGGCCTCGCCGGCGCACGGTAGACAACGATGAACGAACTGCCCAAACACCAGCTCACCATGACGGTGCTGATGACGCCCGACATGGCCAATTTTTCCGGCAACGTGCACGGCGGCGCACTGCTCAAGCTGCTCGATCAGGTCGCCTACGCCTGTGCGGCGCGCTACGCGCAGTCCTACGTGGTGACGCTGTCGGTCGATCAGGTCATCTTCCGCTGCCCCATCCACGTCGGCGAGCTGGTCACCTTCTTCGCCTCGGTCAATTACACCGGCACCACGTCGATGGAGGTTGGCGTCAAGGTGGTGACCGAGAACATCCGCGAACACACGACGCGCCACACCAACACCTGCTACCTGACCATGGTGGCGATGGACGCCGACCGCCGGCCCTGCCCGGTGCCGACGCTGACACCGTCAACGCCGGACGAGCAACGGCGTCACACCGCCGCTCAGGTGCGGCGCCAGCTGCGCAGGGAATTCGATGCCCGCTTCGAGGAGTTGATGCAGGAAGAGCAGGCCAAGGCGGGCCGCGGCGCCTAGACGCCCCTGAGCACCCCGGCGGCGGAATCGTCTGCGGCCGTGCGTCATACTGTGCACCGAGTCCCACCCGGAGCGCGCTGCATGATCGACTACGACCACGACATTTCGGCCATCGACGCCGACCTGATCCGCCACGGCATGGCGTCCATCCATCTCGTCCGCGCCGGCGACCAGGCGGCGCTGGTCGATTGCGGCACCGGCCACTCGCTGCGCAACGTGCAGGCGGCGCTGGCGCAGAAGGGCATCGCGCCGGAGGCGCTGCGTTACATCATCCTGACCCATGTGCACCTGGACCACGCCAGCGGCGCAGGTGCGGCGATGCGCGCCTTCCCGAACGCGCAGCTGGTGGTGCACCCGCGCGGCGCGCGCCACATGATCGATCCGTCAAAACTGATCGCCGGCGCCACCGCGGTTTATGGCGAACAGGCGATGGCCGAGATGTACGGCGACATCCTGCCGGTCGACGCGGCGCGCGTTATCGAAACGCAGGACGGCTTCGTGCTTGACTTCAACGGCCGCCCGCTCGAATTCATCGATACGCCGGGCCATGCGAAGCACCACCACTGCATCTGGGACGCGCAGTCGAAAAGCTGGTTCACCGGTGACACTTTCGGCCTGGCCTATCCGGAATGCACGGTCGATGGACGCGCTTTCGTGTTCCCGACCACCTCGCCAGTGCAGTTCGACCCGGTGGCCATGCGCGCGTCGGTCGAGCGCCTGCTGTCGCGGCAGCCGGAAGCGATGTTCCTGACGCACTACGGCAAGGTGACCGGCGTGCCGGCGCTGGGCCGTGCGCTGCTGTCGCGCATCGACGCCCACGTCGCCATCGCGAAGGCTGCCGCGACGGCCGGTGACGGCCGCAAACAGGCCCTGCTGGCGGCGCTGACCGCCTATCTGATCGACGAACTGCGCGCCCACGGCAGCCGCCTCACGCACGACCAGGCGGTCGACGTGTGGGGGCTGGACATCGAACTGAATGCGCAGGGGCTGGAGGTGTGGCTGGACGGCTCATCAGCCTAGGACAGGCGCCGACGGCGGCCACACGGGCGACGAAGCCCGGGTGGCCACCGACCGGACCTGATCAGGCCGACTTCTTGCGCGCCGCCGTCGCCTTGGTAGCCGGCTTCTTCGCGGCCGCAGTGCTCTTCTTCGCCGCCGCCTTCTTCACCGGCGCCTCGGCTTCGGCCTCCGGCGCAGCGTCGGCTGCCGCGGCCTTGGCCGTCTTCGCGCCCGCCTTCGGCTTCGCTGCGCGCGGCTCGAATTCGAAGCCGACCTTGCCGTCCGGCTGGCGCACCAGGAAAGCCGAGAACTTGCGCTTGGTACGCGACGACACGAAGCCCTTCAGCAGGTCGGTGCGGCCCGCTTCCAGCAGTTTCTGCATCTGTTCGGGCTCGATCGGCTGCTGCAGGATGATCTTGCCGGAGCGGAAGTCGCAGCTCTTCTCCGGCCCGACGGATTTCTCGCAGATATAGGACATCGGCTGTTCGAACACCCGCGCCGAACACTTCGGGCAGGGGCCGAGCGGTGTCTGCTGCGAGAAATCGACCGGCTCGGCATTCTCGTCCTCGCGCGGCTGGCCGAAATCGAATTCCGGTTCCAGCTTGTCGTTCAGCTTGATCACCGCGTTGAACGGCCGGCCCATCTTGTTGCGGAAACCGGTCAGCGGGCCGACCTGGCGCTCGCGCAGCAGGGTGTCGATCTCGTGCGTCTCGAACTGACGGCCGGCGACGATCTTCCACAGCGAGAAGTCGCAGCTCTGGCACTGGAACTTCTTGTAGTTCTCCTTCACGACGCCGCCGCAGCGCGGGCACTTCTCGTCCAGCGTGGCGAAGTCGCCCGGAATGGTGTCGCTTTCGTAGCTCTTCGCCTGATGCACGATGTGCTGCGTCATGTCGGCGATCTCGCGCATGAAGGCATCGCGCGACAGTTCGCCGCGCTCGATCTGCGACAGCTTGTACTCCCATTCGCCGGTCAGCTCAGGCGAACTCAGTTCGTCGATCTTCAGGCCGCGCAGCGCGATCATCAGCTGGAAGCCCTTGGCCGTCGGAATCAACTCGCGGCCCTCGCGCAGCATGTAGTTCTCGAGTATCAGGTTCTCGATGATCTGCGCGCGCGTCGCCGGCGTGCCGAGGCCGCGGCCGGCCATCGCGGCGCGCAGTTCCTCGTCGTCGATCGTCTTGCCCGCACCTTCCATCGCGGTCAGCAGCGTCGCTTCCGAGTAGCGCGCGGGCGGCTTGGTCTGCAGCGCCTTGACGATCATGTCATTGACGCGGGCGCTTTCGCCCGGCTTGACCGGCACCAGGCTGGCGGACGCGGTTTCGCCCTTTTCCTTGCCTTCGTCGTCCGCAATCGCCGCTTCCTTGCCGTACACGGCCAACCAGCCGGCATTGACCAGCACCTTGCCTTCGGTCTTGAACGCTTCGCCCTCGACCCGCGTGATGCGCGTGGTGATGCGGTATTCGGCCGCCGGGAAGAACACCGCCAGGAAGCGGCGGGTGACCATGTCGTAGATCTTCGCTTCCGCCTCGGACAGCGACTTCGGCTCGGTGCCGGTCGGGATGATGGCGAAGTGGTCGGAAATCTTGGCGTTGTTGAAGATGCGCTTGTTCGGGCGCACCCAGCCCTGCTTGACGATTTCGTTGGCGTGCGGCGCGTAGGTCTGCGGCAGGCGGGCCAGCACGTCGTTCACCGTCGGCAGGTAGTCCTCCGGCAGCGCGCGCGCGTCGGTACGCGGGTAGGTCAACACCTTGTGCTTCTCGTACAGCGCCTGTGCGATCTGCAGCGTCACGCGGGCTGAGAAGCCGAAGCGGCCGTTCGCTTCGCGCTGCAGCGAGGTGAGGTCGTACAGCAGCGGCGACAGCTGGGTCGACGGCTTTGCTTCTTCCTCGACCGTACCGGTCTTGCCGGCGCACTTGGCCTGGATGGCCTTGGCCTTCGCCTCGTCCCACAGCCGTTCGGCGCGCGCGTGTTCGTCACCCTCCGGCTTCTTGAACTTCTCGTCGAACCAGCGGCCGGGGTATTCGCCGGCGGCGACGCCGAAGCGGCCTTCGATTTCCCAGTAGTCGCGCGACTTGAAGCGGCGGATTTCCTCTTCACGGCGTACCACGATGGCGAGCGTCGGCGTCTGCACGCGACCGACCGTGGTCAGATGGAAACCGCCGGTCTTGGAGTTGAACGCGGTCATTGCCCGCGTGCCGTTGATGCCGATGAGCCAGTCGCTCTCGGCGCGCGACATCGCCGCCTGACGCAGGCCTTCGACTTCCTGCGCCGAACGCAGACCGGCAAAGCCGTCGCGGATTGCGGTTGCCGTCATCGACTGCAGCCACAGCCGTTCGATCGGCTTGTTCGTCTTGCTGTGCTCGACGATGTAATTGAAGATGAGCTCGCCCTCGCGCCCCGCGTCACAGGCGTTCACCAGGCCGTCGACGTCCTTGCGCTTGATCAGCCGGGTGAGCAGACGCAGCCGCTCGGCGGTCTTGTCTATCGGGTTCAGCGTGAAGCGGGGCGGAATGACTGGCAGGTGCGCGAACGACCACTTGCCGCGCTTGACCTCGTATTCCTCCGGCACTGCCAGTTCGAGCAGGTGGCCGACCGCCGAGGACAGCACGTAGTCCTCGCTCTCGAAGTAATCGCCTTCGCGCGTGAAACCGCCCACGGCACGCGCAATGTCCTGCGCGACCGACGGCTTTTCCGCGATGATCAGTTTCTTGCCCATGCCTGCACGATACCTGCCGCCGGCTTGCGCGCGCAGGATGCGCGCCGGTTCAAGCGGCGTGAAAGCGGCGCATGATAGGGACAAAAAATCCGAACAGGCAAGACAAGTTGACCCGGCGGACGAAACGCGGACTGCGATTCATCCGGCCGGGCAGGCCCTGCGCCGCGGCAGCGGGACCGCACTTGTCAGTGCGGCGCGCGCGGCTCGTCGTCGTCCGACAGCAGCTCTTCGAGCACCAGCGTGTCAGTCGTGACCTGCTGGTTCCACAGCACCATCAGCACGATCACCTTGAGCTGGGCCAGCGACACTTCCTCGTCTTCCAGCGCCAGCGCGCGCTCGACCACGATTTCACGGGTCAGCGCGTTGATCGCGCCGGCCTCTTCGAGGAAGGCGAGGAAGCCGCGGCACTCGGTATCGAGGCGCGACTGCTCGGTGGCCGAGTACAGACGGATGGAACGGCTTTCAGCCGCGATGAGCGGCTTCTCGGCGCCACCGGCGCTTTCGAGACCGGACAGCCAGCCCATGGCTTCCTCGATTTCGTCCTGCTCGAAACCGGCGGCCGAGAGCTTGCGTGCGAGCTGGTTGGGCTCGGGATAACTGTCCAGGTGCGCGTAAGTTTCGAAAAGATAGACCAGAACGTCGATCATGATTCGGCTCCGCGCGAGCCGGTCGGCAGGCGTGCCTACCGGCGGGTTTGTAACCCGGCAGCGCGCGACGCGCACTGCCGTACTACCTGATGCGCTGGTAGCGTCCGTCGGGCAGCAGCGCCACCCGGTTTTCGAGTTCCAGCGAGAGCAGCATGGCGGAGAGGGTGTCCGCCGTCAAGCCGGTATGTTGCGACAGCACATCGATTCCGACCGGGTCGAATCCCATGGCATCGAGCAACGGGTCGCCGTCGTCGGAGGGTGCTTCCACGGCAGTTTCAGGCGGCGGCGCCGGCTGCAGCTCGGACAGGATGTCGCGCGCATCGTCGACCAGCTTGGCGCCCTGGCGGATGAGCTGGTGGCAGCCCTTGGACAGCGGCGAGTGGATGGAGCCGGGAATCGCGAACACCTCGCGCCCCTGTTCGCCGGCCAGCCGGGCGGTAATCAGCGTGCCGCTGCGCGCCGCCGCCTCGACCACCAGCACGCCGCGCGCAAGGCCGGAAATGATGCGGTTGCGGCGCGGGAAGTTGTCGCGCAGCGCCGGCGTGCCGAGCGGGAATTCGCTGACGATGGCGCCGTGCTCGGCGATGCGCCGCGCCAGTTCCTGATTGCGCGGCGGATAGATGCGGTCGGCGCCGGTGCCGACCACGGCCACCGTGCTGCCGACGCCGTCGAGCGCGCCGGTGTGGGCTGCCGCATCGCAGCCCAGCGCCAGTCCGCTGACGATGGTGAGCCCGCCGCGCGACAACTCACGCGCGAACTGCTCGGCGTTGGACGCACCCTGCGCGGTGGCGTTGCGTGCACCGACGATGGCGAGGGCCCGATTGTTCAGCAGCTCGGCCCGTCCCTTCACGTAGAGCAGTGTCGGCGGATCGGCGATTTCGAGCAGGGCCTGCGGGTAGGCCGCGTCGGCCAGCGTGATCAGATGGTTGCCCGGCTGTGACGCCCAGGCCAGCGTACGCGCGACCTGTTCGTCGCTGTCGAAGGCAGCCAGCGCGCGCGCCGCGCGCTCACCGACGGCGGCCCGCACGGCGGTGCCGGACGCGGCGAAGATGTGCTCGGGCAGGCCGAATACCGACAGCAGACGGCGCTGCGTTTCCAGCCCGACGCCGCGGGTCAGCGTCAGCCGCAGCCAGGCTGCGGTCGAGGCGTCACTGGCGACCGGCACGCCTTACGGCTTGCGGAAACGATCGCCGACGGTGATCGGACGCTTGGCGTCCATCACCAGTGCGTAGGAAATATTGTCGTAGACGCGGAACACGAACACCAGGCCGGAGCGTTCGTCCGGCAGCTGGTAGGTGTCGATCTTCTGATCCTGGCGGATATCGACCTTGGTCCCGGCCAGATAGGCGGCGAACACGTGGCCGATCTCGACGCCGTCGTTGGAGCCACGGTTGAGCAGCACGACATTGTGCCGGCCGGACGACGCCACGCCGCCGACGATGCGCGCAACGCTGCCCTGGATGTCCTGTTCGGGGGCGTGCGGAGCGTAGGCGACGACCTCGGGCAGGCGTGCCGGCACCAGACGGTCACCCTTGCCGATCTCGAACTGCGCCGACACGACCTGGAAAGTGGCCGGTTCGCCCTCGCGTACCAGTTTCACGTCGCCGAGGTATTCGGCCTCATAGCCGATCACCTGCTTCGTTTCCGGATCGCGGATCGGTGCGGCCGGGCGGTACACATTCCACAGCGGCTTGTTTTCGGTGACGCCGCTCACGTAGGCGGTATCGCCAGCGCTCAGATAGACGCGCCCTTCTTCGGTACCGACGATGCGCGGCGCAGTCTCGTTGAAGCCGGCTTCGACCGCAATGGGCTTGGTCAGGAAGGGTTCGATCGCCTTGTGCGGGATCGAAGCGATCGGCTCCTTGACGGGCTCCTCGTAGATCTGCGGACTCAGCTTGACCGGTTGACCGACGCGCAGCCGCGGCGAGCCGCCGAAATCATCGAGATAGACGATCTGGCCCGGATAGATCAGGTGCGGATTGCGGATCTGCTCGCGATTGAGCCGCCACACCTCGGGCCAGCGCCAGGGCTCCTTCAGGAAGAGGCCGGCGATGCCCCACAGCGTGTCGCCCGGCTTGACGACGTGCCGGTCCGGCGCGTTGCCGGCGATGGCCGGCGGCGCTGACTGGGCAAAGGCGGTCGCGCTTGAAAGGGCGACCAGCAGGGAGCATATAATCTTGCGCATGGTGTGGCCTCGCACGGGCAGCGCCTGCGCATGCAGGAACCTGCCGGGGGTTTGCCTTTCAATATCGTTACGAACCGGCTCCACCTTGAGTGCCCTGCACCGTCGAAGCGGTGACTTGGCAAGGCGGCACGCCAACTGCATGCCGAAGTGTAGCAAGCGGCGTCATGTAATGACAGTCTGCATGAAAATTCACCGCTAATCCATTAAATCAGCACGACTTTTATGGCCCTGCTCCCGATTCTGAAATTCCCCGACCCCCGCCTGCGCAAGAAGGCGGCGCCGGTCACCGCGGTGGATGATTCCATCCGCAGGCTCGCCGCCGACATGGCCGAAACCATGTACGCCGCGCCGGGCATCGGGCTGGCCGCAACACAGGTAGACGTGCACAAGCAGGTGATCGTGATCGACATCAGCGAAGACAAGTCCGGCCTGCTTACGCTGATCAACCCGCGCATCGTCGAACGCGACGGCGAACAGGTCTATGAAGAGGGCTGTCTGTCGGTGCCCGGCATCTACGACAAGGTGACCCGCGCCGAACACGTGAAGGTGCGCACGCTGACGCTGGACGGCAGCGAGCAGGATATCGACGCGCACGGCCTGCTGGCGGTCTGTATCCAGCACGAGATGGATCACCTGCAGGGCAAGGTATTCGTCGACCACCTGTCGCAGCTGAAACAGACCCGCATCAAGACCAAGCTCGCGAAACAGGCGCGCGAAACCGCCTGATGCGGCCGCGCATCGCCTTCGCCGGCACCCCTGAATTTGCCGCCCGCACGCTCGACGCGCTGGCCGGCTTCGACTGCGACATTCCGCTGGTGCTGACCCAGCCCGACCGGCCGGCCGGGCGCGGCATGAAACTGATGCCCAGCCCGGTCAAGCAGCGCGCACTGGCGCACGGACTCAACGTTGCCCAGCCGGACACGCTGAAGACGGCCGAACTGCGCGCGCCGCTGGTCGAGGCCGCGCCGGACCTGCTGGTGGTGGTCGCCTATGGCCTGCTGCTGCCGCGCGCCGTGCTCGACATTCCGCGCCTCGGCTGCATCAACATCCACGCCTCGCTGCTGCCGCGCTGGCGTGGCGCTGCGCCGATTCATCGCGCGATCGAGGCGGGTGACGCCCGCACCGGCATCACGCTGATGCAGATGGACGAAGGCCTGGACACCGGCCCGATGCTGGCCGAGCGCAGCGTCGACATCGCCGCCGACGACAGCACCGCGACCTTGCACGACCGGCTGGCGGCGACCGGCGCGCAACTGCTGATCGACACGCTGCCCGAGCTGCTGGCCGGGCGCATCAGACCGGTGCCGCAGCCGGCCGACGGCGCCTGCTACGCGGCAAAGATCGGCAAGGCCGAGGCGGCGCTGGACTTCCGCCGTCCGGCGGTCGAACTCGACCGCGCGATCCGCGCCTTCAACCCCTTCCCGGGCGCGCTGATGACGGTGGAGGGCACGCCGATCAAGCTGTGGCGCGCCCGCGTCGAGCCGGCGAGCGGCGAGCCCGGGCGCATCCTCGCGGTCGGCGACGACGGTGTCGTGATCGCCTGCGGGGAGGGCGCGCTGCGCGTGACCGAACTGCAGAAGCCGGGCGGCAAGCGCTTGGCCGCCGCCGATTTCCTGCACGGGCACCCGCTGGCGGTGGGGCAACAGGCGGACGTCTGACCCGCAGGCAAGGTCATGTCCGCTGACGTTTCCTTGTAAGCGTAGTTTTCACCGGCAGCGCCGCTTGAATTTCTTGCTTCGCGCACGATCTATAGTGCGCATCCTTCCTTACTGAAAGGTATTCGAATGTTCGGCAACTGGCTCAAGACCTCGATACTGATGGCGGGCATCGTCGCGCTGTTCGGCGTCGTCGGTGCGGCCATCGGCGGTCAGCAGGGCATGCTGATCGCACTGCTGTTCGGCGGCGCCACCAATCTGTGGGCCTACTGGTTCTCCGACAAGATGGTGCTGCGCATGTACAACGCGCGCGAAGTCGACGCCGCCTCGTCGCCCTACCTGTACAACATGGTGGCCGAGCTGGCGCAGCGCGCGCAGCTGCCGATGCCGCGCGTCTACATCATCGACGAAGCGCAGCCCAATGCCTTCGCCACCGGCCGCAATCCGGAGAACGCCGCGGTAGCCGCGACCACCGGCATCATCCAGATGCTGTCGGCACGCGAACTGCGCGGCGTGATGGCGCACGAGCTGGCGCACGTGAAGAACCGCGACATCCTGATCTCGACCATTTCGGCCACGGTGTCCGGCGCGATTTCCGCACTGGCGCAGTTCGGGATGTTCTTCGGCGGCGGCCGTGACTCGGAAGGTCGCCCGGCCAATCCGGTGCTCAGCATCGCCGTCGCCATCCTGGCGCCGATCGCCGCCATGTTGATCCAGATGGCGATCTCGCGCACCCGCGAGTTCGGCGCCGACCGCGAAGGTGCGGCCATCTCCGGCGACCCGGAAGCACTGGCCAGCGCGCTGGCCAAGATCGACGCCTACGCCCGCGGGATTCCGATGCCGACCGCGGAAGCGCATCCGGAAACCGGCCAGATGATGATCATGAACCCGCTGTCCGGCGGCGGCCTGCGCGGCCTGTTCAGCACCCACCCGGCGACCGAGGAACGCATCGCGCGCTTGCGCGCACTCGCCACCGGTCGCTGACACACACCTTCGTCATTGCGGCATCATGCCCGCAGCGCGCGCCACTTTCCCGGCGCGCGCTGCGGGTTTCGTTTTTCATCGGCACAACGTGGAGATCCCGACATGGATCGAGGCTGGAACGGCGGCGGCGGCGCGCGCAACGTACTCGGAGGACCGCTGGAGCCCTGTTCGTTCAAGCCGATCACCGGTTTCTTCCGCGACGGCTGCTGCAACACCGACGAGAACGACTTCGGCTCACATACCGTGTGCGCCGTCATGACCGACGCCTTCCTCGACTTCTCACGCTCGCGCGGCAATGACCTGTCGACGCCGCGCCCCGAGTACGACTTCCCCGGTCTGCGCGCCGGCGACCGCTGGTGCCTGTGCGCGATGCGCTGGCGCGAGGCCTACGAGGCAGGCCAGGCGCCGCAGGTGGTGCTGGTCGCCACGCACGAGTCGGCTCTGCGCCATGCGCCGCTCGACGCATTGAAGGCCCATGCGTGGGCGGGCTGAGCACAGCGCTTACAATCGCGCTCCCGCGCCCGGCCATCCTCCGCATCCAAGATTGAATTCCACTTCCCGCCCTACCAGGACGCTTCCTGCTGATTCGCTCGCAGCATCGCTGCTCGACGCTGCGCTCGCCGTAGCCGGCGTGCTGCAGGGCGAAGCGCTCGACGACGCCTTCGGCCATGTCGCCGCACAGTCGGCCAACAGCGCCGCCGTGCGTGACCTCGCATACCAGTGCCTGCGTGCTCACGCCGGCATCGAACGCCGGCTGGCCGTGCTGGTGCCGAAGCCGCTGCGCGAAACCGACCGCTGCGCATTGCTGCTGGTCGCGCTGTGCCGGCTCGAAGCGCGGCCCGACACGGCGCACACCACGGTGAACCAGGCGGTCGAGGCCGCCCGCGCGCTCGGCGGCGATCGCTTCGGCGGGCTGATGAATGCGGTGCTGCGCAACGCGCAGCGCCGTCATGCCGAACTCGACGCGGCGGTGGCCGCCGACCCGGCCGCCCGGCTGCAGCACCCGCAGTGGTGGCTGGACATGCTGCGTCACGACCATCCCGACCACTGGCAGGACATCGCCGCGCAGGGCAATGTCCACCCGCCGATGGCGCTGCGCGCGAACCGCCGCCGCACGACGCCACAACAGGCGCTGGCGCAGTTGCAGGCGGCCGGTATCGTGGCGCAGATCCGCGGCGAAGACGGCCTGCTGCTCGACAAACCCTGCCCGGTGTCGCGCCTGCCCGGCTTCGCCGACGGCGAGCTGTCGGTGCAGGATCTCGGCGCCCAGCGCGCGGCCGCACTGCTCGATGTCGCTGCGGGCCAGCGTGTGCTCGACGCCTGCGCCGCACCGGGCGGCAAGGCGTCGCACCTGCTCGAACGTGCCGAGCTCGACCTGCTGGCTCTGGACCACAGCGAACCACGGACCCGACGCATCGCCGAAAACTTCGAGCGACTGGGGCTGCGCGGCCGGATCGCGGTCGGCGACGCTGCCCGGCCGGACGACTGGTGGGACGGCACGCCGTTCGACCGCATCTTGGCCGACGTGCCGTGCAGCGCCTCCGGCGTCGTGCGTCGCCACCCGGACGCGAAATGGCTGCGCCGTCCGCAGGACATCGCCGGCTTCGCCGCCCAGCAACGCGCGATACTGGATGCGCTTTGGCGCGTGCTCGCTCCGGGTGGTAAATTGCTCTACGCCACCTGTTCGGTGTTCCGCGCCGAAAATCAGGATCAGGTGACCGCCTTCACCGCCCGCCATCCCGACTGCCTACGCCTGAGCCCATGTGGTGCGCCCGATCTGCAACTGCTGCCGACCGCCGAGCATGACGGCTTCTATTACGCACTGCTGCAGAAGTCTCCGCACGCTGGCTGAGCGCGCGCGCGCGCTGCTGCTGGCGTTGCTGATCGCGACGCTGGCCGGCCACGCGTCGGCCGCCGGCGTCACGATGCGCGACGTGCGCCTCGATCACGGCGACGACGGCTACCAGCTGTCGACCGACATTGCGGTCACGCTGTCGCCGCGGCTGGCCGAGGCGGTCACGCGCGGCGTCGCGCTGTACTTCGTGCTGGAGTTCGAGATCAGCCGCCCGCGCTGGTACTGGCTGGACGAAGACGTGGTCGAACGCAGCCAGACCTATCGCGTCAGCTACCACGCGCTGACGCGTCAATACCGCGTATCGACCGGCGCGCTGCATCAGAGCTTCGACACGCTGGACGAGGCGCTGAAGCTGATCGGCCGTCTGCGCAACTGGCACGTGGTCGACTACAGCCGCCTCACGCCGGGCGAAAGCTATGTCGCCGCGCTGCGCCTGCGCCTCGACGTGACTCAGCTGCCCAAGCCCTTCCAGCTCAGCGCGATGAGCAACCGCGACTGGACGCTGGAATCGGAATGGCAGCGCTGGGGCTTCACCGCACAGCCGCAGGAGGCGCGATGAGGGCCTTCATCGTCGCCACCACGGCGATCAGTGGCGTGCTGTTGCTGCTGCTGTCGCTGGCCAGCGAGAACACCGAACTGTTCGCGCGCAATTACCCGCTGCTGCTTGGCATGAACATCACGGTCGCGGTCGGCCTGCTGGCGCTGGTCGCCTGGCTGGTGACGCAGCTGCTGCGCGAGCACCGCGCCGCCGTGTTCGGCTCCCGTCTGAAGCTGCGGCTGTTCGCCGCCTTCGCCGCGCTCGCCGTGGCGCCGGGCGCGCTGATCTACGTGCTGTCGGTGAACTTCGTGTCGCGCTCGGTCGATTCCTGGTTCAACGTGCGCATCGAACAGGCGCTCGAAGGCGGCCTCAACCTCGGCCGCAACACGCTGGACTATGTCTCCGCCGACCTGCTGGAAAAGGCCCGCGCGATGGCGCGCGAACTGGGCGACACGCCGCTGATCCGGCGCAGCGCGCGGCTGGACGAGCTGCGCGAACAGTCGGGCGCGGCCAGCGCGACACTGTTCTCGTCCGCCGGCCGCGTACTGTCGACCAGTTCGGCCGCCACCCGGCTGGTGCCGCCGCTGCCGTCGCCGTCGCAACTGCGCCAGGCGCGCCAGGGCGCCGGTTTCGCCGCAGTCGAAAGCGACGTCGATGCCGGACTGACGGTGCGCGCGCTGGTGTTCGTCGGCAGCGGCGCGCTCGCCTCCGACGCCCCGGTGCTGCAACTGACGCAACCGCTGCCGGCGTCGCTCGCGCAGAACGCCGAAGCGGTGCAGAGCGCCTACCGCGACTACGAAGAGCTGTCGCTGGCGCGCGCCGGGCTGAAGCGCATTTTCGCGCTGACGCTGACGCTGGCGCTGCTGCTCGCGCTGCTGTCGGCGCTGGCGGTGGCCTTCGTCATAAGCCGGCGCATGTCGGCGCCGCTGTCCATCCTGGCGCGTGGCACCGACGCGGTGATGCAGGGCGACTTCAGCCCGATCCCGGCGGTCGCCTCGCGCGACGAACTGGGCACGCTGACCCAGTCCTTCCGCCGCATGACGGAACAGCTGAACGAAGCGCGCGCGCAGGCCGAGCGCAGCCGCGCCGAAACCGAAGCGGCGCGCACCTATCTCGAAGGCGTGCTGGGCAACCTGTCGACTGGCGTGCTGGCCTTCAGCCCGTCGACGAAATTGCGCGCCGCCAACCAGGGTGCGATGGCCATCCTCGGCGACACGCTGGAGGGGTGGGAAACGCTGACGCTGGCGCAGTGGCCGCGGCACGCCGAACTGCGCGACACCATCGTCGCCGCGATCGACGAGGCGCAGGAATCGTGGAGCCGGCAGATCGACATCCCCGACCCCTTCGGTCCGGGCAAGACGCTGCTGATCCGTGGCTCGCAACTGCCGGCGGCCGGCGGCGGCGGTTTCGTCGTCGTGTTCGACGACATCACGCAGCTCATTTCCGCGCAGCGCAGCGCCGCCTGGGGCGAGGTCGCGCGGCGACTGGCGCACGAAATCAAGAACCCGCTGACGCCGATACAGCTGTCGGCCGAGCGGCTGCAGTTCAAGCTGTCGGACAAGCTCGACGCGGACGGCCAGAAGATGCTGGCGCGCGCCACCTCGACCATCGTCGACCAGGTCGAGGCAATGAAGAACATGGTGAACGCCTTCCGCGACTACGCGCGACTGCCGGCGCCGGCACTGGCGCCGCTCGACCTGAACCGGCTGGTCGACGAAGTGCTCGGCCTGTACGAAACATCGGCCGCGCGCATCGAGCGCCAGCTGTCGCCGGACCTGCCCGACGTGGCCGGCGATGTCGGACAGCTGCGGCAGGTGATCCACAATCTGCTGCAGAACGCGCAGGACGCGCTTGCCGAGGCCGACGCACCCTGCATACAGATCCAGACGCGGCGCCGGGGGGGGCGAGCGGAACTGGCGGTGCGCGACAACGGCAGCGGCTTTCCGCCGCAGGTGCTGGCGCGCGCCTTCGAACCCTATGTCACGTCAAAGGCGCGTGGCACCGGGCTCGGACTGGCCATCGTCAAGAAGATCGTCGATGAGCACGAAGGACGCATAGAAATAGAGAACGTCGCGCCGCATGGCGCGGAAATCCGCATCTCGCTGCCACTGGCGGCATGAAGGAATCAGGGAAGAATGGCTCGCATACTGGTCGTAGATGACGAAATGGGGATCCGCGAACTGCTGTCGGAAATCCTCCGGGACGAAGGGCACGACGTGACGCTCGCCGAGAACGCTGCAGCGGCACGCGCTGCACGCACGGCGCAGCGGCCCGATCTGGTGCTGCTCGACATCTGGATGCCCGACACCGACGGCATTTCGCTGCTCAAGGAATGGGCTTCGGGCGGACAGCTGACGATGCCGGTCATCATGATGTCCGGCCACGGCACCATCGATTCGGCGGTCGAGGCGACCCGCATCGGCGCGATGGATTTCCTCGAGAAGCCGATCGCGCTGGCCAAGCTGCTGAGCGCGGTCAAGCGCGCGCTGGCGCGCGGCGCCTCGCCGGAGCAGCGGCCGAGCGCACCGTCACTGAGCGCGGTCGGACGCAGCGGCGCGTTGCGCGACCTGCGACGCAAGATAGAACAGATGGCCGCCCGTTCGCGCGTTGTCCTGCTGCGCTGCGGCCCGTCCAGCTTCGGCGAACTGGCGGCGCGCACGCTGGCCGCACCCGGCCGGCGCTGGCTCGAACTTGCATCGATCAGCGGACCGATCACGCAGGAGCAGCTCGATGCCGCCCGCGGCGGCGTCATCCACACTGGCGACATCAGTCACCTGTCGCGCATGCAGCAGAAGAACCTCGCCTTCGCGCTGGAGCGGCTCGACCGCCTCGACGCGCGCCTGGTCGGCTGCTGTGCGCAGAGCGCACCGGAGTTGCAGGCCGCCGGCTGGGACGAGAGCGTGTTGGCCAGACTGTTCGAAATCGTGCTCCCGCTGCCGGCGCTGGCCGAACTGCGTGACGAAGTGGCCGATCTGGCCGAAGACGTGCTGAAGCACCTGATCGAGGCGGGCGAGGTGCCGGCACGGCGTCTGGCCGAGTCGGCACGCCCGCTGCTGCGTCAGCACGGCTGGCCCGGCGGCTACGGCGAGCTGGTATCGGTGCTGCGCTCGGCCGCGCTGGCCGCGCTCGACGACGAGGTCGACGCGAGCGCGCTGCGCGCGCTGCTGCGCCCGGCCGGCACTCCGGTGCTGCCCGGCCTGGACCAGCCACTGCGCGAAGCGCGCGAGGCCTTCGAGCGCATGTACTTCGAACACCACATGGAACGCGAGGGCGGCAACATGACCCGCCTGGCCGAACGCTCGGGGTTGGAGCGCACCCATCTGTACCGCAAGCTGAAGCAGCTCGGGCTGCCGATCGGACGGCGCGGCGAACACCACGACTGAGGCGCGCCACGCGGCGAGCGCGACCTGGCCCGGCCCTGCCTCTGCGCGCCAGATCCGCGACCCAAAGCTGGGGTGGAGTTCTGTGGGAGGGGTCTTCTGACCCCGACAGCAGCATGTATCGAAGCCGGCGAATTGCAGAGGCCGCATCGCGGTCAGAAAACTGCTCCCACAGGGGTGGTGTGCCCGATCCGGTGCGGCATGCCCTTGCAGCACATGCAAACATGCCATTCGAATTTGCCGTTAGACTTCGTGGCGTCCCATTCCATGACATAGAGATGTCTCTCGCCATCCTGCGCAGCCGTGCGCTTGCCGGCATGCAGGCGCCGGAGGTTGCGGTCGAAGTCCACGTGTCGAACGGCCTGCCCGCGTTCTCGCTGGTCGGCCTGCCGGACGTCGAAGTGCGCGAGGCACGCGACCGGGTACGGGCGGCCATCCTCAGTTCCGGCTTCGACTTTCCGGCGCGACGCATCACCGTCAATCTGGCGCCGGCCGACCTGCCGAAGGAATCCGGCCGTTTCGACCTGCCGATCGCACTGGGCATCCTGATCGCCGCCGGTTCGCTCGAAGCAACGGACATCGACGGCATCGAGTTCGCCGGCGAACTGTCGCTGACCGGTGCGCTGCGCCCGGTGCGCGGCGCGCTGCCGATGGCGCTCGGCGCCCGCGCCGCCGGCCGCACCTTCGTGCTGCCCGCCGCGTCGGCGCCGGAAGCGGTGATCGCCGGCGGCATCGACGTGCGCGCCGCGACCTCGCTGCTCGACGTCTGTGCACACCTGTGTGGGCAGTCGACGCTGCCGCGCGCGGAGCCGGCCAGCGCGCCCGAGCGGGCGGCCTGCGCGGATCTGGCCGACGTGCGCGGGCAGCTCGGCGCCCGCCGCGCACTGGAAATCGCCGCCGCCGGCAATCATTCGGTGCTGATGTCGGGGCCGCCGGGCACCGGCAAATCGATGCTGGCCGCCCGCTTCCCCGGCCTGCTACCGGACATGGACGAAGCCGAGGCGCTCGAAACGGCCGCGGTGCTGTCAGGCGCCGGCCTGTTCGACCCGGTGGCGCTGGGCCGCCGCCCCTTTCGCGCCCCGCACCACTCCGCCAGCGCAGCGGCGCTGGTCGGCGGCGGCGCCATCCCGCGGCCGGGCGAAATATCGCTCGCGCACAACGGCGTACTGTTTCTCGACGAGCTGCCCGAATTCGACCGCCGCGTGCTGGAGGCATTGCGCGAGCCGCTTGAGACCGGCCACGTGACCATCTCGCGCGCCGCGCACCGCGCCGAGTTTCCGGCCCGTTTCCAGCTGATCGCGGCGATGAATCCCTGCCCCTGCGGCTACCTCGGCCATCCGTCGGCGCGCTGTCGCTGCACGCCGGACCAGATTGCGCGTTACCGCGGACGCCTGTCGGGACCGCTGCTCGACCGCATCGACCTGACGGTGGTCGTACCGCCGCTGTCGGAGCACGAACTGCGCGCCGGCCCCGGCGAGGCGAGTGCCGAAGTGCGGCGGCGGGTGTGCGCGGCGCGCGCGCTGCAGCAGCAGCGTCAGGGAAAGTCGAACCAGCGGCTTGAGGCGGCGGACATCGACCGTCACTGCCCGCTGGACGACGCGGCGCGCGCCTTGCTGGCGCAGGCGATGAATCGCCTCAGGCTGTCTGCGCGGGCCTATCACCGCTGCCTGAAGGTGGCGCGGACGATTGCCGATCTGAACGGCCGGGAAGTGATTGCGGCGAACGAGGTCGCCGAAGCAGTGCAGTTCCGGCGCGCGCTCGACGCACCGGCCGGGTGAGGGCGGACGCTCAGCGGTTGCCGGCGATCTCGCGAAAGCGCACGCGGTCCTCTTCGAAGCGCTTCTTGGTGTCGGCCAGATCGCGCTCCTTCTGCGCGATGTTCTCGCCGATCTGCCGCAAATCCTCGCCGTTGGTGTCCAGCCTGTCCTTGAGTCCGGACGGCACGCGCTTGCTCTTCGCGGTGAATCCGGCGGCGTCCTTTTCCAGCTTCTTCTGGCGCTCGCTCAAGGTCTGCTGCTGTTCGCGCAGGCGGGCCAGCAGTTCCTCGATATCGGCGATACGACGGTCGCGCGCGGCATCGATCTCGCGTTCGCTGGTGTAGGTGTTCAGCAGCGTGGTGTCGCGGCGGCGCTGCTCCTGGCGCACCATGTCCTCGTCGCGCGCCTTCTTCGCCTCGGCATCGCGCTTGGCCCGTTGCGCCTCGGTCATCGGCGCCTCGACCTGCTTGACCGTCGCGCCCTGGCTGTTCAGCTCACGATAGCCACGGTCGGCACAGGCAGCCGGGAGCACGTCACCGCACACCTGCTGGCCGCGCGCGTCCTTGCAGCAATAGACGCGCGCCTCGCTCGCCGGCACGTGCAGCAGGGCCAGCGCAAGCAGGCCCGGCACGAGGTGACGCAGATTCCCGGGTTTCATCTTCAGCCATTCACTCCATATTTCGCGCGGTAGGCACGCACCGCGTCGAGATTGCCCTGCATGCCCGGGCTTTCCTGCAGATAGCCGACCAGATCGTCGAGCGTGGCGCAGGCAACCACCGGCATGCCGTAAGAACGTTCCACTTCCTGAACCGCTGACAATTGTCCGGTGCCCCGCTCCATGCGGTCGAGGGCAATCGCCACACCGGCCGGTTCGGCGCCGGCGGCGCGGATCAGTTCGACCGACTCGCGCACCGAGGTGCCCGCGCTGATCACGTCGTCGATGATGAGCACCCGTCCCTTCAGCGGCGCCCCGATCAGCGTGCCGCCTTCGCCGTGGTCCTTGGCTTCCTTGCGATTGAACGCGAAGGGCAGGTCACGACCGTGCTGCGCGATCTGCATCGCGGTACCTGCGGCCAGAACGATGCCCTTGTAGGCCGGTCCGAACAGCATGTCGAACTGCGGCGCACGACTGATGATCGTATCGGCATAGAAGCTGCAAAGCTTGAGCACCGAAGCACCGCTGTTGAACAGCCCGGCGTTGAAGAAGTAGGGGGATTCGCGCCCCGCTTTGGTGGTGAAGCTGCCGAAGCGCAGCACGCCGGTATCGACGGCGAACTTCACGAATTCACGTCTAGAATCCACGGGCTTTTCCAATCAGAACGGACAAACCGGCCATGTTACGTATCGTGTCGCTCAACCTCAACGGTATCCGCTCGGCCACCACCAAGGGCGTGTGGGACTGGGTCGCCGGCACGGCGCCGGACGTGCTGTGCGTGCAGGAACTGAAGGCGCAGGAGGCCGACCTCGATGCGTCGATGCGCGCACCGGTGGCGATGGGCGGTCGCGACGGGCATTTCCACTATGCGCTAAAGAAGGGCTACAGCGGCGTCGGCCTGTACGCGCGGCGACAGCCGTCGCGGGTGATCACCGGCTTCGGCGTCGAGGAATTCGACAACGAAGGCCGCTACGTCGAGGCCGACTTCGGCGATGTGACGGTGATTTCGCTCTACCTGCCCTCCGGTTCCAGTGCGCCCGAACGCCAGGAGGCCAAGTTCCGCTTCCTCGACCGCTTCCAGCCGCATCTGGCCGCGCTGCGGGCCAGTGGGCGCGAGATCGTGGTGTGTGGCGACTGGAACATCGCGCACCAGGAAATCGACCTGAAGAACTGGAAGGGCAATCTGAAGAACTCGGGCTTCCTGCCGGAAGAGCGCGCCTGGATGACCGCGCTGCTGGGCGCGGGCGGCTGGGTGGACGTCTATCGCACGCTGCACCCGGACGCCACCGACGACTGCTACACCTGGTGGAGCAATCGCGGCCAGGCCCGCGCGAAGAACGTGGGCTGGCGCATCGACTACCAGATCGCCACTCCGGGCATCGCGGCAAAGGCCCGTGCGGCAAGCGTCTACAAGGACGTACGCTTCAGCGATCATGCTCCACTCATTGTCGACTACGATGTCGATATCGCGTGAATCCCGAAGTCATCGCCCGTCCGTCGAAAGGACCGTCATGAAAGCTCTGCGCAGTCTCGCTCTCGCCGCCGCTCTGGGTCTTTCGCTGCCGGCCGCGGCTGAATGGAACGAACTGGTCGTGTTCGGCGACAGCCTGTCGGACACTGGCAACTTCCAGACGCTGAGCTCCGGTCTCTTCCCGTCCGCGCTGTTCGGCTACGCGCCGGGGCGCTTTTCCAACGGCCCGGTGGCGGTCGAGTACCTGGCCGCCTGGCTCAACCTGCCGCTGGACAACCATGCGGTGGGCGGCGCGCGCACCGGCACGCCGACTGGCGGCGGCTCCGACAACTATGTCGAGGACACCAGCCAGGGCGCACAGCTTGCAAGCCTGCTGCAGAAATCTCCGGGCTGGCTGAACGGCACCGGCATCAGCGCCCAGGTGGTTGACTACGTAGCCGGAGGCGGCGGTGGCGCCGACAAGCTCTACTTCATCTGGGGTGGCCCGAACGACTATTTCCTGCCCGCCTCGCTGACCACGCCCGCCACCGTGGGCAATGCGGTGGGCAATCTGCAGACGGCGATCACCTCGCTGTACGCGGCGGGCGCACGTGATTTCCTGATTCCCAACATGCCCGACCTCGGCCTGACGCCCTCCTTTGTCGAGGAAGGTCCGCTGGCGGCCGGTCTGGCCAGTTCGGTGTCGGCCGCCCACAACGCCGCGCTCGCGCTGATGCTCGAGCAGCTCGACCTGAATCTGGCGGATGCCCGCTTCCGCACGGTCGACGTATCGGGCCTGCTCAATGACGTGGCGCTTGATCCCAGTCAGTACGGCTTCACCAATATAGATACACCCTGCCAGACACTGGCAGGCTGCCCGGCCAATCCGGCGGGCTATCTGTTCTGGGACGACGTCCACATCACAACGGCCGGTCATCAGGCCGTGGCGACCGCGTTTCTCGCCGCGGCCCTGGTTCCGGAGGCAGAGCGCTGGGCCATGCTGCTGGCCGGCCTGAGCCTGCTCGGTGTAGCCCGTCGCCTACAGTGGAAGCGCCCGGCCGACGACACCGTTGCGTTGCGGCCCGCAACCTGAACGGCTAACTTCGGGGTCTGCCCCGAAATGACTTCACTCGCAAAGGAGAAGAGCAATGTCCGAACTGATCGATCAGAACACCGTCACCAAGGAAAAGCTGGTTGCAGACCTGAAGGTGGTCATCTCCGACGCCGAAGAACTGCTGCGTGTGACCGCCAACCAGGCCGGCGAGAAGGTGGGCGAACTGCGCGTGCGCATGCAGGAAAATCTCACCTCCGCACGTCACAAACTGGCCGATGCGGAAGCGGCGCTGAAGGAAAAGTCGCGCGAAGTGGCCCGCGCCACCGACGACTACGTGCATGAACACCCGTGGAAGTCGATCGGCGTCGCCGCTGGCGTAGGTCTGCTGGTCGGTCTGCTGATCGGCCGCCGCTGAGCTCGCGATGGCCGCATCGCCCCGGCCTGAGCGCCTCGCCGTATCGCTGAAGGGATTCGTTTCCAGCCTGATCGAGATCGTTCACGTCAGGCTGGAACTGATCACCGTCGAAGCGCGCGACGAAGCGCTGCGCCTGACCGAACTGCTGGTCTATGGCGCGCTGGCCATCGCCTTCCTCACCTTCGGCATCGCCTTCCTGGCGGTGCTGCTGACGGTGCTGCTGTGGGACAGCCACCGTCTGCTGGTGCTGACGCTGTTTTCGACGCTGTTCATTACGCTGGGCGTGGTCGCCGCGGTCATCGCCCGCGCGCGCATGGCCGAAGGCACGCGGCTGTTCGCATCCACGCTTGACGAGCTGAAGCGCGACCGCGACGCGCTGGGCCGATGAACGAACGGCGCCTGCGTCTGGCCCTTGCGCGAGAGCGGCTGGTCGAACGATCACGCCGTCTGCGCGTCGAAGCGGCAACGCAATCGGCGGTTCTCGACCCGGTCCTGAACGTCGGCGATCAGATCCGCGCTGGAGCCGCCTGGGTGCGCGGTCACCCGGAGGCGCTGGCGGCTGCGCTGGTCGGGTTCGCGCTCGTGCGCCCGCGGCGCGTCTGGCGCTGGGGCCTGCGGCTGTGGGGGGCCTGGCGGCTGCTCGGCACGCTGCAGCACCGCTTGACCTCCCGCTGAGCGACGGGCGCTCAAGTTTTCCGGCAGGACGCCGAATTCAGCTCATTACCACCGAATCCCCGCTCCTCCGATGACCACACACTCCGCACAGGAACTGGCGCGCAGAACGACCGAGCTGGTCACGCTGCCTGCCATCTACCACCGGGTGAAGCAGGTCATCGACGACCCGGATGGCTCGGTGATCGAACTGGCCAAGGTGGTGGCCGCCGACCCCGGCATCACGATGCGCGTGCTGCGCGTCGTCAACAGCGTGTTCTACGGCTTCCCGGGCAAGATCGAAACGATGCAGCGCGCGGTGAGCGTGCTCGGCATGCAGCAGGTGCACGACATCGTGCTGGCGACGACGGTGACCGCCGTATTCGCCGGCATGCGCCCGGAACGCATGGATGTCGCCCGCTTCTGGCGGGCCTCGGCGATGCGCGGCCTGCTGTCGCGCGCGGCCGCCAAGAGCTGCGGCCTGCTCGACGCCGAGCGGCTGTTTGTCGGCGGCATGCTGGCCGACATCGGCCACATGGTCATGTACATGCACACACCGCAGGAGTCGGAACAGGCGCTGGTCGACAGCCGTGCAACCGGCGCACCGATCGAGCATCTGGAACGCGAAATCGTTGGCTGCGACTACGCCGCAGTGGGCGAAGCCCTGCTGACCGAATGGCGGCTGCCACGCAGCTTTGCTGTCGCCATCGGCGCCCAGATCGATCCGGCGCACGGCGCGCCGCACGAATTCGAAGCTTCGCTGCTGCATCTGGCGCGGCACGCGGTCGGCTACGACGCGGAACTGATCGATTCGGCCCGCATCGTCGCCTCGGCCTCGCCGGCCGCCTGGCAGATCACCCGGCTGGAGCCGCAGGCCTTCGAAGGCGCCTGCGCCGAAGCGGGCAGCTCGCTGGCGGCGGTGATGGGGCTGTTCTTCTCCGAGTACGCGTAGTCGCCTGATCGGCGCATCGCGACCCGTCGCAGACCGGACGGAAGGCGCGGGCACTGGTATCTTCCCGCTTACCTGCCGTCTCACTCCGTCCGCCCTTGATCCCCACATCTCCTGCCGCCGGCTGGCTCGACAGCCTGAAGGTGTATGCGCACCCGCGCGTCGTCGGCATGCTCTTCCTCGGCTTTTCCGCCGGTCTGCCCCTCATCCTGGTGCTCGGCACGCTGTCCTACTGGCTGCGCGAGGCCGGCATCGACCGTTCGACCATCGGTTACTTCAGCTGGATAGGACTGGCCTACGGCTTCAAGTGGGTATGGTCTCCGCTGGTAGACCGCCTGCCGCTGCCCGGCCTGACACGACTGCTCGGGCGTCGGCGCAGCTGGCTGCTGCTGTCGCAGCTGGCGATCGCCGGCGCGCTGTTCGGCATGGCCAACACCGACCCGGCGCAGGCACTGGAACGCATGGTGTGGTGCGCACTGGCGGTGGCCTTCGCCTCCGCCACCCAGGACATCGCACTCGACGCCTACCGCATCGAAGCGGTCGAGCAACGGCTTCAGGGCGCAATGGCCGCCACCTACCAGGGCGGCTACCGCATCGCGATGATTGCCGCCTCGGCCGGTGTGCTGTGGCTGGCCGCCTCGGTCGATGCCACCGATACCGCCTACGAACACGCGCCCTGGCGCTTCGCCTACCTGATCATGGCGGCCAGCATGGGCGTCGGCATCCTTACCACGCTGCTGATACGCGAGCCGGATGCGCCGGTGTCGGCGGACACCGTGCAGCGCGAGGCGCGCACCCGCGAGTGGCTGGCGCGCGAGGGGCTACACGGCCCGCTGCTGGCCGCCGCCGCCTGGGTGCATGGCGCGGTGGTGTCGCCCTTCGTCGATTTCATCCGCCGCTATCGCTGGCACGCGGTACTGCTGCTGGCGCTGATCGGCACCTACCGCATCTCCGATGTGGTGATGGGCATCATGGCCAATGCCTTCTACGTGGACATGGGCTACACCAAGGACGAAGTGGCCAATGTGGCCAAGGTGTACGGCGTCGGCATGACCATCGTCGGCGCAGTGATCGGCGGCGTGCTGACGGCGCGCATCGGCGTCATGAAGACGCTGTTCCTCGGCGCCGCGCTGTCGTCGGCCACCAATCTGCTGTTCGTCTGGCTGGCCGGCCGCGGCCACGACGTGAACGGGCTCATCTTCGCGATCTCCGCCGACAACCTGTCGGCCGGCATCGCCTCTTCGGCCTTCGTCGCCTATCTGTCAGGGCTGACGAACGTGGCCTACTCGGCTACCCAGTACGCGCTGTTCAGTTCGCTGATGCTGCTGCTGCCGAAGTTCATCGCCGGCTTCTCCGGCGTCTATGTCGACGCCCACGGCTACGAAGCCTTCTTCACCGCCACCGCGCTGCTCGGCGTGCCGGTGCTGGGGCTGGTACTGCTTGCGGGGCGGGCGAGGGGCAGGGACCAGGGAGGAGGGGCCAGGGGCTAGCGAATTCCGGGCGGCGAAGCCGCCCGCATGCTTCCCCTGACCCCTGACCCCTAGCCTCTAGCCCCTCCCAATCTATACAGCGCAAAACTGCCGAGGAAATTGGGCTCTTCCTTCACCGGCTGGCCGGCATCGTCGAGCACCAGGCGCTCACGGATTTCGATACCCAGCTTTTCGCACAGCGCCTCGAAGTCGGCGATGGTGAAGAAGCGGACGTTGGGCGTGTCGTACCACTGGTAGGGCAGGCGGTCGGACACCGGCATGTGGCCGTCCATGATGGCCATGCGGTGCTTCCAGAAGGCGAAGTTGGGGAAGCTCACCACTGCCTCGCGGCCCACCCGAAGCATTTCGGTCAGCAGCTTTTCGGTGCGGTGCAGGGTCTGCAGCGCGTTCGAAATGATGACCAGATCGAAGCTCTGGTCGACGAAGTCGTACAGCCCCTTCTCCAGGTCGATCTGCAGCACGTTGATGCCGTTGCGCATGCAGCTGATCACGCGCTCGATGTCGATCTCGACGCCGTAACCGCTGGCGCCACGGCTGTCCTTCAGGTGGCGCAGCAGCGCGCCATCGCCGCAGCCGAGGTCGAGCACGCGCGCGCCTGGGCTCACCCAGCCGGCGATCACGTCGTAGTCTATGCGTCCGTCCAGTGCAGTCATGTCGGTACCCAGCCTCACACCGTGATGTTGTCGAAATACGCACGCAGCACCGCATGGTAGTGCGGGTCGTCGAGCAGGAAGGAGTCGTGGCCGGCCGACGATTCGATTTCGGCGTAGCTCACGTTGCGCCCCTTGCGCATCAGCGCATCGACGATTTCGCGCGAGCGCGACGGCGCGAAGCGCCAGTCGGTCGAGAAGGACACCAGCAGGTAGTCGGCGGTGGCCGGCGCGAAGGCGGCAGCCAGATCGCCGCCGGCGTCATGCGCCGGGTCAAAGTAGTCGAGCGCGCGGGTGGCCAGCAGATAGGTATTGGCGTCAAAGCTGCCGGCGAACTTGTCGCCCTGGTAACGCAGATAGGACTCGACCTCGAACTCGACCTCGAAACTGAACTTGCGGCCGCCTTCGCGCAGCCGGCGGCCGAATTTCTCGGCCATCAGATCGTCCGACTGATAGGTGATGTGGCCCAGCATGCGCGCCAGCCGCAGACCGCGGCGCGGCAGCGTGTTGTGTTCGTAGAAGTGGCCGCCGTGGAAATCCGGGTCGGTGATGATGGCCTGGCGCGCCACTTCGTTGAAAGCGATGTTCTGTGCCGTCAGCTTGGGCGCCGACGCGATCACCAGCGCATGGCGCACGCGCGCCGGCAGGTGGATGGACCACGCCATCGCCTGCATGCCACCCAGGCTGCCGCCGATGATGGCCGCCCAGCAGTCGATGCCCAGGCGATCAGCCAGCAGTGACTGCGCCGCCACCCAGTCCTCCACCGTCACCACCGGGAAATCCGCCCCCCAGGGCTTGCCGGTTTCCGGATTGGTGCTCATCGGGCCGGTCGAGCCGTGACAGCCGCCGAGGTTGTTCACGCTGATGACGAAGAACTTGCGCGTATCGAGCGGCTTGCCCGGGCCGATCAGGTTGTCCCACCAGCCGGTGTTCTTCGGCGCGTCGGCATGGATGCCGGCCGCGTGATGGTGACCGGACAGCGCCGGACAGACCAGCACGGCGTTCGAGCGGGCGGCGTTCAGTTCGCCGTAGGTTTCGTACATCAGCTCGAAACCCGGCAGCACGGCGCCGCTTTTCAGCGTCAGCGGCGTGTCGAAGCGCGCGCACAGCGGGCTGACGATGCCGACGCTGTCTTCAGGAATGGATATTTCGTTGGCCATGAAAAAACCCGGTTGACCAAAGCCAGGACCGGGTTCGCCCTCGCTTTAGCCGAATTTGTAAGGGAGATCCGGCAGCACACCGCCGGAGGAACCCGGGCGCCCGCAAGCTGAGACAAATCGGCGCCATGAAACAGGGGAAACTGCCTGCATTCTGGCGAATCAGGCGGGTTTGTCAATCGTGCGGCGCGTCACGTGCTGACCGCCGTACCGCTCACGCACACCATCAGCATGCCGTTGTCGGCGCCCAGTACTTCGTAGTCGATGTCGATGCCGACCACCGCGTTGGCGCCCAGCTTCGCCGCCGCCTCGCTCATTTCCTGCATCGCGGCGTCACGCGCGTCGGCCAGCGTGCTTTCGTAGGCGCCGGCGCGGCCGCCGACCACGTTGCGGATGCTGGCGAACAGGTCCTTGAAGATATTGGCGCCGATGATGGCTTCGCCGGTCACCACGCCGTGGTACTGGCGGATGGGCCGGCCTTCGAGCGTGGGCGTGGTGGTGAGCAGCATTGGCGTTCTCCGGTGAATATGCGAAACAACCTGGGCGAAAGACCCTGGCGACCTGACCCCGGCAACTTTACTCTTCGTCCATCACCGCGGTGGTGTAGACCTCCTGCACGTCGTCCAGACTGTCCAGCACATCCAGCAGTTTCTGCATCTTGGCGGCGTCGTCGCCGGCCAGCGGGCTTTCGTTCAGCGGCTTCATCGTCACTTCGGCGAACTCGGCCTTGAAGCCGGCCTTTTCCAGCGCGTCCTTGACCGCCACGAAATCGGCCGGCGGACTCAGCACCTCGATCGAGCCGTCGTCGTTGGTCAGCACGTCCTCGGCGCCGGCTTCCAGCGCCGCTTCCATCAGCGCGTCCTCGGACGTCCCGGGGGCGAAGATGAACTGGCCACAGTGCTTGAACATGAAGGCCACGGAGCCGTCGGTGCCGAGGTTGCCGCCATACTTGGAGAAGGCATGGCGCACGTCGGCCACGGTGCGGGTACGGTTGTCAGTCAGGCAGTCGACCATGACAGCGGCACCGCCGATGCCGTACCCTTCGTAGCGGATTTCCTCGTAGCTTGCGCCGTCGAGCTCACCGGTCCCGCGCTTGACCGCGCGATCGATGTTGTCGCCGGGCATGTTTTCGCCCTTCGCCTTGTCCACCGCCATGCGCAGGCGCGGGTTGAAGTTGGGGTCGCCGCCGCCCATGCGGGCCGCCACGGTGATTTCCTTGATCAGCTTGGTGAACACCTTGCCCCGCTTGGCGTCCTGACGCCCCTTGCGATGCTGGATGTTGGCCCACTTGGAATGACCGGCCATGAAAGAGTGCTTCCGTTGGAAATGTGCAAGCCACGATTTTAATCGAGAGCGCCGATGACGGGCTCAAGAGCGTCGCGCGCGGCTCCGTTAATTCCGAATGGGAATTTTCCGGCACCCGTGGCCGGCGGGTGAATGCAATCGTGACAAATACAAGACTTCTGATCGCTCTGCTGGCCGTCAGCGCCAGCAGCGGCGCCCTGGCGGACGACCCGGCCACCGAACAGCTGTGGCAGTTCGGCGGCTTCGGAACGCTGGGCGCCGGCTATCACAGCCAGGAGAACGTCGTCTATCGGCGTGACCTCGAACAGGCCGGAGGCATCGAGGGCGACAAGCTCGGCTTCCGTCTGGACACCCGCATCGGTCTGCAAGCGAGCGCCAGCTTCAATCCGCGCTGGTCGACGACGATACAGGCGGTCAGCCGCCTGAACAGCGAAGGCAACTGGACGCCGATGCTGAGCTGGGGCTTCGTGCGCTATGCCCCGACCGACTGGCTGGAACTGCGTGCCGGCCGGCTGGGTGCGGACATCTATCTCGAAGGCGACTCGCGCCACGTCGGCTACGCCTACACCGCGGCGCGACCGCCGACCGAGGTGTACGGCGTGGTGACGCAGGACCGCTTCGACGGCGCCGACCTCACGCTGCGCGCACCCGTCGGCGACGGGCTGGGCAGCATCAAGTTCTATGGCGGACAGTCGCGCGGCGACTTCTACCTGTACGGCCAGCGGGTGACGCAGGACGACGCGACCACCGTGGGCGCGACGATCGAGTGGATGAGCGACACGCTGACGCTGAAGGCGGCCTGGGCCGACATCCACGCGCGCGGCGATCTGTCGCTGGTGCAGTTGCGCGACGCACTGGCCTCGGTGCCGCTGGCCCAGGCCCAGCTGCGGGCGTCGCAGATACAGACTTCGCACCACATCACCTTCGCCGGCCTCAGCGCGCGCTACGAAAACGGTCCGTGGTCGCTGCAGGGCATTCTCGCGCGGGAAACCTTCTCTCAGTTTCCGCGCTATTCGGGCTGGGGTTCCAGCGTGGTCGCCGGCTATCGCATCGGCGCGTGGAAGCCCTATCTGACCTGGGGACGCATCTCCTTCGAGCCGGACGACAGTGCGCTGACGTTGCCGGCGCCGGCAGCGGCACTGCAGGTCGTCTACGACCGCGTCGTCGACCGGCTGACGATGAATCAGCGCACTTTCGGCGCCGGTGTGCGTTATGACTTCGCCACCGATTACGCCTTGAAGGTACAAATCGAAAAGATCAATGCCTCATCGTCGTCGATACTGATCACCCCCAGCGGTCTGCCGGTCCGCGATGCCAGTCTGACGCTGTTCACCGTCGTGCTGGATTTCGTTTTCTGATGCCGCTGATGCACTTGTTCACCCGACGGACCTTGCTCACGCTCGTTCTCGCGTTCGTGAGCGGATGGGCGCGTGCGGAAGCGCTGGCGGTCATCGTTCACCCATCGAGCGGGGTGGACAGCCTGAGCAGGGAGGAAGTGAGCCATCTGTTCCTTGGTCGCATCAAGCACCTGCCGTCCGGCACGCCCGCCGTCGTTCTGGATACGAAATCGTTGCGCGCGGACTTCTACCGCGCACTGGTCAATCGCGAAATGAACGAGATCAGCGCCTACTGGGCGCGCCTGAAGTTCTCCGGACGGACCCAGCCGCCGGAGCAGATCGACGACGCCGAGTCGGTGCTGCGTCGCGTCGCGGCCGAGCGCGGCGCGATCGGCTACGTCGACGCTGCGCGGGTGGACAAGCGCGTCCGGGTGGTGCTGCTCCTTGAGTACTGAACCGGCTTTCCGTCCCCCCGGCATACCCGACGCAGCGCACTCGCCACGTCGGCTGCAGACCAGCGTGGTCTGGCGGACCATGCTGCTGATGCTTTTCTTCGGCGGGCTGGTCGGTGTTCTGGTCGCGCTGGTCAGCACCGTCATGGTCGGGCGGGAAGAGCGGAACCGCATGCAGCGGCAGCTGGTGGAACTGATGGCCACCGTCGAACGCACCGCTAGCGTCGCCGCCTTCGCGCGCGACGAACAACTGGCGCACGAGGTAGCCCAGGGCCTGCTGCTCAACGATGCGGTCGCCCGCGTCGTCATCACCGAAACCGACCACGTGCTGGCTTCGGTGGGCGAAGCCGACGACGAGGCCGGCGTGCTGCGGCTGCCGGTGCTGGCACGCCCGCTGACCTCGCCATTCTCGCCCGACCAGCAGGTCGGCGAGCTGAGGGTGTGGCCGGCCAGTTCGAAGATCGCGCAGGCCGCGGGTTCCTACTCACGCTTCATCGCCATCATCCTGCTGATCGAACTGGTGTTCGTCGTGCTGTCGGTGGCCTGGGTGGTGCTGAACGTGTTCACGCGCCCGGTGAAGAAGCTGTCGGACGACCTGCATCACCTCGAAATCGGCGTCGGCAAGCATGTGTCGGTGCCGACCGGCCACGCCGGCGACGAGATCGGCCGGCTGGCCGGCGACGTCAACACGCTGATCACGCGGATGGACGATCTGCTCGCCGCCGAGCGCGACACGCGGGCGCAGCTCGAAGCGTCCGAGCGCAAGTTCAGGCTCATCTTCGAAAGCGCGGAAACAGGTATCTTCACCGTCGACAACGCCGGTCGCCTGCACGACTGGAACCCCTGGCTGGCGGCCAAGCTGGGCCTGCCGGCACGCGAGGGCAGCGATCGCAGCTATGCGCTGGGCACCCTGCTCGGCGACGCCTCGTCGCGGCTCGATACGCTGATGGTGCGCGCACTGAGCGACCAGCGGCCGACCTCGGCCGATTTCGGCGTGCAGTACGGTGAATCGGGCGTGCTCTGGCTGCACGTCGTGCTCAACCCCTTGCCCGACGGCCTGCTGCAGGGCATTGCCAACGACGTGACCGAACGCAAGCGGGCCGAGGCGAGCGCACTGGCGATGGCCGAGCGCGACCCGCTGACCGGTCTGCTGAACCGGCGCGGCATCGAGCACCGGCTCAGCAGCGCCCTGGAAAACCTGCACGGCAGTGGTCTGGCGTTGATGCTGGTCGATCTCGACGGCTTCAAGCAGGTCAACGACACGCAGGGCCACGAGGCCGGCGATCGCGTGCTCAGCTGGGTGGCGCGACAGCTGGAAGCGGTTGTGCGGCGCACCGATCTGGTCGCGCGACTGGGCGGCGACGAATTCGTCGTCGTGCTGTGCGCGCTGGAAAGCCCCGACACCGCGCGCTTCATCGCCGCCAAGATCGTCAGCGCACTGGCGCGGCCGATAGACGCCGGCGGCAACCAGCTGGTGCAGATCGGCGCCAGCGTCGGCATCGCCTACACCGACTCGCGAGCAGACGCACCGGACGCATTGATGCGCCGTGCCGACGAGGCAATGTACGAAGCCAAGCGCGCCGGCAAGTCGCAGTACCGCTTCGCATCCTAGGGTCGGTTTTCCGCACTGCCCGGCGGGCGCCGCGCTGGTAGCATCGCGCCATCCCCTCCGAGGAAGAAGCCATGGCCGAACCGCTCCACGTCGCCCGCGCCGGCGACCTCTCGCTCGCCCTGCTGCCCAATATGGCCAACCGCCACGGGCTCATCACCGGCGCCACCGGCACCGGCAAGACGGTCACGCTGCAGTCGCTGGCCGAACGCTTTTCCTATATCGGCACACCGGTTTTCATGGCCGACGTGAAGGGTGACCTCTCGGGCATGGGGGCGGCCGGCACCGTCAGCCCGAAGCTGCAACAGCGCCTCGACATGCTGGGCATCGCCGATTTCGTGCCCTACCCGAGCCCGGTCTGCTTCTGGGACGTGTTCGGCGAGTCCGGCCACCCGATACGCGCGACCGTCAGCGACATGGGGCCGCTGCTGCTTTCCCGTCTGCTCGGCCTGAACGAAACGCAGGCCGGCGTGCTCACCATCGTGTTCAAGGTGGCCGACGACCACGGCCTGCTGCTGCTCGACATGAAGGACCTGCGCGCGCTGGTGCAGCACGTCGGCGACAACGCGGCGCAGTTCAAGACCCAGTACGGCAACATTTCCACCGCATCGATCGGCGCCATCCAGCGCGGCCTGCTGCAGCTGGAGGAGCAGGGCGCCGACCGCTTCTTCGGCGAGCCCATGCTGGACATCGCCGACCTGATGACCTTCGACGAGCACGGCCGCGGCACCATCAACATCCTGGCCGCCGACCGCCTGTACAACTCGCCCAAGCTCTACTCCACCTTCCTGCTGTGGCTGCTGGCCGAACTGTTCGAACAGCTGCCGGAAGTGGGCGACATGGACAAGCCCAAGCTGGTGTTCTTCTTCGACGAGGCCCACCTGCTGTTCAACGAGGCGCCGCCGGCGCTGCTGGAGAAGATCGAACAGGTGGTGCGGCTGATCCGCTCGAAGGGCGTCGGCGTCTATTTCGTGACGCAGAACCCGCTGGACGTGCCGGATTCCGTGCTCGCCCAGCTCGGCAACCGCGTTCAGCACGCGCTGCGCGCGTTCACGCCGCGCGACCAGAAGGCGGTCAAGACCGCTGCCCAGACCATGCGGCAGAACCCGAAGTTCGACGCCGAACAGGCCATCCTCGAACTGGGCACCGGCGAAGCACTCATTTCCTTCCTCGACGAAAAGGGGCGGCCGTCGATGGTCGAGCGCGCCTTCGTGCTGCCGCCGGCGTCCCGCCTCGGCCCGCTGACCGCCGACGAACGCAGCGCGACGATCCAGCACTCGCCGATGCGCGGCCGCTACGAACAGACGCTGGATCGCGAATCGGCCTACGAAATGTTGGCCGCGGCGGTGAATGCGAATCCGGTCGCCACCGGGAAGCCGGTGCCGGGCGCACAGCCCGGTGCCACCGACGCGCCGGCCGGTGACGGCGGCCTGCTCGGCGGGCTGCAGGATCTGGTGTTCGGTTCGACCGGCCCGCGCGGCGGCCAGCGTGACGGTCTGGCCCAGACCGCCGCCAAGACGGTGGCGCGCACCATCGCCAGTTCGGTCGGTCGCGAAATCGTCCGTGGCGTGCTCGGTTCCATCCTCGGCGGACGACGGAAATAGCGATGTCCGCACCGGCCGCCGACGCGCGCCTCGGCATCTGGCTCGCGGTCATCGCCTCGGCCGGCTTCTCGCTGAAGGCCATCCTGGCCAAGCTCGCCTATCCGCACGGCGTCGATCCGGTCACGCTGGTAGCGCTGCGCATGCTGCTGGCCGCACCGGTATTCGTCGTCGTCGCCTGGCGCGAAGCCCGGCGCGGCGCGCCGCTGACCGCGCGTGACTGGGCGACCGTCAGCGTGCTCGGCCTGTTCGGCTACTACGGCGCCAGCATGCTGGACTTCTACGGCCTGCTCTACATTTCGGCCGGTCTGGAACGGCTGGTGCTGTTCACCTACCCGACACTGACGCTGCTGATCGGCTGGATGGCGCACGGCCGGCGCATCACGCGGCGCGAAATCGTCGCCAGCCTGCTCTGTTATGGCGGCATCGCGCTGGCCGTGGTGCACGACATCGAGGTGAGCGGCGAGGCGGCGGTCATTGCGCTGGGCTGCGCGCTGGTGTTCGGCTCCTCGCTCAGCTTCGCCATCTACCTGACCGGCGCTGCGGCGCCGATTCGCAAGCTCGGCGCGACACGCTTTTCGGCGCTCGCCACGCTGGTGTCGACGGTGGCGGTCAGCCTGCACTTCGTCGCCGTGCGCCCGCTCGACGCGCTGGCGCAGCCGGCGCCGGTGCTGTGGCTGGCGGTGGCGATGGCGCTGTTCTCGACCGTGCTGCCGGTGTTCCTGCAGTCGGCGGCGATCCGCCGCATGGGCGCACAGACCGCCGCACTGGTCGGCAGCACCGGTCCGGTCATCACCGTCTTCCTCGCCTGGTGGATGCTGGCCGAACCGGTGTCGACGCTGCAGATCGCCGGCACCGTGCTGGTGATCGCCGGTGTGCTCTGGGTGGGGCGGCGCTGAGAAGCCGGTCACGGCAGAAAAACAGGGCCATGCTAATTTCATCCCCTTTTCCGGGTACGGGGATGCACAGATGGACGTATCGCGTTTCGAACAGCTGATCCACCGCCTCGAAGCGGTGGCCGCGCGCAACCCGTCAGGCTATCGGGCGCGCGTGGCCGCGGTGGCGCTGCTCGGTTTCGTCATCCTGGCCGTCGTGCTCGGCATGGCCCTGCTGATGGTCGGCGCGCTGGCCGGCGTCGTGATGCTGTTGTTCAAGGGCGGTGGTGTGGTCGCGCTGATCGCGCTGAAGCTGGGCAAGGCCCTCATCCTGCTCGCGCTGCCGCTGTGGCTGCTGCTGAAGACCTCTTTCCGCATGCTGCTGGCGCGCTTTCCGGCACCGGAGGGCCTGGAGATCACGCGCGCGGATGCGCCTCGCCTGTTCGAACGGCTGGACGACATGCAGCGACGGATGAACGGGCCCGCCTTCCATCACGTGCTGCTGGTCGACCAGCTCAATGCCGCCGTCGTGCAGCACCCGCGGCTGGGCCTGTTCGGCTGGAACCGGCACTACCTGATACTGGGCCTGCCGCTGCTGCAGACGCTGGACGAGGACGAAGCGCTGGCCGTGGTCGCCCATGAATACGGGCACCTGGCCGGCAACCACGGCCGATTCGGTGCCTTCATCTACCGGCTGCGCGGCGCCTGGGGCCAGATGCAGGCGATGGCGCAGACCTGGGACGACTGGGGCAGCCGCCTCGTGGCCCGGCTGTTCGGCTGGTACGCGCCCTGGTTCAACGCCTACTCCTTCGTGATGGCGCGCGCCAACGAATACCAGGCCGACCGCTCGTCGGCCGAACTGGTCGGCGCCGCCGCGGCTGCCCGCGCGCTGCAGCGGGTCGGCATCGCCGCACGCTTCGAGGCGCAGGACTTCTGGCCGGGCATCGACCGCCTGGCCCGCGCACAGGCGGAGCCGCCGGCCGCACTCAGCGGCGAATGGCGACGCGCGCTGTCGTCGCTGGACGAAGCGCGCGCCTGCGCCTACCGCGACGAGGTCCTGCAGGAAAGCACCGGCTACGGCGACACCCACCCCAGTCTGAACGACCGCCTGCGCGCATTGGGCGAAACGCCGTCGCCCGTGCTGCCGGCGGTCGGCACGACGGCGGCCGAGCGCTGGCTGGGCGACGCGCTGCCGCGGCTGGCCGGCGTACTCGACACGCGCTGGCGCGACGACGTACGCACGCGCTGGCAGGAGCGCAACAGCTATCTGGCCGAACGTCTGCAGCAGTTGCAGACGCTGCGTGAGAACGGCGAACGCAGCGTCGAGGATGAGTGGATGCTGCTGCAACTCACCGCCGAACTGGAGCCGGACGTCGACCGTCGCCCGGCCGTCGAGGCGCTGCTCGCGCGGGCGCCGGACCACCTCGCGGCCCGCTTCGCGCTCGGTGACCTGAAGCTGGACGCCGACGACGCCGGCGGCATCGACGACATCGAGGCGGTGATGCAGGCCGACGCCGACGCGATACTCGCCGGCTGCGAAACGATCTGGCGCTGGCTGCGCACGCGCGATCCGGTGCGCGCCGACCTGTACCGCGAACGCTGGGAAAAACGCCAGGCACACCTGGCCGGCGTGCAGCACGAAATGGACACGCTGGACCCGAAGTGCGAACTCGGTCGGCACGATCTGCCGCCGGAGGTCGAGGCCGACATCGTGCGCGCCGTGCTGCCGCACGCCGATCGTCTGGCCCGCGTTTTCCTGCTGCGCCGGCCGATCGCCGCCGACCCGCGGGCGCGTGCCTACGTACTGGCTTTCGACATGACACGACGCTGGCTGCGCAGCGAAGAGGCACTCGGCAAGCTGGCGCGCACGCTAGCGGCGGCGGACTATCCGGTCTCGCTGCACGTGGTGCCGCTGGGCGCGAAAGCCTTCCGCGGCTGGCGCAAGCGCATCCGCGCGCTGGGTGTCGAGGCGCTGCCGCTGGACGGCAAAAGCTGAACCTCAGGCGGCCTCAGGCAGCGATTGGCGGCAGTTCGGCGTCGCTCTCGCCCAGCGTGAAACAGAAGGTGGCGCCCTTGCCCGGCTCGGCGCGCGCCCAGACGCGGCCATTGTGGCGACGGATGATGCGCTGGACCAGCGCCAGGCCGATGCCGGTGCCTTCGAACTCACCTTCGCGATGCAGCCGGATGAAGGGATTGAACAGCTTGTCGGCGTGCGCCATGTCGAAGCCGACGCCGTTGTCGCGCACGTAGATCACCGCCTGCTGACCGCGGCCTTCGGCGCCGACCTCGATGCTGCCGTGCGGTACCGGCGACGAGAACTTCCACGCGTTGCGCAGCAGATTGTCGAGTGCGATGCGCAGCAGGCCGACGTCGCCAGCCACCAGCATGCCGGGCTGGATGACGAAGGTGCAGTCGCGCCGCGGATCACCGGCGCGCAGCATGTCGGCGATCTCCTGCGCCAGCGCGCTGAGGTCGACCGGCTGGCGCTGCAGCGGCATCCGCGTCACGCGCGACAGTTCGAGCAGGTCGTCGACCAGATGCTCCATGCGCAACGCGGCGCGCAGGATGCGTGACAGCGCGTCGAAACTCGCCTTGCCCAGGCCGCTCACGTCCGGCCGTGTCATTTCCGATTCGAGCACGCTGGCGAAGCCGTGAATGGCGCGCAGCGGGCCGCGCAAGTCGTGCGACACCGAGTAGCTGAAGCTTTCCAGTTCCTCGAACGCCGCCTTCAGGCTGGAAGTGCGGCTGCGCACGCGCTCGTCCAGCTCGTGGTTGAGCGCGCGCAGGTCTTCCTCCGCCTTGACCTGGCGGCTGACGTCGCGCGCGCTGCCGCGGTAGCCGGCGATCTGGCCGGCGGCATCGCGCCACGGCCGGCCGGACAGCGCCATGATGCGCACGCCGCCGTCCTGCTGTCGCCAGTCGATCACGATGTCGCGGAAGGGACGGAATTCCTGCGTCAGCAGCGCGATGTCGTCGTGCCGCTGCGGGCCGGGCCGGCGCATCGCGAACAGCGCGTTCAGCGACAGGCCGCGCAACGGCCAGGCGCCGTCCGACGTGTACACAATGGTGCGCGCGGCATCGGTTTCCCAGAACCAGTCGGCCGCCGCCTCGGCGAAATCGCGCAGCCGCGTGCGTTCGGCTTCGAGCTCATTGATCTTCTTGTCCAGCTTGTCGCGCAGCCGCTCGGCGTACAGCGCGTCGGCGTCGCCGACCACCGGCCGCTGCGGGCCGCGGCTGCCCAGCGCTTCCAGCTCGGCGATCAGGGCGCCGATCTCGCACGGCTTGACCAGGAAGCGGTCGGCGCCCAGCCGGTAGGCCAGCTCCTCGTCGCGGCGGTCGGTGAAGGTGGCGGTATAGAAAGCGAACGGGATGGCGGCCAGCTGCGGGTGGGCGCGCACCGCGCGGCACAGGCCGTAGCCATCGAGTTCCGGCATCAGGATGTCGGACACGATGAGGTCGGGCGGCTGCGCTTTCGCCAGTTCAAGCGCGGCGCGCCCGTCGGCGGCGGCCCGCACCGCGTGGCCGCGCGATTCCAGCGCAGCACTGAGCATCAGGCGGGAGTTCTCGTCGTCTTCGGCGATCAGGATGTCCATCAGGCTTGGGCCAGTACGTCTTCGATCTGTTTCATCACCCGCAGCGGGTCGATGGGCTTTTCTATGTAGCCGTTGCAGCCGGCGGCCAGCACGCGCTCGCGGTCACCGGCCATCGCGAACGAGGTGATCGCGACCATCGGAATCGGCGGCCAGCCCTCGGCCGCGCGGATGCGACGGGCGACTTCGATGCCATCGATGTCCGGCAGCTGGATGTCGAGCAGGATGAAATCCGGGCGCTCGCGCAGCGCCTCGGCGACCCCCTCCAGCCCGGTCATCGCACAGCGCGTACCGTAACCCCCGGCGTGCAGGATGAATGTGATCAGTTCGAGGTTGTTCTCGTTGTCCTCGATCACCAGCGCGGTCTTCACGGGCGGCCGCCCTCCGTCGCGCGGCCCGAGCCTTCGCGCGGCAGGTGCAGCGTGAAGCGGCTGCCCACGCCCGGCGTGCTCTGCACGTCAACGCTGCCCGACAGCAGTTCGGTGGCGATCTTGCGCGTCAGGTAGAGGCCGAGCCCGGTGCCGGGCGTCTTCACGCGCAGGTGGGAATCGATGCGTTCGAAGGGCTGGAAAAGGCGGGACAGTCCGGCATCGTCCATGCCGATGCCCGTATCCTCGACGCTGATGTCGAGCCAGCTGCCACGCACGCTCGCCTCCACAGTGATGGTTCCTTCGACGGTGTACTTTACCGCGTTGCTCACGAAATTCAGTATGCATTGGAGCAGCCGCCGACGGTCCGCCTGGACCAGGATGCCCGGTGGCACGCGCACCTCGATGTCCAGCTTCTTCTCGCGCGCCGCCGGCAGCACCGACTGCACCGCCTCGTCGATCACCGCCTCGACCTCGAAGCGCTCCTCGAACACGTCGATGAAGCCGGCTTCGATCTTCGATATGTCGATCACGTCGGTGATCAGCGCCAGCAGGTGCCGGGCCGAGCCATAGACGCGGGTCAGCTGGTCGTGCTGGCGCGTGTTCAGTTCGCCCGCCATGCCGGCCAGCACCACACCGGTGAAGCCGATGATGGAATTGAGCGGGGTGCGCAGTTCGTGCGACATCGAAGCGATGAACATCGATTTGAGCCGGTCGAGATCCTTCAGGCGCTCGTTGGCCTGCGCAAGTTCCGCGGTGCGTTCGCTCACCCGCTGTTCCAGCGTTTCGTTGGCCACGCGCAGCGCCTGTTCGTTGCGCTTGATGTCGCTGATGTCGCGCAGCACGCTGGAAATGAACTGCACCTCGCCATCGGCGCCGCGGTGCGCGACGCGCACCGCCGACATCGGCACGCTGCTACCGCCCGCCGCGCGCAGCCGCGTCTCGCCGACCCAGATGCCGTCCGTCATCACCGCCGGCAGTTCGACCTTGAGGTAATGGCGATAGGCGTCCGGCGGATAGAGGTCGGCGACCAGCAGATTGTCGGGCAGCGCGCTGCCGGTCAGGCCGACGGTGCGCCGCGCGGACAGGTTCAGGTAGGTGATGCGCAGATCGGTGTCCACCGTTGACACGTAGTCCGGCGTCGCGTCGAGGATGGCCGACAGCCTGACCTGCTCCGCCTGCGCGCGGTGGCGCTCGCGCGCGACCAGGAAGCGGCCGAGCAGCGTCGCCACCTCGCCGGCGAAGCGCTGCTCGTCGTGCGCCCACTCGCGCACGTCGCCGGTGTGTTCGAGACAGACGACACCGGCCAGCCGGCCGTCGAGAAAGACCGGCGCGTCGAGCATGGCGCTGACGCCCTCGGCGTCGAGGTAGCCACCGGTGAATTCGCGCACCTGCGGATCGCGGCGCGCGTCGGCGGCGGCAATGGTGCGGCCGCTGCGCAACGCGGCGAAATAGTCGGGGAAGGCGGACGCCGCCAGCACGGCGCCGGAGACATGGCCGCGATCGACGTCGATCCGGCGGCGGTCGTACAGGTCCATGCAGCGCAACCGGCCGGTGTCGACGTCCAGCCGCCAGACGCTGGCACGACTCACCGACAGCGCGTCGGCGACCACTTCGGTCAGCGTGGCGAGCGCCGCGTCGTCGCCGGCCGACAGCGCATGATCGACGCTGAGGCGCATGACGGCGGCCAGCTGGCCGTCCTGCCGTTCGAGCCGGTCGCGCTGTTCGCGCCGCGCACGCAGATCGTCGGTCACGTCGATGAAGGTGGCCTGTATGGCCTGGGCGCCGTCCCAGCTGACCTGGCGAATGACCGAATCCAGCGTGCGGCGCTGGCCGTCGGTGCGCACCACGTCGAGCTGCATCGGCAGCACCCGGCCGGACGCCAGCAGGCGGCGGTTGCTGTCGCTGGAAATGACCGGCAGGTCGTCGGCCACCACCATGTCGGCCAGCGAGTGCTGCCCCATCAGGTCGGCCACCGACTGGAAGCCCAGCAGTTCGGCCGCGCGCCGGTTGGCGTACAGCGGCTGGAACTGACGGTGGATCAGGATGCCCTGGATCGAGCCGTCGAACAGGTCGAGCAGCTGTGCCTCGCGGGTGCGCGCGCGGCGCGACGCGGCGGCGCGCTCATTGAGCGTGATCGACAGCGAATAGGGCGCGATCGACATCGTGATGACGAAGGCCTGCAGCAACAGCAGCGCGCGCAGCGGCGTCTCGCTGCCCAAGGGGCCGAGGCCGGTCTGCGTGCCGTACAGCGCGACGCCGTTCATCAGCACCAGCAGCAGGCTCATCCAGCGCACCTTGAGGCGGATCGCCGACCACACCAGCACCGCCGGCAGTACCAGCATGTAGGGCTCGGGACCATCGAGCAGGCGCAGGAAGAGGGCGGCCGTCACGCCCAGCGTCAGCAGCAGCCAGGGCAGCACGGTCAGCAGGTCGGCCACCAGTCGCTGCAGTTGCAGGCGACCGATCCAGCCGGCGACCAGCTGCACCACCAGCAGCGTGCCGGCGAAATGGGCGGCCGCGTGCAGCGTCCAGTCCGACAGGTAGAAAGGCGCGCCGGACGACCAGGCGTCGCTGGCGCCACGGGCCACGGCCAACAGCAGCGCGACGCCAATGAACCAGGCGTAGTGGTCGGCGCGCATGCGCGGGTAGGGCTGCAGCGGGAAGGTGCGCAGCACCTGCGTGCCGACGCAGACCAGGACGCCGGTCAGTGCCGCATTCAGCGTCGCTGCCAGCGGCGTCTGCCCGGCCAGCACACCCTGCACCAGCGTCACCAGCATGACCGGCACCGCGTGCGCAAGGCCGAACAGCAACACCACGGCGAAGGCGACGCCAAGGCCGATCTGCAGCACCGGCGGCTGGCCCTCGGACAGGCCGAGCAGCGGATCGACCTGGGTCGCCAGTGCACAGGCCGCCGCGCTGGCGACGTAGCGGAGCGGGTGCAACGAGGCGCGCGGAGATGCAGACACGATATGCTGCGGCAGTGAATGGTCGGCGCATCTTAGCGTTCTTCCGGCGCCGCGACCTATCGGCACAAGGAACGATGGACGCGGCGCGGCGTCCACCGCCCAGCCCGTCAACCCTCGTCGACCACGATGACACGCCTGATACGCCTCGGCCTCATCCTCGCCGCGCTGATGCAACCCGCCCTCGCCGCCCAGTGCGTGCCACCCGGCCGCTGGATCGCGCCAGGCAAGGGCGAACTCGACGCCGGCCGCGTGCTCGCCCGCGCCAGCGCACAGAGCGTGCTGCTGCTCGGCGAAACGCACGACGTCGCCGCTCACCATGACTGGCAGCTCGACACGCTGCGCGCACTGCACGCACGGCGCCCGCAGATGGTGATCGGCCTGGAAATGCTGCCGCGCAACGCCCAGCCGGTGCTCGACGCCTGGGTGCGTGGCGACCTCGACGAGACGGCGCTGTTCGAGCGCACCGGCTGGACGCGCACCTGGGGCGTACCGCCGGCGCTGTACGCGGGCATCTTCCGCTTCGCGCGCGAGCACCGGCTGCCGATGCGCGCGCTGAACATCGAACGCCAGGTGGTGCGCGAGGTGTCGAAGCTGGGTCTTGCCGGCGTGCCACCCGCCCGGCGCGAAGGCGTCGGCGACCCGGCCGACGCCCCCGACAACTACCGCAACTGGCTCAAGCAGATCTGGAGCGATCACATGCCGCAGGCGCAGGCGGCGTCGAACGAGGCTTTCGTGCGCTTCATGCAGGGCCAGCTGCTGTGGGACCGCGCGATGGCCGAGGCACTGGTGGCCGCGGCGCGTGACTACCCGCAGGCACTGGTGGTCGGGCTGATGGGCAGCGGCCACGTCATCCACGGCCACGGCGTCGAACACCAGCTGCGCGCGCTCGGCGTGGCCGACGTCGGCAGCCTGCTGCCGTGGGACAGCGATGCCGACTGCGCCGATCTGGTCGCTGGCGTCGCCGACGCCGTGTTCGGCATCGTGCCGACGGTGCAGGACACGCGGCGCTGATGCGCGCGCCGCATTGGCTGGCCGTCGCCTGCACGCTGTGCTGCGGCAGCGCGCTGGCGGCACCGCAGTACGCGATCACCGCGCGCCTTGCGCCGGCCAGCGGCACGCTGGACGCCTCCGCCCGCATCGTGCTGCCGGCCGGCGAAGCAGTGGCGCTGCGCATGGACGGCGCCCACCGCATCGAATCGCTGCAGCTCGACGGCCGCCCGCTGGCCGCGGCGCGCGACGGCGGGCAATGGCGCATCGACCTCGCGGCCGCCGCGCGCGAACGCCAGCTCGAACTGCGCTGGCAGATCCGCGCGCAGGCCCCGGACAGCGCCGCCCGCCACCGCGACACGCTGACCGCCTTCGCGCCGCAGATCGGCGAAGCAGGCAGCTTCCTGCCGGCTGGCGGCGCCTGGTACCCGCTGCCCTACGACAGCGCCGGGCCGCTGCTGCACCGCTACGCGCTCACCGTCGACCTGCCCGCCACGCAACGCGCGCTGGCGCCGGGCGACCTGACGCAGGACACGGTGCGCGACGGCCGGCGCAGCCAGCGCTTCGACGCGCGCCAGGACGGCGAGGGCGCCGACCTGATGGCCGGCCCGTGGCAGCAGACGACGCGCGCGCTGCGTGCCCGCGACGGTCGCACGCTGACGCTGGTCACGCTGTTCCATCCGCAGCTGGCAGCCGAAGCCGAAGGCTATCTCGACGCCGCGGCGCAGGCACTGACGCAGTTCGAGGCGCGCTTCGGCGACTACCCGTACAGCCGCTTCAGCATCGCCTCGTCGCCGACGCCGACCGGCTTCGGCATGGCCGGCCTGACCTACCTCGGCATCGACGTGCTGCGCCTGCCCTTCATCCGCCACACCTCGCTGCCGCACGAGATCGCGCACAACTGGTGGGGCAACGGCGTGCATCTGGCGCTGGACAGCGGCAACTGGTCGGAAGGCCTGACCACTTTCGTCGCCGACTACGCCCAGCGCGAAGCACAGGGCGACGACGCGGCGCGCACGTTGCGCCTGGACTGGCTGCGCGGCCTGTCGGCGCTGGCGCCGTCGGCGCACGACAGCCTGGCCGACTTCGGCGGCCGCACGCACGACGCGTCGCAGGCCATCGGCTATCACAAGGCGGCGCTGCTGTTCCTGATGCTGCGCGACACGCTGGGTGCGGCCACCTTCGACCGCGCACTGCGCACCTTCTGGTCCACCCACCGTCACCGCCGCGCCGGCTGGAACGATCTGCGCGCCGCCTTCGAGCAGGCGTCCGGCCGCGACCTGCGCCGCTTCTTCGCCGAATGGGTGGACGGCCGCGGTCTGGCCGAGCCGCGGCTGGACGCGGTCACGCCGGGCGCCGACAGCGTCACGCTGACGCTGGCGCAGCCGGCACCGCCCTATCTGCCCGCCCTGCCGCTGCACCTGCGCGACCCGGACAGCGGAGCGCTGCGCGTCGAAACGCTGGCCCTCGACCGGCCGCAGCAGTCCTTCACCTTGCCGCTGCAGGGCTGCGTCGAACTGACGCTCGACCCGGATTTCCGCACCGCGCGCCGACTGCGCCCGGGCGAGGCACCCCCCATCCTGCGCGAAGCGACGCTGGACGGCACGCTGGCGCTGACCGTGCTCGACGGCGGCGACGCGCGTTTCACTGCGGCGGCCGACGCGCTGGTCGGCGACTGGCTGGACGCACCGCCGCCGCGGCTCGCCGCCGACGTCGCACCCGGGCGCAGCGCCCGCATGGTGATCGGCCGCGGTGCCGACATCGACCGCTGGCTGTCGCGGCATGGCCTGCCGGCCCGCCCGCGCGACGGCGACGTCGTCGCGTGGGCCGTACGCAGCGCCGCTGGCGGCACGCTGGCGCTGGTCGCCGCACGCGACGCCGACGCGCTGACGGCGGCCCGGCGCGCCTTGCCGCATTACGGTCAGCAGGGCTGGGTGGTGATCAAGGACGGACGCGCCAGTGCGCGCGGCCAGTGGCCGGCGCAGACGCAATGGACCCGGGTGTGCGCGCTCAGCGCGCGATGAGCAGCGCGTCCAGCCCGAGCCGGTCACGCAGCAGGCGGGCGGCCGATTCGGCCGCTTCGCGGCTGGCGAAGGGGCCGGCCTGCACGCGGTGGCGACTGCCGTCGCTGTTCACCCGCACGCGGTCGGCCAGTTCGACCAGCCCGTCGACGACGCGACGGCTCAGCGCCTGCGCGTTGTCGAGGCCGGAGAATGCGCCCAGCTGCAGCCAGTGACCGGCGTCGGCAGGCGCCGCTTCGGTCGACAGCGCGGCGATCACATCCCGATCGGCGGCGGCACGCTCGACCGGCGGCGTGCGCTGCACTTCCGGCCGACCGGCGGCACGACGCGCCAGCAGATCGCCCGGGCTGCCTTCGGCGAACACCGCCTCGACCTCGACTTCGGCACTGCCGTCGTTCACGTAACCGAGCTTGGCGGCGGCGGTCCATGACAGGTCGATCACCCGGCCCGGCTTGAACGGACCGCGGTCATTCACCCGCACGACGACCGAGCGGCCGCTGGCCAGGTGGGTGACGCGAGCGTAGCTCGGGATGGGCAGTGTCGCGTGCGCAGCGGTCATCGCGTACATGTCGTACACCTCGCCGCTGGAGGTCTTCTGCCCGTGGAACTTGCGGCCGTACCAGGAAGCGCGGCCGCGCTGGCGGAAGGGCTTCGCCTCGGTCATCGGCACGAAGCGCATGCCCAGCGCCGAGTACGGCCGGTTGGCGAAGCGGTGCAGCGGTTCGTCGCGCGGCACGGCATCGGGAATGGCGGCCAGCGTGGCGGCGTCCGGCGCGTTGTCGCCCGGGCCGTCGTCCAGGTAGTAGCCGCCGCCGCGCCGGGTCGCCGGCGGCGCCGGGCGAACCGGTTCGCCCGGCGGTGTGCGCACAACGGGCGCCGGATCCGGCTCGATCTCGGTCACCGGCGGCGCGCCGGCACAGCCGACGAGCGCCGCGGCGGCCGACAGCAGCGCGAGCAGGCCACGGATGCGCACGATCAGCGCTCCCGCCGCCGGCGCCGGTGCGCCTCGATCGACATCAGCAGTCCGAGGCCGATGCACAGCGTCACCAGCGCGGTGCCGCCGTAGCTCACGAAGGGCAGCGGCACGCCGACCACCGGCAGCACGCCGGTCACCATGCCCATGTTCACGAAGGCATAGGTGAAGCAGGACAGCGAAATCGCGCCGGCCAGCAGGCGACCGAACAGCAGTGGCGAGCGGGCGGCGATCATCAGGCCGCGCCCTATCATCGCCATATATATAAGCAGCAGCACAACCGCCCCCGCCAGTCCGAACTCCTCGGCCATCACGGCGAAAATGAAGTCGGTGTGGCGCTCCGGCACGAACTCGAGATGGGTCTGCGTGCCCTCCTTCCAGCCCTTGCCGAACACGCCGCCGGAGCCGATGGCGATGCTGGACTGGATGATGTGGAAGCCGCTGCCGCGCGGGTCGGAAGTCGGATCGAGCAGGGTACACACGCGCTGCCGCTGGTAGGCCTTGAAACCGGGCCACTCGACCCCCTCGGCGCACATCGCGTCGCCCTCGACCGCCAGCGTGGCGATGCCGACGACGCCGATGGCGAGCACCGGGATGATGAGCTTCCACGACAGGCCGGCGAAGAAGATGACGAACACGCCCGCTGCCAGCACCAGGATGGCGGTGCCGAGGTCCGGCTGGTGGAAGATGAGGGCGACCGGTATCAGCAGGATGACCAGCGCCACCATGAAGTCGCGCACCCTGAGCTGCGCCTCGTGCCGGTGGAAATACCAGGCCAGCATCAGCGGCACCGAAATCTTCAGCATTTCCGACGGCTGTATCCGGGTGAAGCCGATGTTGAGCCAGCGCTGCGCGCCCTTCGACGTTTCGCCGAACAGTTCGACACCGATCAGCAGCACCACGCCGACCACGTAGAAGGGCAGCGCCAGCTGCATCAGGCGCAGCGGCGGAATCTGCGCCACCACCAGCATGACGCCGAGGGCGACCGCCAGATTGACCAGGTGGGCGTCGAAGCGGAAGGAGAAGTCCGCGGTGGCGCTGGCCATGACCAGCGTCGCCAGCGACAGCAGCAGGGCGGTGATCGCCAGCAGCGGCGGGTCGAGCGCCGACAGCAGGCCGAAGATGCGCTCGCGCAGCGCCGACCACCTATTCGCTGTCAGTTGCATCGGCATCCTCCGGTGCAGGGCCCGCCGGCTTGTTGCCCAGCAGGTAGTAATCGAACACCTGGCGCGCGATCGGCGCCGCCGACTGCGCACCGAAACCGGCGTTTTCGACGATGACTGCGAGCGCGATCTTCGGGTCGTCGGCCGGTGCGTAGGCGATGAACAGCGCGTGGTCGCGCAGTTTCTCGGCCAGCTTGCCGCCGCGGTACTGCGCGCCGCGCAGCGAGAAGGCCTGCGCGGTGCCGGTCTTGCCGGCGGCGACATAGGGCGCGCCGGCGAAGGCGCGGGCGCCGGTGCCGGCCTTGTTCACGTCCTCCATCGCCTGCTTGATCACGGCGATGTGCTCCGGCTTCAGGTTCACCCGCCGCGTCGGCTGCGGCTCGATCTGCCGCACCGCACCGGTGCGCACGTTCTCGACCTGCTTCACCAGATGCGGCTTGTACACGACGCCGTCGGCCGCCAGGATCGACACCGCATGCGCCATCTGCAGCATCGTGTAGGCGTTGTAGCCCTGACCGATGCCGACCGAAATCGTTTCGCCCGCGTACCACTTCTGCTGCTCCGGCTTCTTGAAGCGCTTCTTCTTCCACTCGGGCGACGGCAGCACGCCGGTCGCCTCGCCCTCGATGTCGATGCCGGTGCGGCTGCCCAGGCCCATCTGCGCCATGAAGCCGGCGATGCCATCGATGCCCCAGTCGGCCGCCAGACGGTAGTAATAGGTGTTGCACGACACGACGATGGACTTGTGCATGTCGACCGAGCCGTGACCGCCCACCTTGTCGTCGCGGAAGCGGTGACCGCCGAAGTCGAAGTGGCCGGGATCGGCGATGGCGAACTGCGGCGTGCGCTTGCCGGCGGTCAGCGCGCCGAGCGCCATGAAGGGCTTGAAGGTCGAGCCGGGCGGGTAGGCGGAATAGATGGCGCGGTTCAGCAGCGGATGGTCGGCCGAGGTGTTCAGCGCCTCCCAGTTGGCGCTGTCGATGCCATCGACGAACAAATTGGGGTCGAAGGTCGGTTTGCTCACCAGCGCCAGCACGCCGCCGGTCGAAGGTTCGATCGCCACCAGCGCACCGCGCCGCTCGCCGAAGGCCTGCTCGACCACGCGCTGCAGGCCGGCGTCCAGCGTCAGCCGCAGATTGTTGCCGTTCTGCGGCGGCGTGCGCGACAGCACGCGCACCGCGCGACCGGCGGCGGTCACCTCGACCTGTTCGAAGCCGGTGACGCCGTGCAGGTCATTCTCGTACGACAGCTCCAGCCCGCTCTTGCCGATGTGGTCGGTACCGCGGTAGTTGTCGGCCACGCCGGCTTCGTCGATGCGCTCGGCGTCGCGCCGGTTGATGCGGCCCATGTAGCCGAGCACGTGCGACGCCAGTTCGGTGTTCGGGTACTGGCGGAACAGCCGCGCCCGCACCTCGACGCCGGGGAAGCGGTAGCGCTGGGCGATGAAGCGTGCCACCTCCTCGTCGGTCAGCCGGGTGCGTATCGGCAGCGAATCGAAGTTGCGCGACTCGTCCATCAGCTTGCGGAAGCGCTTACGGTCGCGCGCCTCGATATTCACCAGCTGCGCCAGCTCGTCTATCGTCGCTTCGAGGTCGTCCACGCGCGAGGGCTGGATTTCCAGCGTATAGGCGGAGTAGTTGCGCGCCAGCACCTCGCCGTTGCGGTCGACGATGAGACCGCGATTGGGCGTCACCGGCAGCAGCGCGATGCGGTTGTCCTCGGCGCGGGTGGCGTAATAGTCGTGCCGGACCACCTGCAGCCAGAAGAAGCGCGAGAACAGCAGCGCGAAGCACACCAGCACCAGCGCGCCGGCGAAATACACGCGGCGGCGGAAGCGGACGAGCTGCAGTTCCGGGCTGTTCAGGTCGGTCATGGCGCCGACCAGCCCGCGAAGGTCGACGCGCGGCGCCGACCGGTCAGGGAGACGCTACGTGGTCCGATATGTGCGCAGGAAGTGAGCATAGGCACATTCATCAGATCGGCCGGTTCTCGTCCTTGTTCTCCGGCCGGTACTGCGGCAGCAGCAGCACGAAGCTGATCGGATGCCACAGCAGCGTGGCGATCAGCGCGCCGGCGAAGTATTCGAGGCCGGGAAATTCGGCGTCGCCGGCCAGCCGCACGAGCAGCATCACGCACTGCGCGCCGACCAGCATCGGCAGCACGTGCAGCGACTGGCGCAGCGGGCCGAACCACAGGATGCGGCGCGAGAAGGTGGTCGCCGCATAGGCGAGCAGCACGTAGGCGAGCGCGTGCTGACCCATCAGGCTGCCGTAGCCGACGTCCATCACGACGCCCATCACGAAGGCGCTGCCCATGCCGACGCGCAGCGGCTCACGCACGCACCAGAAGCACAGCACCAGCGCCACCCAGTCCGGCAGCCAGAAGGCGCGGCCGAGCGGCATCAGGTTCAGCACCAGCGCCACCAGCAGCGACAGCCAGACAAACCACGGACGGACCGGACGCAGGATGCGACGCGAACTGAAGGAGGGCTGGTTCATTTCTTCGCCTCCTGCGGCAGAGCGTCGGCAGGCAGCACGCTCTCCGGCTGCACCGGCTTGCCCGGCGCCATGATGAGTACGGCCGAATGCGCCTCGACGCCGGCGATCGGCACGCAGAGGATGCGCACGAAACCGCCGTCGCCGTCACGGTCCACCGACTTCACGCGCGCCACCGGCAGGCCCGGCACGAACACGCCGTCGAGGCCGGAGGTGACGATGCGGTCGCCTTCGCGCAGATCGACGTCGGCCGCCAGGTAGCGCAGTTCCAGCGTGCCGCTGCCGGCGCCGAACATGACGGCGCGCACGCCGGTGCGGGCGACCTGCACCGGCAGCGCCTGGTCCTTGTCGGAAATGAGGGTGACCTCGGCATTGAGCGGATAGACGCGGGTGACCTGGCCGATCACGCCGACGTCGTCCACCACCGGGCTGCCCGGCTCGATGCCGTGGGTGAGGCCCTTGTCGACGACGACGCGACGCGAGAACGGGTCGCGCACCGCGTAGATCACCTCGGCCACGCGCGCATCGACCTTCACCCGATCGCGCATGTCGAGCAGCGCGCGCAGGCGGGTGTTTTCCTGGTCCAGCTGCTCCTGGCGCAGCCGTATCGTCGCCAGTTCGGTGTGTTCGCGCCTGAGCTGCGCGTTTTCCGCCTGCAGCCGGGCGAGGTCGGCGAAGTACTCACCGGCCGAACGGACGCCGGCCACCGGCATGCCGGCGGCGACCTGCAGCGGCGTGGTCACCACCGACAGCGCCTGCCGCACCAGTTCGAGGTAGTGCAGCCGGTAGTCGACCACGATCAGCGTGAGCGAGGCACTGGCCAGCAGTACGAGGCGCACGAGCGGCGCCGGGCCGCGCCGGAAGAACGGCGGTGGGGAATGTCCGGCGACCGGTGAAGCCATGAATCAGGAAATCGCTTGTCGAAGAGGAAGACGGGAACCGTGCTGCCGTACGGGAGCAAGTAACGCCCGCGTTGCGCCGCACCACCGCCGCATCGCGGCCATAGGCCGCTCCCACCAGGCCCGCGCCGGCTTCGTGGGAGCGAGCTTGCTCGCGATAGCTGCCTGCATCGAAGCTCCAAGGTCGGCATGAGCCGCATCGCGGCCAGAGGCCGCTCCCACAGGAGCAGGCGCCCGATCCGCGGCCAGAGCCGGGTGGTTTGTGGGAGCGAGCTTGCTCGCGATAGCTGCCTGCATCGAAGCTCCGCGGTCGGCATAAGCCGCATCGCGGCCGAAGGCCGCTCCCACAAAGCCGGGCGCAACCTGTGACCGTGACATCAGCCGGAAATCACTCGTTGGCGAAGATGCTGCCGAGCTGGTCCATCTTCTCCAGCGCGGTGCCGGAGCCGCGCACCACGCAGGTGAGCGGGTCGTCGGCCACCACCACCGGCAGGCCGGTCTCTTCCATCAGCAGACGGTAGAGGTCGCGCAGCAGCGCGCCGCCGCCGGTCAGCACCATGCCGCGTTCGGCGATGTCGGCGCCCAGTTCCGGCGGGGTCTGTTCGAGTGCGCTCTTCACCGCCGACACGATCTGGTTCAGCGGCTCGGTCAGCGCCTCCAGGATTTCGTTCGACGAAATGGTGAAGCTGCGCGGGATGCCTTCGGCCAGGTTGCGGCCCTTCACTTCCATCTCCTTCACTTCGGAGCCGGGGAAGGCGGAGCCGATTTCCTTCTTGATCGCCTCGGCGGTCGTTTCGCCGATCAGCATGCCGTAGTTGCGGCGGATGTAATTGATGATGGCTTCGTCGAACTTGTCGCCGCCGACGCGCACGCTGCCGGCGTACACCATGCCGCCCAGCGAGATCACGCCGACTTCGGTAGTACCGCCGCCGATATCGACCACCATCGAGCCGGTGGCTTCCGACACCGGCAGGCCGGCGCCGATCGCGGCGGCCATCGGTTCCTCGATCAGGTACACCTGGCTGGCACCGGCGCCCAGCGCCGATTCACGGATGGCACGACGTTCGACCTGGGTGGAGCCGCAGGGCACGCAGATGATTATCCGGGGCGAAGGCGAGAACAGCCGCGAGTCATGCACCTTCTTGATGAACTGCTTGAGCATCTGCTCGGTCACCGTGAAGTCGGCGATCACGCCGTCCTTCATCGGCCGGATGGCGGTGATGTTGCCCGGCGTCTTGCCGAGCATCAGCTTGGCCTGCAGACCCACGGCCTGGATGGTCTTCTTGGCGTTGGGGCCGCCTTCGGTGCGGATGGCGACAACCGAAGGTTCGTCCAGCACGATGCCCTGGCCACGCACGTAGATCAGCGTGTTGGCGGTGCCGAGGTCGATGGCCAGATCATTGGAAAAATAGGAACGCAGGAAACCGAACATGGATGGTCTTATATGAAAGCGGCCGCTCAGCGGCCGGAACAGGAATCGGGTCGGATGTGGTCAGCAGCGGTGTTGCGGCGGGCGACCCGGCGGCAGCTTTCGTCGGACCCGGGCCGCGGATGGCGGCCGGACGTTCGGGCCGGCTGCCGGGCGGGCAGCCTGAATGGTTCATAATGATAACCCAACAGTGCATAAGCTCCTTGAACCGAAACATCTTTGCATGCGGACGCCCCTGGCGCCCGACACCCCGGATCTGCATTCCATGTCCCTGACCGACCAAGAAGTCCGCCACATCGCGAAGCTGGCGCGCATCGAACTGCCCGACGCCGAACTCGACCGCACGCGCAGCCACCTCAATTCCATGCTCGGCCTGATCGAGCAGCTGCAGGCCATCGACACCACCGGCGTCGAGCCGATGGCGCACGCGACCGATCTGGTGCTGCGCCTGCGCGAGGACCGCGTGACCGAAAGCGACCGCCGCGCCGCCTATCAGGCGGTCGCCCCGGCGGTCGAGGACGGCCTGTATCTCGTGCCCAAAGTCATCGAATGAGTGATCGTATGAGCGCCCCCGAAACCGTGAAGTCGCTGGCCGCAAAGCTGGCGGCAGGCGAAGCGTCGGCCGTCGAGCTGGCGCAGGACTACCTGGCGCGCATCCGCGACGCCAACGCGACGCTGAACGCCTATGTCGAACTGAACGACGACCAGACGCTGACCGAAGCCCGCGGCGCCGACGCGCTGCGCGCCGCAGGCCGGGCCGGCGTGCTGACCGGCGTGCCGATCGCGCACAAGGACATCTTCTGCCAGACCGGCTGGCATGCGCGCTGCGGCTCGAAAATGCTGGAAAGCTTCGCCGCGCCCTACGACGCCGGCCTGATCGAGCGTTCCCGCGCCGCCGGGCTGGTGACGCTGGGCCGCACGAATATGGACGAGTTCGCGATGGGCTCGACCAATGAATCGAGCTACTACGGCGCGGTGCGCAACCCGTGGAACATGGAGCACGTGCCGGGCGGTTCCAGCGGCGGATCGGCTGCCGCCATCGCCGCCGGTCTGGCGCCGGCCGCCAGCGGCACCGACACCGGCGGCTCGATCCGTCAGCCGGCCGCCTTCTGCGGCATCACCGGCATCAAGCCCACCTACGGCGTCGTGTCGCGCTGGGGCATGATCGCCTACGCCTCCAGCCTGGACCAGGGCGGCCCGATGGCGCGCACCGCGGAAGACTGCGCACTGCTTCTGAACGCCTTCGCCGGCTTCGACGAACGCGACTCGACCAGCCTGCAGCGCCCGGCCGAGGACTACACCCGCGCGCTGGCGCAGCCGCTGGCCGGCCTGCGCATCGGCGTGCCGAAGGAGTTCTTCGGCGACGGCATGTCGGCCGACGTGCGCGCCGCGGTCGAGGCCGCGCTCGCCACCTTCCGCACGCTCGGCGCGGTCACCGTCGAGGTGAGTCTGCCGCGTTCGGGCATGGCGGTGCCGGCCTACTACGTCATCGCGCCGGCCGAAGCCAGCTCCAACCTCAGCCGCTTCGACGGCGTGCGCTACGGCTACCGCGCACCGGACTACGGCAACCTCGACGACATGTACGCGAAGACCCGCGCCCAGGGTTTCGGCGCCGAGGTGAAGCGGCGCATCCTGATCGGCACCTATGTGCTGTCGCACGGCTATTACGACGCCTACTACCTGCAGGCGCAGAAAGTGCGTCGGCTGATCGCCGAAGATTACGAAGCGGCCTTCGCGCAGTGCGACCTCATCATGGGGCCGACCACGCCGAACACCGCCTACCGCATCGGCCAGAACGACGAAGACCCGCTGGCGATGTACCTCGGCGACATCTACACCACGTCGATCAATCTGGCCGGCCTGCCCGGCATGAGCATTCCCGCCGGCTTCGGCGCCGACGGCCTGCCGGTCGGCCTGCAGATCGTCGGCCGCTGGTTCGACGAGGCGCGCATGCTGGGCGCCGCCCACCAGTTCCAGCAGGCGACCGACTGGCACCTGCGCACACCGGAGACCTGACACGATGCAGACATTTCGCTACAGCAGCACGCAGCTGCAACTGATACTCGACGAGGCCGGCATCTACATGTGCGCCTGCCCGGCCCAGCTGGCCGCGCAGATGATGGAACTGCGCACCCTGCACCAGTACCAGATGAACTGCATGAGCGAAATGCCTGACATGGCCGACAGCCATCGCACCATCGCTGACGCCGTTTTCCGTGCGCACGCGCTGCTCGAAGAGGCGCTCGACCGCGTGCTCGATATCGAGGGCTGGGACAAGGCCTCGCTGAAGATGCCCGACGGTCTGCGCAAGAAGCGGGACGAACTGCTTTGACCTTTCGTTTCGCGCTGCCGCTGATCGCGGCGCTGGCACTGCTGGCCGCTTGCGCACCGCTGCAGCAGACGCCGGCGCCGCAGCGACCGCTGCCGCCGGCACAGATGCCGGAAGCGGGGCGCCCTAAGCCGCCAATCAAGAGCACCAAGCCGCTGCCCATCCCGGCGCGGCCGCTGCAGGCGAAGGCCGACTGCAGCTACCGCGACGACGTCGGCACCGAAGGCCGGCTGCAGCTGGAAGTGAAGAATTCGAAGGTCGAACGTTTCGCGTCCGACGTGAACATGGGCAGCAAAGGTCGCTGCAGCTTCGACCTGGCAGCCTTCCGGCAGACGAGTTTCGATCACACGCCCACGCTGGTCGCCGGTGCCTGCACCATCAGCATGTGGGAACAGAAGGACGAAGTGACGGTGTCCTACCGCAACTGCGCCGCGTACTGCACGCCCGGCGCGCACGATTACCTGTGGCCCACGCTGGTGAGTCGCAGGACCGGCAACTGCCGGTAAAGCACAGAGAGAACGCACCATGAGCAGATCGAACTGGGAAGTGGTGATCGGGCTGGAAACGCATACCCAGCTGAACACCGCGTCGAAAATCTTCTCCGGCAGCTCGACCGCCTTCGGCGCCGCGCCCAACGCGCAGGCCAGCCCGGTCGACCTGGCGCTGCCCGGCGTGCTGCCGGTGATGAACCGCGCCGCCGTCGAGCGCGCCATCCGCTTCGGCCTCGCCATCGGCGCCACCGTCGCGCCGCGCTCAGTTTTCGCGCGCAAGAATTACTTCTACCCGGACCTGCCGAAGGGCTATCAGATCAGCCAGTACGAACTGCCGGTGGTGCAGGGCGGCACGCTGACGATACGGGTCGGCGAGGGCGACAAGGCTTACGAAAAAGTGGTGCGCCTCACCCGCGCCCACCTCGAAGAAGACGCCGGCAAGAGCCTGCACGAAGATTTCCATGGCATGTCCGGCATCGACCTGAACCGCGCCGGCACGCCGCTGCTGGAAATCGTCAGCGAGCCGGACATGTCGTCGAGCGCCGAAGCGGTGGCCTATGCGCGCGCGCTGCACGCGCTGGTGCGCTGGGTCGACATCTGCGACGGCAACATGCAGGAAGGCAGCTTCCGCTGCGACGCCAACGTGAGCGTGCGCCGCCCCGGCGAGCCGCTGGGCACCCGCCGCGAAATCAAGAACCTGAACAGCTTCCGCTTCCTGCAGCAGGCCATCGACTACGAGATCCAGTGGCAGATCGAACAGATCGAGGACGGCCACAAGATCCAGCAGGCCACCGTGCTGTTCGACCCGGACACCGGCGAGACCCGCATGATGCGCAGCAAGGAAGACGCGCACGACTACCGCTACTTCCCCGACCCCGACCTGCCGCCGCTGGTGATCGCCGCCGAGTGGGTGGACGAAGTGCGCCGCGCCATGCCCGAACTGCCGGCCGCGCTGGCCGCGCGCCTGCAATCGGATTACGGCCTCTCCGCCTACGACGCCGCCGGCCTCACCGCCAGCCGCGAAACCGCCCAGTACTTCACCGACGCGCTCACCATCGCTGGCGCGGCGCAGGCCACTCAGTTGGCTAAACCGCTCGCCAACTGGGTCATGGGCGAACTGGCCGCGCGCCTGAACCGCGAAGAGCGCGACATCGCGCAAAGCCCGGTCAGCCCGGCCCAGCTCGCCGGTCTGGTCGCCCGCATCGCCGACAACACGATTTCGAACAGCATCGCCAAGAAGGTGTTCGACGCGCTGTGGAACGGCGAAGGCAAGGACGCCGACGCCATCATCGACGCGCAGGGCCTGAAGCAGGTGACCGACGCCTCAGCCATCGAACCCATCATCGACGAGGTGTTGGCCGCCAACCCGAAATCGGTCGAGGAATACCGCGCCGGCAAGGAAAAGGCCTTCAACGCCCTGGTCGGTCAGGTGATGAAAGCCAGCCGCGGCAAAGCCAGCCCGGCGCAGGTGAATGAGCTGCTGAAGAAGAAGCTGGGCGGCTGAGTAAGGTGCAGCGCGGTTTTGCCCTCACCCGCGTCAGCGGGTGAGGGTGGCGCACAGTGGCAGTCGAGGCGCAGGGGACGCACCGCTCGCTGCACGAAGATCTGCCCGCGCGCCCCGTCGTCCGCATCGGGGACGCTGCGCATGCAGCATCGCAACGGATCAGGCGCACGCCTTCCCGCTCACACCGCTGAAAGAAGTGCGTCGAGCGGACTGCGCACCCCACCCCCACCGACCTTGAGCACATGCGTATAGATCATCGTGGTCGACACGTCCGCATGACCGAGAAGCTCCTGCACCGTGCGAATGTCGTAGCCTGACTGCAGCAGCGCCGTGGCGAAGGAGTGTCTCAGCGTATGAGGCGTGGCGGGCTTGTGCAGGCCCGCCCTCCTACTCGCGCGCTGATAGGCGCGCTGGAATGTCTGGTCATACATATGATGGCGGCGGACCACACCAGTACGCGGGTCGACCGCGTGTTCGGCCTGCGGAAACACCCAGAACCACGCCCACGACGCATCCGCACGCGGATACTTGCGGGCGAGTGCATCGGGCATCTCGACGCCCGCCCGGATCGTCGGTCTTCGTCCCACAGCACGCGTGCACGCGCCATCTGATCGCGCAGCGGCGATACCAGCGACTGCGGCAACATCAGTGCGCGGTCCTTGCGCCCCTTGCCCTCACGCACGATGAGCGTGAGGTGCTCGAAGTCGACATCCTTCACCCGCAGCCGCAAGCCCTCGGTCAGCCGCATGCCGGTGCCGTACAGCAGCTGGGCGAAGAGGCGATGTTCTCCTTCCATCAGCGCGAACAGACGCTTTACCTCGTCAGGCGACAGCACGACCGGCAGGCGGCGCGTCGTGCGCGGCCGTCCGATCTCATTCATCCACGGCAGATCAATGCCGAGGACCTGCTTGTAAAGAAAGAGCAGCGCCGATAGCGCCTGCTTGTGCGTCGATACCGCGACACTGCGCTCATTGGCGAGCCAGGACAGAAAAGCCTCGATCTCCGCCCGCCCCATCGTGGACGGATGACGCAGCCGGTGGAACCGGATGAAGGCCTTCACCCAATGAACATATGTCCTCTCGGTGCTTATGGTGTAATGAAGGTAGCGTATCCGCTCGCGTAGCTGATCGAGCAAGCGAACGGATTTCAGAGGCGGAAGCGAAGGGGTAAGGTTTTTCATCGCCGTTTAATGCTGTATGAATATATAGCATAGGTCGACGAAACCCCTATGGCAAGGCTGTTTCCGGGCCATCACCCCAGCCTGTTTACCCGGCAGCTTCCGTGTTTATGGCGCAAAACTGCGCCAGAAAACAAAGTTGGGCGTCATGAACAGAGCCTGGGTGCTAGCTCGGTCAGTGTTCCTAGCTTCTGCTGCGCCAGCAGCGGCCTTTGCGCTGGTATCACCACTGCTTGATCAGAACCTTACGTTCAAGCTCTTCATCCTCAACTTCTTCGGTGCGTTTCTCGTGTCTGCGTGCCATACCGTGGCACTGGGGCTTCCTGCCGCATTCGTGCTTCACCGAACCGGTCTTCTTACCTTTGGTTCTTTAGCTGCGGCTGGCTTTTCAATCGGTGTGCTTCCGACGGCAAGTCTGTTGCTCATTCAGTGGGTCACTGAGCCAAGCCTGAGCCTTGTTTGCCAGTCAAACTCTGAGTGCCAAGCCGCACTAGCTGCCAGCAGAGCCGGGCCAGAGGCAATCTTTGTTGTCCTCGCCGTAGGAGGGCTTGGTGTCTTGGCTGCCTTAAGCTTCTATGCGTCGTATCGTGCATCTGGCCTCTTCAACCGTGCCACATGACGCCCAACCCCTCAATCGAGAGGACTTGCCCCGGCAAGCCGGGTCAAGCCTCTCATCTCAAACGTTAGAGCGCATGAATCCAATACGGTGGCTGCTGGAGCTGAGTGCGAGCCTAGCCGAGCGACGCGCAGGTAAAGTCGATCCGCGTGCTTATGGCTAAGAACGCGTCGACTCCCGAGAGTACGAGGCATGGATTGAAATTGGCGAGGCCGTGCTCCTGGAGACCAATCTGAAGTGGCCTGAGCGATGGGTCCAGATTTCTGAAAATTCGAGACGAATGTCCAGAGTGGTTCAAGCGCACGACGGGCTCTTTCGGCTGAGCACCTACGAGAGCCGTGATGGCAAATGGTGCGGCTGGGAGGGACCGGCGATCTATGAGTCACTCGAATCTGCCATTGGTGCGGGGCTAGAACAGCTTGAACGTCAGGCTAGGTAGGCGCGTGCACAAGATGCGCTCTAACCAGTCGCTCGAGCCGACTCGCGTCGGCAAGCCGCCGCTCGCGGCTCAGCTTCAACGTTGAACGTCACCGGTTCTTGGTGTTTCTGGCGGGCGGTCCAAGTCGGCGTACAGCGCCCGAGCCAGCGACTGCAACGGCCAGCGAGAGTGGCGACTTCGCACTCCGCACTCGCGTGAGGTCGCCCCTTGTTGTGCCATGCCCATGTGCTAGTGTTTCGGGGCATTGAGGGCGGCGGGCCGTGGCAAGCACCGCTGGCCTGATTCAGTTCAGATCAATTTAAAGGGGCAACGGCTTCGTCATGCACAACGTGCCTTCGCTGACGGTCTCGGTGTCGTCCAACACTGCGTTCGAGCGGACCGCCCAAAGCTGCGCTTTGGGTGCCCTGCGCGGCTACGCCGCTCCGGCGTCCGCACAACTACGACGTTGGGCGGCTTAACGAAGATGCTCGTAGCTCTCGCAAAGATCGAATGCGACCGAATCACCGACTGGCCGTCATTCCACGACGAATTCAACCGCGTGTTTCAGTTTCCGGCGTTCTATGGACGAAACATGAATGCGTGGATTGACTGCAGTCGAGTCTTGATGCGCCCGAAGAAGAAATGACTTCCATACACTGTGAGCCGGGTACGGTTCTGACCGTTGAGCTTGAGAACGTCAAACCGTTTATGGCTAGATGTCCCGAGCAATACGCTGCAATTGTTGAGTGCTCGGCGTTTGTTAACTGGCGTCGCATTCAGCAGGGTGAGCCTGCGGTGTTGGCGTTGTCATACCATGCGTAGCCGCCCGCCCAACCCATCAATCGAGCGGACATCGCGCATAAAGCCGCGCGAGGCTGCTCATTTCAGACGTTAGGCCCCTTACGCATATTCAATGAAAAAGCTCATCACATCAGCTCTTGCGGCGCTTGGCGTGGCGTCCTCGGCGCAAGCCGCGCAGGTCGAGACCGTCGACGTGAAGTCCATTCGCTTCACGATGCCGACGGTAGCCGCGGATCAAATCGAGTTCGTCATGCCAACGAAGGAGTCCTTCGATGGGTCTCCTCAGTTCCACGAAGATGAATGGCGACAGTTGGAGTTCTTTCCAGCGGAGAGGCTCGCGGAAATCAAGCAGAAGCTGTCCGAGTACAAGGTGTTCGAGCGAGCTCATCGCACTCCAAACGGATGGACAGAAATCTACGCGAGGCGCCTCGGCTATTCGAATGTCATATCTGGCAAAGGCGCACTGGCGCAGGTCGAGCAGGCCGTCGGGGGTAAGCGAAATCCCGCGCCGATCCTCACTACTACCTCTCGGCCTCTTGGGCAGGTCAAAGGTGGCTTCACACTCGGGCTCAACGGGGGCGTATTTCTTTACGGGCTCACCAACGATGGAGGCGTCGGCGTATTGGCCGCGATGGTTGAGCGTGGTGGTGACGACACGCAACTTACTCGAGCGTTCACAACGCTGAATAGGGCGTACAAGCTCATCCTCGTTGACTGGCGCTCCCAGATGCTCCTGGTTTCTGTTGCCCCTTCGGGGGAACTCAATGTTTGGCGCCCTTGAGCTGCCTAACCCCTCCATCGAGCGGACCGTTGTCGGCAAGCCGCCAACTGCCGTTCATGTCGAACGTTAGATTTGCATGCTGCGCATCGTCACTCTCTGCCTTTTAACTATCAGCGCTGTGCTTGGCGGTTCCAACGCTTACTTCAATGAATTGCGAGCATCCACTGGGTGTGGCCCGGACTACTCTTGGGTTTTCAGCCATGAAAAGGGCTTGAAGCTCGCACTAGAAATAGCCATGCCAATACTGTCCCTTGGGGTTGTTTCGTACTTCGCTTCCGTCAATCGGTCTGTCCGAGTGTTGTCTGTTTTCGTCGCGTCAATAATTTTTCTATTCTCCTGCCTTGCGTTCTTTTCAAGCTATCTATCCGGTTACGCACCATGTGATCGCAAGGGCGATGAAATATCATTTGCCGTCTTACTCGTAACAATTTTCCTATGGGGAGCTTGGGTTATCTGGGCGAGCATTCTGTTTTTCATTTCTAGCCATCAAAAGCCTGCGAATGAGTAAATCTAACCCGGCGCTCAACCTCCCTTCCTTCGGTCGCTGGACGCTGCGCGATAAGGCCGCGCAGCGCCGGTTAGCTCTACGTTAGACCGCATGGATAGCTCATCCCTCGTTCGTCATTTGCGCACGTTTCTCGCCGGTGGCGACCAAGCCGCATTTTCTCAATGGTGCGAGTTGCACTCAGCTTCAATCGAAGCTGCCACAAGTCGTGGGGAGCTACTCAAGCTCAAACATGGAGATCGCGGAATCGCGCGGAAGAGACTTCAATTCTTGGCTCCCTGCCCAGAGTGCTCCGACCTTCCATGGTCGTTCCCGACTGCATCCTTGGCTTGCCGCGCAGACTTCTATCGGCTCCTCGAACAACTTGAGGCATCGACGATCCTCGCTCGGAGTGCCGGTTCGAGCTTCGTCTGCTCCAGCTGCGGTGCCGATAGGCGCGTTGAGTTGCCTGAGCGCGAGTTTGGCGGCGAAATCAAGGTGGTTGGCTAGTGGAATGCGGTCTAACACCTCGTTCGAGCGGACGCGTGAGATATAAAGTGACACTCGCAATTGCCGGCGTGCGCGCCGCTCAACTCAACCGTTGGGCGTAAAAGAATATGGCCTCTGTCTCAGCAAACGACTGGCGGCTTTCTGGTCAAGAGCGTTACCTGCAGGGCGTAACGCTGAGCCATATGCAGTGGGAACCGAGGCATCCTGACAACGATCATGATCACTGCGAATTCTGCTGGGCAAAGCTCGCGTCGCCTCGCACCAAGGATTCAATCCAAAATGGATATTGCACAGAGGACAGGTATCACTGGATATGTCCTGAGTGCTTCCGAGACTTCAAGGAGCAGTTCAAGTGGTCTCTTGTCCCGTAGTTGTCGCCCAACAAGTAGCTCCAGCCGACGTATCCGCCTTCGGCGGATCCGCGGCTGAGCATCGGCGTTGAACGTCACCGGTTCTTGGTGTTTCTGGCGGGCGGTCCAAGCCTGCGTGCAGCGCCCGAGCTAGCGGCTGCGGCGGTCAGCGAGAGTGGTCGTTTCGCACTCGGCGCACGCGTGAGTTCGCCCCTTGTTGCGCCATGCTCTTGTGCTAGTGTTTCGGGGCATTGAGGGCGGCGGGCCATCGCGAGCGCCGGTGGCCTGGTTCAGTTCAGATCAACTTTGAGGGGCAACGGCTTCGTCATGCACAACCTGCCTTCGCTGACGGTCTCGGTGTCGTCCAACACTGCGTTCGAGCGGACCGCCCAAAGCTGCGCCTTGGGTACCCTGTGCGGCTGCGCCGCTCCGGCGTCCGCACAACTACGACGTTCGGCGTCATGAATACTGCACTCGGAATTGCCGTCCTCGCTCTCACTGTTGGGGTCTGGTTCTTCTTTGAGAAGCGACGAGTGGATACGGAGTTCCAAAACACGTTTCGCGGTAGAGAGTCGCTATCGGATGACGACTTCTATGCAGCGTTTTATCAAGACTCTGGCATGTCTCGCGAGGTAGTAACCGGAGTACGGCAAGTCCTTGCAGACGAACTCCAAGGTGATGTGTCCAGGATGATCCCCGGTGATGACTTCTCGCGTAACTTACGGTTCCTCTTGGACACCGACTCAATGGTTGACGTCGCCCTTGTCGAAGCACTTGAGAAGCGCTTCAGAATTGCGATCTCGGACAAGGAGGCGGAAGACACCAAAACTGTCCACGACGTCATCACTTTCGTGCACGGGAAGACGCTGTCCTCATGACGCCGAACCAATCATTCCAGCGGACCGGCAGAATGCTGCGCATTTCACCGTCCGCTGAATTCAAACGTTGGGCCGCACAAGCGAGAGTTCGCTGAACCGATGAGGAAAACTTTCAACTTGCCACCGGCGGTCCAAGCCCTCGTTCTCTCGCTCTTTGCACTGGGTATGGGCTTGAACTTTGTTCTGGCCATTTCCCCATTGTGGGGTTGGAGTTCTTTTCTTGGCTGGATGGGAACCATCGTCCTGATCGTCTTCGCTGTTGATGAGCGGAAGAACATCAAGAAAGCCTTGGCAAACGAGCGACAGGTGATCGATCGCCTATATGCATTCTATTTGGTTGGCCTCGCACTATTGGCTGCGGCAGTTAACTGTTTTCTGCTTCTATCAACGGGCTGAGCGCGGTGAGGCCCAACCCTGCAGTCAAGGCCGCTCCCTCCGGTCGCTGGACGCTGCGCGATAAACCGCCGCGCAGCGCCCCTTACCTACAACGTTGGGCGTCACTGGGGGCAGGTTCCCAATGAGGGTCCGCGAGAAGCAGTACGGTAACGTGTTTGAGGTGTTCGGAGTCTATTGGCACGCTGACCGTACCTATTTCTGCTGCTTGAACCACGTAGACTCTGCGCTCAACGTGATCTGCGAGACTGAAGCAGAAGTGATTGACGCTCAACTCGGTGCGCACTTCGTATTCCACAGAACCGCAAATGCTATGAACGGAGTGTTCCATGGCCTTCTGTTAGCCAATTCTTTGCTGGACCGTGTCTTGGAATACGAACGGGAGGCGTATCACGAATTTCTGCGCCTTCTTGAAAATGAGCGGCAGTGATGGTATCGCCTATCGCACTAAATGACCGCGCCGCCCAACAATCCGGTCCACCGGACCTCCGGCAAGCTGCGCTTGCCAGCGTCCGGTGACCTTGAACGTTAGATATCAAATGGAAGAACCTTATTTCGACGAAGGACCGGAAGACGAAATCCGAGATGCCGGTGCCATTGCGCGACGGGCGCTGGCGCTGTTCGCCGTCATTTCAATTGCGTTCGGCGACGACAAGCAGAAGTTGATTGATTGGCTGCGAGCGGAGGACTTATGGGCCGAGCTTTCGCCGGAAGAACTGGACTTCATAACGTCAGAGACGCCTAGTGAACGGCAGGTTTTCAACGCTTCGTGGCGGAGTGAAGCACTTTTGCTTCTGCTGTGGTCGCTTGGCTTGGTGGAAGCCATTCCCGCCCCCTCTGAAACTTGCAACCCAGCGTTGTTCCGGGACCTCCTTCCACCGCGTACGTCGGTGTCGGTGAACGAATTTATTGCGTCCGCCCGAAGAAGATCGGATGAGGTCTTGGTGGAAATGGCAGACGAAATTCTGAACTTGCACTGGGAGGCGCGTGATGCGTCAATCAATGGCCGTGAATGTCCAGAGGTTCATATCGGCATCATCCAGGAGCGTCACCATGGAATAAATTGGGCCATCGGCTACGGGGGCTCTCCATGGGACGAGGTGGCGACTGATACCTAACCAGTCGCTGCAGCGGACGGCTACGCTGCCCGCTGAGCTTCAACGTTAGCTCCCCACATGCATCCTCTGATCGCCCTCCTTGACTGGCTACCCGATTGCGATTTCGGAGTCATGGATCATGGTTTCATCCCTCATGGCAGGGACTATTCCTTCTTGGTCGAGTCCTCGATAGGCAAAGATCCGGGGCGGCACCAAGTGCAGTTCACCCATGTAGTCGAGTTGAGTTACGCCACGGCCGTAGCCGACGACGTCTGGGCAAGATCATGGGGCGAGGCGTTTGTTGACTATCAGTCCTGGCTAGATGCCGGCGAGCCGGACGGTTATGTGTGGGGTACTTGTTGGTCACTGGCATGGCCAGGCATTCGGGCAATTGAGCCATCCGCCAAGGCCGCTGCCTGGGCTACTCGGCTAGGCTGCCCCATGTACGAGGCTGAGATCGAGACTGATCGCTTTCGCATCAATCTTGTCTTTCACAGCTTGCGATCGGCCAAAGTCAGTAGTGAGACCTCCACAGTTTCGAGCGTTGTCATCCCGCTCTCCTCGCAGGGGAGCTAACAATTCATTCAAGCCGACGCCGCTTCGCGGCGCGGCTTAATTCAGGTGTTGAGGCTGTAGAAAACCCCTCCCCACCTTCGTTCACATGCCGTTGTTATGATTCCGCATCGCCTCTCCGGAGCCCTGCGATGGCGCGATTCAAGACACCTGACTACGGCCTGAAGCTCATCCCGGTCGATTTCGCGCAGCAGGTGCTGCCCGGTACCTTCGAGTTCGCGCTCTGCCACCTGGTCGACCACGACCTCGATCTCACTGCACTGCGTGCCCGCTACGCCAACGACGCTGGCGGCGCTCCGGCCTTCGATCCGGCCGTGCTGCTCAAGATCGTGCTGCTCGGCTACTCGCGCGGGCTGATCAGCTCCCGCTCCATCGCCACCGCCTGCCGCACCAACGTGCTGTTCATGGCCGTCTCCGGCGACAGTGCGCCGCACTTCACCACCGTCGCGCACTTCATCAGCAGTCTCGGCAATGAGGCCCAAGCGCTCTTCACCGAGGTGCTGCTGGTGTGCGACCGCCAGGGACTGATCGAGCGCGAGCTCTTCGCCATCGACGGCGTGAAGCTGCCGTCGAACGCGTCGAAGGCCAAGAGCGGCACAACAAGCGGCTCACCCGCTTCACGCTGCGCGGGCGGGAGAAGGTGGATGGGCAATGGAAGCTGTACCGCCAGGTGCACAACATCGAAAAGCTCGGGCACCATGGATACGCGAATTAGGTAAGCTGGCGGGAGAGGCCGGCGCCATTTCGAGCGCGCCGGGCAGCGGCCGGCGCTGACGTCAGGGGACGATGATGAAGCGAAGATCGGAAGGCTGAAACGATGATGAACGACTTCGAGCCGGCATGCGCCGGAAGCAACCGCTCTCCCCGGAACGGGGTATTTCTACAGCGTCGTTAGGCCTTTACCCACCTCCTACCGACCTCACGCGGATAACGTCCGATGATTCTTCAGTTCCTGCCCCTGCTTCTTGCGCCCCTGCTCTATGCACTACTCACGAAGGCCGCGGCATTCTTGTTCCGTCGAACGCGTCTGAGTTGGCCTCATGCGTTGGTGTTTGGCCTCCTAGTGTTCTTGGTTAGCGGGGCTGGCGCGGTCCTCAATTTGTTGGCCGGGCATCCTTTTCCAGTACCTCTTACTCTCCTCCTCAGCCTTGCTGTTCCCCTGCTGCTTGGTGGCTGGTATCTGGGGCCTCGAGCGAAGTCTCCTGAGGGCGTCTCTTTGCAGTTCAAAGGCGGAGCGCTACTTGCGCTTGTCGTATACGGGCTCGTTCTCGCTCTTGGCGTCATCACGGCGGTTGCGCTACCTCTGCTTCAGCATGCCTCTAAGGCCTAACTCCTCCATCAGCAGGGACCGCCAAGAGCTCCGCTTTGGGTTCCCTGCGCCTTCGGCTGCGGCCGCCACTCACGTCAAACGCTAGGCGGCCGGAAGGCATGAGCACCCTCCGCTGGATCGACCCTCGCCTAGTCCCCGCGCTCGTAATCAGCACAACCGCTTTCTCGCTCGCCTACCTCGAGTGGTCGTTCGGTGTTGGCGCCGCAGCACTACTGGGTCTCACGCTAATCTCCTTTGCCGCTTTCGGTATTGGGGCACTTCTCTGGGGCTTCTTCGGCCGACGTCGCACCATGCTAATCGCTGGTGTGTATTCGCTCGCCTTGGTTGTATTCACCGCTCTGGTTGTGCGGGTAGAGGGCACCCATCGCAAAGCCGAGAGCTTCCGTCGCGGCGACGTGATTGTGACCGCTCTGTCTTCTTTTCGCGCCGAGCACAACCGCTACCCCGACTCTCTTCGCGAGCTAGTGCCGAAGTACCTCACGGAAATCCCACACAGCACCATGTCTGCTCTTTACGAGATCCCCTTTACCTACCGACTGAACGGCACGAAAGATTTCGGATTGGCGTTCCCTGCTCCGGCCTGGCTTATTTGCCAGCGCACCGAATCAACGCCGTGGGCATGCAACGATTAGCCGGCCGCCCGACAATGGACTCCAGGCGACGGTTCTTGTGATTCTGGCGGGCGGCCCAAGCCGGCGTCCGGCGCACGAACCCGCGAATGCAGCGGGCAGCGGTAGCAGTCGCTGCGCACTCCGCTCACGCGTGGGACAGCCCCTTGTCGCGTCATGCCCGTGTGCTGGTTTTTCGGGACATTGAGGGCGTGGGCCGTTGCAAGCTCCGCTGGCCTGGTTCAGTTCAGATCAACGGTGAGGGCAACGGCTTCGTCATGCGCAACCCGCCTTCGCGGGCTCGGTGGGCGCGGCACGGCGTTGTCACGCACCCGACATCTCCCGCGTGGACGATGAACTTCTCCAGGCCCAACCCATCTGTCAGACGGTGAACAACCTCGTGCCGGCGAAGGCCGGACGCAATCACTTGCCTCGCGACGGGGTGTTTCTGTAGCGTCGTCAGACTTTATCGGGCCCCCGCGCATGAACCAGGACGAACTCAAAGCCGTGTTTGATCGGCAGGCTTCCGGCTATGAACATCAGCAAAGGAAACTTGCGCCTGTTCACGAAGGCCTTCATTTTCAGCTCGAATGGATATTTTCCGAGCTGCCTGACAGTGCCCGGATACTGTGTGTCGGATTGGGCGCGGGCGCGGAGCTTTCCTACCTGGCCAGGAAGTTTCCGCATTGGCGCTTCACGGCAGTGGAGCCTTCCGGCGCGATGCTCGATGTCTGTCGCCAGCGAGCGGAGAAGGAGTCGTTCGCCTCGCGCTGCACGTTTCACGAAGGCTATCTGGAGTCCTTACCCGACATCGAGCCTCACGATGCAGCCACTTGCTTCATGGTTTCGCAGTTCTTTCTTGATCAGGACGAACGCGCCCGCTTTTTCCGGTGCATCGCTGCGAGGTTGCGCCCCGGGGGTATTCTGGCCAGCGCGGATCTGTCGTCGACGGTGGGCTCACCCGAGTACGACACCTTGCTGAAAGCATGGGTGAGCATGCTCCACGCAGCCAAGGTGCCCGCTGACGCAATCGAAAGGACGCACGCGGCATGGGCGAAGGACGTGGCCATTCTCCCGCCGGGCGAGGTCGAAGCCATTATCGGACGCGGTGGTTTCAGCCCTCCTGTCCGGTTCTACCAGGCAGGTTTCGTCCATGCGTGGTGCGCAAGGCGCTCGACGTGAATTGCCGTGTGACTGTCGTTTCCGCCGCGGCGACCCCCGCCCCTTCGGGGCAACCGGACCGCGGGTGAGCGGCGGCGTCGAGGCGGCAGAAGTCCGCGCCCGGGCAAGGGCGCCAGCGGGGCCTTCTTTCCGGCGGTAGTGCCCGATTGCAGCGGCGCCCCCCCGGGAACGCCAGTCGTCGAGCCGTCGGTATCGGCGGACGGTGTGAGGGGAGACACCGGATCAGCTGCGCGGTAAGGTTCACCGGCATGCAGTGCCGCAAACCAGAGCACCGGAGCGGAGGTGACTCGAGCGCTCGTTCGCTTCTTCCGCGCTGTTTCTGACCCTGCACGCGCTCACCGGTCGATGCACTGCCTTGCCCCTTCCTCTCAATCGTCAGGCACTTTCTGCCCATTACGCCATGGCCAAGACCGCAGTCATTTCCGCAGTGGTCGCGACGGCAGTGACCGCCGCCGCGTTTCTGCTCAATCCGTCGCCCGAGCAGCACCGCGCCAAGATCAAGGAGGTCATCGCCGAACGCAGCCCGCTGGCCAGCGTGCTCGGCATCGGGGCGCTGACGGCGTTCACGTCGACGCATCATCCCCTGGGCATCGCGTCCTACACGACGGTGAATGAGCGCACGGTATCGGTGGGGGCACTGGGCATGGTGTTCGTGCTGGAGCCGACGAAGGACGAATAGCGCAGCGTGCCCGCCACGCGACCCGTTCCCTGACGGAGGTCATCATGACGCCCGAAGCCCTCGTCGTCCTCACCCTTGTCGGCGCGTGCCTGATCCTGCTGTTCTGGCGCACCCTGCTCGAGTTGCTGATCGTCTGCGCAGCGTTCTGCGGCCTCGGACTGATCTGGTCGGCCGACATGCCGCCCGTCTGGCTGAAGGGCGTACTCACCGTCGCACTGCTGGCGGTATTGGGCCTGATTGCCGAGAAGCTTGGCCTGCGGCTCGGCGAGCGCACGCAGACCGGCCGCCGCCGGCGCAGCGCGTCAGTCGGCGCCCCGAACTGCACGCGCTGCGGCAACAGCGGCTCTGTCCTCTGCGGCGCCTGCCATGGCTCTGGAGAAGGGCCGGGCAGCGCCGGCCTGGTGCTCGGCCGGTTCGTGCCCTGCTCTTTCTGTAACGGCCGCGGCCGCACGCCATGCGGCTGCGGGCGCTGACGCCGCTGACGGCTCCGTGACGCCGCCGCCCTGATGACGGACACGCCATGAAAAAATCGCTGCTCCTCGCCCTGACGCATGCCCTGTCGGCCGCCGTCGGCTTCGCGCTCGGCATCTACGCGCTGCCGATCCTGATCGCGCCGCCTGCACCCTCTGGCGAAGAGGTGGCCGCACAGGCGACGGCGGCAAGCCATGAGGCTCACTTCCGCCGCGATCTGAAGGACAGCGATGCGCTGCACTGGGGCGAAGGCAAGGTGTCGATCGGCGCGGAAGCCATCGTGTTCGAGGGCGAGCTGGCGCCCGGCCCGGATTACAAGCTCTACCTGTCGCCGGAGTTCGTCGAGACCGAAGCCGATTTCCTGCGACTCAAGGACCGCATGGTGAGGGTCGGCGACGTTCGCACCTTCCGCAACTTCGTTGTGCCAGTGCCCGCTTCGATCAACCCGTCCGACTATTCATCGGTGATCGTGTGGTGCGAAACCTTCAACCAGTTCATCACCGCCGCACGCTATCGCTAGCGACGGGCCGTCGACGACCGGCGCCGCTCGGCGCCATTCGCCGCGCACTACCGGAAGCGGCACACGGAAGGAGCATGCCATGCACGCCGCAGAGAACCCGCGCGTACACGCAGTCACACCGACGACGGAGGTGTCCACCGCGCAGCGCCTGCCCTACTTCGTCGGCATTTCCGGGCAAACCGTCGGCGCCCGCGGCCTGTCGATGCACCTGGTGGTGATTCCGCCCGGCGCACGCTCGGAGCCGCATCTGCATGTCGGTTACGAGACCGGCATCTACGTGCTGGAGGGCGAGGTACTGACGCGCTGGGGCGAGGCGCTGGAGAACGAGGTGATCAGCCGGGCCGGCGAGTTCCTGTTCGTGCCGCCGGGCGTGCCGCACGAGGCGGTGAACCTGAGCGCGACGCAGCCGGCGCGCGCGGTGGTGGCGCGCAACGACCCGGCGGAACAGGACAAGGTGCAGCCCTGGCGCCCGGCCTGATCGGGGGCGTGGCGAGCTTCACGGCAGCGCAGGTCGCCGAGGGGCACACTGGCGCCGCTTTCCCGCCCCACTTACGGAGAACCGCCGTGGCCGTCTTTTCATTCGCTCGGAACCAGACCCACTCGATGCAGGGCAACCACATCGCGGGCGTCGCCACACCCGCCAGCGGCGCGCGGCAGATCGAAATGTGGCGCGGGCGCATGGAAGCGGGCGCGGCGACACCGCCGCACCGCCACAGCGGCGAAGAGGTGGTGCTCATCCTCAGCGGCAGCGGGCGGGCGACGGTCGAGGGGCAGGAGGTTCGCTATACGGCCGGCGACACGCTCATCCTGCCGGCGAATGCGGTGCACCAGATCTTCGCCGAATGCGACAGCGAGTTCGTATCGGCGATGCCGCTGGGCGACACGGTCACGCTGCCCGACGGCACGGTGATGAACCTGCCCTGGCGCGCCTGAACACGATGACGCCCGAACAGGCCCAGGCACTGCGCGATCTGCTCGCCCGGCAGCCGGTGGCAGCGCTGGCGACACTGCACGAGGGCGAGCCGGCCGTTTCGATGGTGCCCTGTGCGCTGTTGCCGGACGGGCGCTTCGTCATCCACGTCAGCGCGCTGGCGAGCCATACCGCCGACATGCGCGACCACCCCGAGGTCGCGCTGCTGATCACCGCGCCGCTGGCGGCCGGCGAGTCGCCGCTGGCGCTGCCGCGGCTGAGCGTGCGCGGCCGGGCCGAGGTCTGCCCGGTCGGCGCGCCCGACCACGATGTGGCGCGCGCCGCCTATCTGGCACGGCTGCCGGAAAGCGAAGAGCTGTTCTCCTTCGGCGACTTTTCGCTGTTCGTGATTTCAGTGCTGTCGGCGCGCTTCGTCGGCGGCTTCGCGCAGGCGCGCTCGCTCACCGCGGCGGGCTTTGCCGACATCGTCGCCGGCCGCGCCTGAAAGATTGTCGTCCGCCTTGCGGCGTGATGACGATATGCTTGTCGCACGACGCGCGCGCGATTGCGTCGCATCCGAAAGACGAGCTCAAGGAGGATGTCAAATGAAAAAGATGATTGTTGCGTTGATGATGGCCGCGAGCGGCGCGGCCAGCGCCGATGTCGTGGTGCCGGTCAGCGTGGTTGATGAAAAGGGCGTCGGCACGCCAGTCGGCAATGTGACGATTTCGGAAAGCCGCTACGGCCTGGTGTTCACCCCGGCGCTGCAGGGCCTGCCGCCCGGACTGCACGGTTTCCACGTGCACCAGAACCCGAGCTGCGAGCCGATGGACAAGGATGGCAAGAAGGTGCCGGCGCTGGCGGCGGGCGGCCATTACGATCCGGCGGGCAGCAACAAGCACGGCACGCCGTGGGGCGACGGCCATCTGGGCGATCTGCCGCCGCTCTACGTCGATGCGTCGGGCAATGCGACCAACCCGGTGCTGGCACCGCGCCTGAAGACGGCTGACCTGACCGGGCGCTCGCTGATGGTGCACGCAGGCGGCGACAACCACGCCGACCACCCAGCCCCGCTCGGCGGCGGCGGCGCGCGCGTGGCCTGCGGCGTGATTCGCTGAACCGCATTGCCGCTGATTGGGTCGCAGCCCGGCCGCATGAGGCAGGGCTGCGACAGTTGACCAGGGGCGCCACAGCGCCGGATCGCGGATAATCCGGCATGACCTCTGCCGCTTCCCCCTCCCCCGATACCGCCTTCGACAGCCTGCCGCTGTCGCCCGACACCCTCGCCAACCTGCGCACGCTCGGTTTCGACGCGATGACGCCGGTGCAGGCCGCCGCGTTGCCCGTGGCGCTGGCCGGGCGCGATCTGATCGCGCAGGCCAAGACCGGCAGCGGCAAGACCGCCGCCTTCGCGCTGCCGTTGCTGGCCCGCTTGAACCCGCGCTGGTTCTCGCCGCAGGCGCTGGTGCTGTGCCCGACGCGCGAGCTGGCCGACCAGGTGGCGAAGGAAATCCGCCGCCTGGCGCGCGGCACCGACAACATCAAGGTACTCACGCTGTGTGGCGGCAGCAAGATCGGCCCGCAGGTCGACAGCCTGTCGCACGGCGCGCACGTCATCGTCGGCACGCCGGGCCGCATCATCGACCACCTGGAGCGCGCCACGCTCGACCTGCGTGGCGTGAATACGCTGGTGCTCGACGAAGCCGACCGCATGCTCGACATGGGCTTCCTCGACGACATCACGCACGTCGCGCGCCAGTGCCCGCGCGAGCGGCAGACGCTGCTGTTCTCGGCCACCTTTCCCGAGGGCATCGAGCGCCTCGCGGCGCAGTTCCTGCGCAAGCCCGAGCGCATCACGGTCGAGATGCAGCACGCCGAACACAAGATCCGCCAGCGCTTCTTCGAGGTCGACGAGGCGCAACGACCGGAGGCCGTGCTGCGCCTGCTGCGCCATTACCGGCCGGTCAGCACCATCGCCTTCTGCAACACCAAGCGGCGCTGCCGCGAGGTGGTGGCGGCACTGCGTGAAGCCGGCATCGAGGCCATCGAGCTGTCGGGCGACCTCGAACAGCGTGACCGCGACCGCGCACTGCTGCGCTTCGCCCAGCGCAGCGTGTCGGTGCTGGTGGCGACCGACGTCGCCGCGCGCGGGCTGGACATCGACGCGCTGGACGCGGTGATCAGCGTCGAGGTCACGCCCGACCCCGAGGTGCACGTGCACCGCATCGGCCGCACCGGTCGCGGCGACGCCGAAGGTGCCGCATGGGCACTGGCGGCCCCGTTCGAGAAGGTGCGCGCGCAGCGCATCGAGGAAGCGCAGGGTCGCCCGCTGGAGTGGGGCACGCTGGCCGAACTCGAAGCCAGCAGCGACGCCCCGCTGGTACCGCCGATGGCCACGCTGCAGATACTGGGCGGCCGCAAGGAAAAGATGCGCCCCGGCGACGTACTCGGCGCGCTCACCGCCTACGCCGGCTTCACCCGCGAACAGATCGGCCGCATCGACGTGACCGACTACCTCACCTTCGTCGCCGTCGACCGCAGCATCGCGAAGGAGGCGGTGCTGCGGCTGGATGGCGGCATGGTGAAGGGGCGGTATGTGAAGGTGAAGCTGGTCGAGGAGTAGGCGCGTACGGTACTGGCTGCATCGCGAGCAAGCTCGCTCCCACAAAACCCGGCTCAGGCGGCGAACAGGGTGCGATCCTGTGGGAGCGACCTTTGGTCGCGATTGCGGCGTTGGCAAACCGCCCGACTTCGATGCAGGCCGCTGTCGGGTCAGAAGACCCCTCCCACAGAATCCCGTCCAGGCTTAGCCCGCGGATCAGACTCAGCCCCTGTGGGAACGGCCTTGGCCTCGACAGGGCCGCTGCAGTCCGCCGGCTTCGATTCAGGCTGCTGTCGGGGTCAGAAGACCCCTCCCACAGAAGCCCCGCCCGAGCCGCGGATCGGGCACACCTCTTCCTGCAGAACCCGGGCCCGGGCTCGGATCGTTGATCAAGCGCACCCCCCTGTGGGAGCGGTCTTCTGACCGCGACGCGGCCGTGGCAGTCCGCAGGCTTCGATTCAAGCCACCGTCGGGGTCAGAACACCCCTCCCACAGCCCCCCGCCCAGGCTTCGACGGCGGATCGGGCTCAGTCCCTGTGGGGGCGACCTTTGGTCGCGATGCGGCGTTGGCAGGCTGCTCGGCTTCGATTCAGGCCGCTGTCGGGGTCAGAAGACCCCTCCCACAGAAGCCCGCCCAAGCTCAGCCCGCGAATCGGGCTCAGAACCGTGCATTCAGCGTCAGCCGCACGCTGCGCGGTTCGACCGGATGGAAGTGACGGTCATCGACGCCACCTGCCGCTTCGCCGCGCAGGCGTGAGGTGTAGAAGTACTCGATGTCGTTGTCGCCGCTGTCGAACAGGTTGAACACATCCAGCATCAGCCGCAGGTCGCGGGTGAGACGGTGGCCGATGCGCAGGTAGGCCAGCGTGGTCGAGTCGGAACGCACCGAGTTGTCTTCGACCAGCGGGCGCGGGCCGACGTGCCGGATCTGCAGGTGACCGAACCAGCCGCTGGCCAGCGGGTTGTCTTCGGTCAGGCTGAGGCCTGCAGCGACGACGCGGTCGACGGCGCCCGGCACGTGATTGCCGGCCGGGTCGTCCTCGGTGAAGCGAGCGCGCGACGCGGCGACGTCGAGGTCCAGAAGCAACCAGGGGCGCACCGTCCACCGGTTGTTCCACTCGATGCCGCTGCGCTTGCTGGCGCGGTTGGGTTCGGTTTCGCCGGCGTCGCCGACGAACAGCAGTTCCGAATCGAGCTTCAGCGTCCATACCGCGAGCGAACTCTGCAGACCAGGCACCCACTCGGTGCGCACGCCGACTTCACCGCCCTTGGTGCGCACCAGCGCATCGACCGGATCGGCCGGCAGCCCGCCCTTGGCGGTGACGCGCGCCGTGGTGCCGCGGGCGTCGTTGCTGTGGAAGCCGTAGCCGTAGTTCACGAAGTATTCGGTGCGCGCCCACGGCCCGAACACGAAGGACAGCTTGGGCGAGGCGATGTGGTCGGACGCGTCGCCGCTGTTGGCGGCGATCGAGCTGGCGACGTCGAAGTCGTAGCGGTCGAGGCGCAACCCGGCCAGGCTGCGCAGCCAGGGCGTCCATTGCACGCTGTTCTCGCCGTACAGGCCAACGCTGGTCTGGCGCACGCGGCTCTGCTGGATCACACCGGTGGTGCTGCGCGCGACCGTCGAGTAGAGCCCGACCGGGCTCAGCCTGTCGTGCCGCAGCTGCACGCCCAGCGTATTGGTCATCGGCCGGCCGGCGAACTGGCTGTCCCAGCTGCGGCTCATCGCCATGCCGAGCGCGGTGCGCTGTTCGGACTGGCGGAACTGGTCGCCGTCGGCCGGGTTTTCGAGGAAGTAGGTGAAGTTGGACCACAGGTCCAGCTCCGACTGGATGGCGTAGGCATTGAAGCGGAAGGCGCCGTCGTCGTAGGCGCGCTGGTGATCGACCGACAGGCTGTAGCGCTGCGTCTTGCCGCCGTCAGTCGGGTCCACCGTGCCGTAGCGGCCGATCAGGCCCGATTGCACGGCGCGCAGCGGAATCTGGTCGGTCGAGTCCCAGCGCGCGGTATAGGCCATCGCGGTCAGCGCGGTGCGGTTGGCGCCTTCGCCCAGCGTGTAGCGCAGCACGCCGTTGATGCGGCGGAAGTCTTCCGGGTTGTCCCAGGGGCCGTCGCTGCGCGAGGTTTCGAGCGCGTACAGCAGCGTGCCGGCGCCGAGCGCGTGCGAATTCATCAGCAGGCCGCGTCGGTGGCCGTCCTGACCGATGGTCACTTCGGCGGTACCGTAATCGAGCCGGTCGACCAGCCGCAGCCGCGCCGACCCGGCCGACGCGAAATCGCCTTCTTCGGCGTAGTACGGCCCCTTGCGGTAGTCGATGCGACCGACCAGCTCCGGGATCAGCCAGTTCAGGTCGGTGTAGCCGTGGCCGTGCGCGTGCGTCGGCATATTGGCCGGCATGCCATCTATATAGGTGGCGAAGTCGGTGCCGTGGTCGAGGTTGAAGCCGCGCAGGAAGTACTGGTTCGCTTTGCCGCCGCCACTGTGCTGCGTGACGATGACGCCCGGCACAAACTCCAGCACCTCGGCCGGACGCAGCGTCGGCCGGTTCTCGATCAGCCGCGCGGTGACGCGGCCCTGGCTGGCGGCATCGGACGTGCCGACCGCGTTGTCGTAGTGGCCCTCGATGGTCACCGCGTCGAGATGGTGGGCCGACGGCGCCGCTTCGTGCGCCAGCGCGGTGCCCGACGCCCCGATGACGGGCACGCACAGCAGCGGCAGCAGTCCTGACACGGACGACGACGGCGCCCGCAGCACCTTCCCTGAACAGCCTTTTTTCGTGTTCATCTTTTTGTATGAAGAGGTGGAACAGTCTTCATACGCGAGAAGCGTGCCAGCCAGGGCGCTAAGCCGGGCAAGCGTTCCGGCGCGACGGCCGGCTGCACGGTGGTCAGTGCGCTGCCGTTTCGATCAATGCTGCGGCTGCGGTGCTGACGTCAGGTGCTGGGCTTGATGTGCACGTGGCCGTGGCCGCCGCGCTCGTGCCGCCGCGTGTAGCGATGGCCGCCCGGCCCGGCGTGATGATGGCCGGCGTCCAGTTCGACGCTGATCAGATTGATCTGCCCGTGGTGCACGCCGCGCTCAGCGCAAACGGCGTCGGCGAACTGCCGCACGGTGGCGATCTCGCCTTTCAGGATGACGGTTTCGAGGCAGTAGTCGTGGTCGAGGTGGGCGTGCATCGACGACACCGTCAGGTCGTGGTGCGCGTGCTGCAGGCTGATGATGCGCTCGGCCAGGTCGCGTTCGTGGTGGTTGAACACGTAGGACAGGCAGGCCACGCAGTGCGTCGCCTTGCCGGTCTGCTGTGCCGTGCGGTCCAGTTCGGCGCGGAACAGGTCGCGCACCGCCTCCGACCGGTTGCCGTAGCCGCGCTGCGCGATCCAGTCGTCGAACTGGGCGGCCAGCTGGTCGTCGAGGGAAATGGTGAAACGCTGCATGTCATGACTCCGATGAGCTCGTGTTGATCGACCCGCCGTGCGCGGCCAGCCAGTCGGCAAATTCCAGCGGGCGCAGTCCGAAGCGGACGGCGTTTCCTTCGTGCAGCGAGCGGAACTCCTGCAGCACCAGCTCGGCGAAGCGCGCCTGGTCGGCTTCCGCCACGGCGGCCGGCATCACCGTGCGTGCCGTTGATGCATTCGCCGGCAGCCCGCCCAGCACGATGGCGCGTACCGCTTCGGTCAGCGCCTTTCGATGGCGCAGGCGGAAGGTGTCGGGCGGCACCAGTTGCTGCGTAACGGCGACATACTGCTGGCACGAACGGGCATAGGCCTGCACGAACACGTCACGCAGCAGCTCGATGCGGTTCAGCTCGTAGACCGCGATCATCGCATCGACATAGGCCTGCTGCGGCACATCGATGAAGGACAGCGGGCACAGATTGGTGCGGATCAGCGGAATGTTGGCGGCCAGCCGCGACACCCGCTTGTTCACGTCCTCGAAGGGCTGCAGATAGGGCAGGTGCACCATCAGGAAGAAGGCCTGCTCGAACGGGTCTTCGATGTCGGCGGCAATGTCGGTGACGATGCCGAACAGTTCGTCGAGCTGCTGCGGCAGCGCCAGCGGCCGATACACGCTGCCGCTGATCTCGACCGCCCGGCTGCGCACCCGGCCGCCGGCCTGCGGATCGCGCAGCAGGCCGTCCGACAGCAGCGCGTGCAGCGACAGCAGCGTTTCGCGATCGACGCGGATGCGGCCTGCGCCATGCACCAGGTACTCGATGGCCGCCTTGTGGTTCAGGATCATCTGCGTTTCGAGCGCGTCCTTGCCCTCGGCGATTTCGCCCAGTTCGATCAGGCGTTCGGTATCGAGCCGCGAATAGGTGTTGCCCTCCAGCCGCGACGAGGCCCAGGACAGGTCGATCAGCAGCCGGTTCAGGATGTCGCCGGCAAAAGCGCCCGCAGCCGCTTCGCCGACCGGTGAGCGACCGAGCACATGCAGCTGCGCCCGCAGCGGTTCTGGCAGATAGAAGGTGTCATTGGCGCGATAGCGCTCGACGAATCCGATGTCGTAACCGACCGGGCGACGCAGATGCAGCGGCCGGCGCACCAGATCGCGCAGCTCGGCGCCCTCGGCGGACAGCGTCACATAGGGTGCCGGGGCGGCGGCCGGCAGAGGCTCCATCGCCGCCAGCACGGAGCCGGCAGGCGCCGGGAAATACTTCAGCGCCCGCGCCTCGCCTCGCGTCAGGACACGCCCCTGAGCGACCAGCTCGGCCAGCCGGCGCTGCAACGTGCGCCGCGCCACCCCTTCGCCGAGCGCGCGCATCAAACCATCCACACCGACGCCCTCCGCGTGGCGGGCGATCAGTGCGGCGAGCGTGTGCGGATCGATGGATGAGCGGGGCCGGGTCATTTCAGTGGCGCAATTCAATTATCGCGCCACAATATTGGCACAAAAAGCAATATCGCGCCAACCGGGATATGGCGCGATTCGATACGCGCCGCTTGCCGCCAACGACTCAGTGCACCGTACACACCATGCACGGATCGAAAGACCGCACGATGTGCTGCACCGCCACCGGCGTCGTTTCGCCCTCGCGCACCGGCGCGCCTTCGAGTGCCGACTCCAGCGCGCCGGGGCGGCCGGCGGCGTCGCGTGGCGAGAAGTTCCAGGTGGTGGGCGCGACGATCTGGTAGTTGGCGATGCGGCCATCGCGCACCGAAATCCAGTGACCCAGACTGCCGCGCGCCGCTTCGCCGAGGCCGGCGCCGCTGCCTTCGTCCGGCAACCGGCCCGGCGTGCAGAAGGGTTCGCCCGGCCGCACGGCGCGCAGCCAGTCTTCCATCATGAGCACGACGCGCGCGAGTTCGAGCAGGCGGGCGACGACGCGGGTGTAGACCGTGCCGCCGTAACGGCCGACCAGATCGACGATGAGCCGATGGCCGCTCGCCAGCTGGCGCGCGATGGCGCCGGTTTCGACCACCTCGCCGGCCAGCCGCGGCGCCTTGTTCCAGGTGTAGGCGCCCGCCTTGTCCGGTTCCGGCCGCGTGACGCCGCTGCGCGGATGCTGCGGGCCGCCGGCATCGCTCAGCCAGGCGTGCGTGGCGTCTTCGCGGATGGCGGCCGGGTCGAGCGGCGACAGCGCGCCGGCGTGCCAGACGCCTGCGCCCAGCGCGGTGCCGCCCTCAGGCTGCGGGTAGGCGCCGTAGCTGAGGAAGCGGCCGGAGCCAACCCCGAGCGTGGCCAGCGTCGCGTCGCGGGCGACGGTCAGGAAGAAGTGCAGGTCGCCGTTCAGCGGGTCGGCGGCGTGCCAGGCGTCGAGCGCGGCTTCCGAATCGAGCGCGGCCACCTGTTCCAGCGGCGCGGCATAGGTGTGGGTTTCGAGGAAGCGGCGGAATTCGCGCACGCGGGCCAGCAGGCGCACGCGTTCGGCGGCGTCGATGGCGCGCGTCGAGCCACCGGGGTCGATGCTCTGCGTGTGCGGCCACTTGCCGGCCAACGTGCCGAGCAGCGTGAACCAGCGCTGGCGCGCGGCGATCGCGGCGCGTACCCGTTCGCCGGTCTGCGGCGTGAAGCGGCGCACCGCCTCGGCATGCCAGGGCCGGCTGGCGTACACCGGGCGCACGAAATCCGGCATGAAGAACAGGTAGAAGTGGGTCAGGTGATCGGCCAGATTTTCGGTGGCGAGAATCACATTGGTGACGTGCTGGCCGTTGGCCGGCATCGTGATGCCGCCGAGATCGGCCAGCGCACGCGCGGCCGCCACCGACTGCGACACCGAACAGATGCCGCAGATGCGCGGCACATACACCAGCGCGTCATGCGGCTCGCGCCCGCGCAGGATCTGCTCGAAGCCGCGGTACATCGGCGCATTGACGTGCGCCGATGCGACGCGACCGTCGGCGACGTCCAGCGTCACTTCGAGATCGCCCTCGACGCGGTTGAAGGGGCCGACGAGGAGGCGGGTCATGCGTAAGCCCCTTTCACAGCTTGCCCTCAGTAGACCTATTTAATCGGTCGACTGCGATTCTGCGGTGACGGCGATATGGGAAGTACAGCAAGAGCACGAACAGACCGGCAAGACCGAATGCTCCAAGAGCGCCCACGACTACAGAGTCCGCAACCCGATGAGAAGACATTTCTGGGGGGCCGAGTCTAGCCACGAACTGCGCCGTGAATGCCGAAAAGAGGAGCAATGCACCGAACACAAAATCTGATTTCTGTTGCGCCAATTCGACCGCGATTAGTTCGCCCTTGCCCCACATACGTGTTGCAATCGACTCAAGGGTGGAGTCCTTCAAGTGAAGGACTCCAACACAGAAAAAAGCGCTGCTAAACAATCCGAGTGAAGCAGCGAAAAGCTCGATGGCTACCGCAACATTCATCTTCTCACCGTCACTTCAACCTCGTCCGTCTCGCCACCGGCGGCACCACCACGTGGTCGGACACCGCGTTCACCTTCACCCGCTTGGGCGTCGCCGACTTCGACAGTGAGGCCAGCGCGACGAACCAGGCCTTGGGCATGTCGGTCGGCAGGCCGATCGGGATGCCGGCGAGCTTGGGTGTGGCGTGGAAGGGGTGGCCCGGTTCCTGGAAGCCGGGTTCGGTGCAGCTGATGCAGGCGTAGCCGCCGCGGGTGCAGGAGCCCTCGCCGTTCCACGGCCGGGTGTTGCAGTCGGCGTGCGCCTGCGTGCCCTTGCAGCCCATGTGTTCCATCATGCAGCCGAGGTCGGAGGGCTTTTCGGCGCTGGCCTTGAATTCGTAGTACTCGTTGCGCGTGCAGCCGTGGTGCACCAGCTGGTCGGCGTAGAAGCGCGGCCGGCCCAGCGTGTCGAGGTCGGCTTCGGTGAAGCCGTCGGCGGCCAGCGCCATCAGCGTGTCGAGCACCCAGCTCGGGTGGGTCGGACAGCCGGCGATATTGATCACCGGCAGGCCGCCACGAGCACGGAAGTCGCCGCCGAGCAGGCCGCCGCGCACGTCGTCCTCGTACTGCAGGCCGCAGGCGTCGGTCGGGTTGTCGCCGCCGGCGGTGACGCCGCCCCAGGCGGCGCAGCTGCCGATGGCGATCACGTGGCGCGCCTTCGCGGCGAGCTTGCGCACCCATTCGATCATCGGCAGACCGGTGCCGGCCATGATGTGGAACCGGCCCGTACCATTCGGCCCGCGCAGCAGCGAACCTTCGACGCACAGCGCGTCCAGCGGCAGATCGCCGTCGAGAATGCGGCCGAGCAGCGCGGTCACCTCAGTGCCGCTGTCCAGCGACAGCGACGGATGCCACAGCAGAGCTATGCCGGCGTCGCGCAGCTGACCGTGGAAATCGTCGGTGTCGGCGCACAGCAGCGACATGCTGCAGCCGCCGCAGCCGCCGGACTGCAACCAGAGCATGTTCATGCATTTACTCCTTCGGTGTGCGCGCCGCGAGCGACGGCGTCGTGCAGCCATTCGCGCGCCCGGACGAGCGCCTGTTCGAGATCGGCCACGGCCTGCGCATCCGGCTGCTCGCCCAGTTCCCAGCGGCGGCCGCGGATGGCCAGTACATCACAGCGCGGCGGTTCGCGCTGCTGCAGATCGACGAATACCTGCAGCAGCGCTTCCGGCGACAGCGCGTGGCTGGTGATCCGGCGCTCGCGTTGCGGCTCGACCCTGCGCATCTGACAGGCGGCATCCAGCCCGCGCGCGGCGTCGACGAAGAGCACGCGTTCGCGGCCGACCAGATCGAGCGCGTGCTCGATCTGCAGTTGGTAGTCGCTGAGGCAGTCCACGCTGCCGGCGGGCAGGGCGCGCCCCGCATACGCCGCCAGCGCATCGACGAGCATCGGGCCCAGCGCGTCGTCGCCGCGGCTCGGGTTGCCCCAGCCCAGCACCAGCAGCGGCGCCGTCATTGCGCCGCCTCGGCGTCGTGCGTCGGGCCGTCGCGCAGCAGTTCGCCGGTCGAGCTGCGCAGTACGTGGTCGAGCACGCGGCCGTCGGCGGCGCGCAGGCTCACCGCCAGCGGCATCTGGCCGAGCGCGTGCGTGGCGCAGGACAGGCAGGGATCGTAGGCGCGCACCGCCACTTCGATGTGGTTGAGCAGACCTTCGGTAATCGTTTCGCCGTCGAGGTAGCGCAGCGCCACCGCGCGCACGGCCTCGTTCATCGCCTGATTGTTGTGCGTGGTCGACACGATCAGATTGCAGCGCGTGACCAGATCGTCGTCGCCGACTTCGTATTCGTGGATCAGCGTGCCGCGCGGCGCTTCGATGATGCCGACGCCCGAGTGCTGGCGCGTGCCCTCGGCCTGCAGCGGACCGCCGGTGATCAGTGGGTCGTCGAGCAGCGCGGCGACTGTCTCGACACCGTGCAGCAGTTCGATCATGCGCGCCCAGTGGGTGGCCAGCACCGCGTGCACCGGCCGGCCGCCGTGCGCGGCGACGAAGGCCTGGCGCGCCTCTTCGGCGCGCGGGGTCGGGATGAAATCGCAGTTCTGCACGCGCGCCAGCGGGCCGACGCGGTACCAGCCGTCATCGACGCCGAGGTCGCGGCGGTAGGGAAACTTCATATAGGTCCAGGGCTTGACCGCTTCAGCGATCAGTTCGCGGTAGCGCTGGTCGTCGAAGCCGTCGATGGCGATGCGGCCGTCGGCCTCGCGCAAGCGCAGCACGCCGTCGTACAGCTCCATCGCGCCGTCGCGGCCGACCAGCGACATCATGGCCGCCGGCGTGTCGGCGAAGTCGGCGTAGCGCGCCGGCAGGCTTTCGTGCAGGCGGCGGGCCAGCGTCACCGCGTCCTGCGCCCAGGCCAGCACCTGCGGCAGTTCGGCGCGCAGCGCGTCGCGTTCGGCCGGATCGACCGCGCGGTTCATGCCGCCGGGTATAGCGCCGGTGCCGTGAATGCGCTTGCCCGAGGTGATGCGGATCACCTCCTGCCCGAACTTGCGCAGCATGACGCCCTGACGCGCGGCGTCCGGGAAGGCGGCGGCCACGCCGACGATGTTGCGGCGGTCGACCTCGGCGTCGAAGCCGAACAGCAGGTCGGGCGAGGCGAGGTGGAAGAAGTGCAGCGCGTGACTCTGCACGATCTGGCCGTAGTGCATGAGCCGGCGGATGCGGTCGGCCGCTGGCGGCACCGGCCAGCCGCCGACCACGCGGTCGAACGCCTTCGACGCGGCCAGATGGTGCGACACCGGGCAGATGCCGCACAGCCGCTGCACCATGACCGGCACTTCCCAGTAGGGCCGGCCTTCGATGAATTTCTCGAAGCCGCGGAATTCGACGATGTGCAGCCGCGCCTGGCGCACGCGATTGTCGTCGTCGAGCAGCAGCGTCACCTTGCCGTGGCCCTCGACGCGCGACAGCGGGTCGATCGCGATGCGACGCAATCCTTTGGAGTCTGCAGCGGTTTCGAGCGGGCGCGTATCCATGGCTTCAGTCGTAGCGGATCAGACCGGGCGCTGGCACCGGCGTGCGGCCGGCCATCAGGTCCTGCAGCAGTTGCCAGAAGGCGTCGGCCGGCGGCGGGCAGCCGGGCAGCGCGTGGTCGATGCGCACCACCTCGTGTATCGGCAGCACGCGGTTCAGCGGCAGCGGAAGTTCCGGGTCGTCAGGCACCCGACCATACACCGACTGCATGATGTCGCCGACGTCCAGATGATTGCGCAGCGCCGGCAGGCCGCCGGTGATGGCGCAGGCGCCGACCGCCACCAGCACGGTGCAGCGGGCGCGGAAGGCACGCAGCACCTCGACGTTCTCGGCGTTGCACAGGCCGCCTTCGACCAGGCCGATGTCGCATCGGTCGTGCTCGCCGACGGTCTTGATGTCGGTCAGCGGCGAGCGGTCGAAGTCGACCCGCTCGACCAGATCGAACAGCCGCTCGTCGATGTCGAGCAGCGACATGTGGCAGCCGAAACAGCCCGCCAGCGACACGGTGGCGACGCGCAGCTTGCGCGGCGACGGGGAGCTCGCGTTCATCCGCGCGTGTCCTCTGTGTCGAAGCGGCGCTGGCCGATCGGCACCGCGAAGCCGACCCGCTTGGGCAGCAGTGCGCCGACCGGGCAGATGTGGGCGGCGCGGTCGTCCACCGACAGCGCGCTGTCGCCGAGGCGGCCGCTCGGGCTGTCGATCAGCAGCCGGGTGGCGATGCCGTGGCCGCCGATGGCGAACACCCGCTTGCCGTCGATCTCGTCGCTGGCGCGCACGCAGAGCTGGCACAGGATGCAGCGGTTCGGTTCGAACAGCACGTCCGGGTGGCTGGCATCGACCGGACGCTCCGGGTTCAGCACCTCGAAGTTCAGGTCGGTCATGCCGGCGCGTTCAGCCTGAACCTGCAGCAGGCAGTTGCCGCTCTTTTCGCAGCCGGGGCAGAAGTGATTGCCCTCGACGAACAGCATCTGCAAGAGCCGCAGCCGCTGCGTAGCCAGCGACGGCGTGCGGCACTCGACCTTCTGGCCGGCCACCGCCGGCGTCACGCAGGCGGCCACCGGGCGGCCTTCGGCCAGCACGGTGCACAGCCGGCACGACGCGCTGCCGGACACCTCTTCGCTCCAGCACAGGTGCGGAATGTCCAGCCCGGCGCGCGCGGCGGCGCTCAGTATCGTGTCGCCCGGCTGCAGCGCGACCGGCTGGCCGTCGAGGTCGAAGGTCGGATCGACAGCGCTCATGCCGGCGTGTCCGTGTGCAGATGCGCGCCGGCGTCGCTGCGGCCGGTGGCGCGGCGCGCCGACGACAGTTCGGCGTCGAGGTCGACATCCGGCTGGAACTGCGGCGCGGTCGCGCGCTGCGCGTAGGCGGCGCCGAAATGACGCATCGTGTCGCGCAGCGGATTGCAGGCCGAGGCGCCGAGGCCGCAGTGGGTGCCGCTGTGCAGCACCGTATCGAGATCGTGCAGGCGGTCGATGTCGAAGGCGGACGCGCTGCCGGCGCCGCGCGCGTGCGCCAGCTTGTCCAGCCGACGCACCACCAGTTCGGTGCCGACGCGACAGGGCGTGCACAGGCCGCAGCTCTCGTGCGCGAAGAAGCGGGCGAAGTGGCGCGCCACCTCGAACAGGTCGCGCGTGCGGTCGAACACCATGAAGGCGCCGGCGCTCGGCACGTCCTCGAAGGCGATGGCGCGGCCCGCTTCCGACGCCGGCACGCAGGCGCCGGACGGCCCGCCGACCTGCACCGCCTGCACGTCGCGCGCGCCGCAATCGGCCAGGATCTGCGCGATGGGCGTGCCCAGCGGATATTCGTACAGGCCGGGTCGCGCGCAGTCGCCGGACACCGAGTGGATCTTGGTGCCGGTCGATTGCGTGGTGCCGATGCCGGCCCACCAGGCGCCGCCGCGGCGGGCGATGTGGGCGACCGCGCAGAAGGTTTCGACGTTGTTCACCACGGTCGGTCGGCCGAGGTAGCCAGCCTGCACCGGAAAGGGCGGGCGGATGCGCGGCGTGCCGCGCTTGCCCTCGAGCGATTCGATCAGCGCCGATTCCTCGCCGCAGACATAGGCGCCGGCGCCCAGATGGATGGCGATGTCGAAACCGAAGCCGGCGACGCCGCCCACGTCACGGCCGAGCAGGCCCTGCGCGCGGCGGCGCGCGAGCACCTGTTCGAGCTGCGGCAGCAGGAAACGGTATTCGCCACGCAGATACAGAAAGCCCTGCTGCGCGCCGACCGCGCGCGCCGCCACCGTCATGCCGTCGAACACGGCGTCGGCGTGACTCGCCAGCAGCACGCGGTCCTTGAAGGTGCCGGGCTCGCCCTCGTCGGCGTTACAGACGACGACGCGCAGGTCGCCTGCCGCGTCGCGACAGGCCTGCCACTTGCGCGCGGTCGGGAAGCCCGCGCCGCCGCGGCCGCGCAGGCCGGATGTCGCCACCTCGTCGAGCAGGGCCTGCGGCGACTGCGCGAGCACCGCCGGCAAGGCGGGCGTGTCGGCGGCCAGGCCGCTCAGCAGCACGTCGGCGCGCTGCACACCGTCGATCACGTCGAACCACGCCGCCGGCCACTGTTCCACCGGCGTGTCGGCGAGCAGCAGATCGGCGAGCGCATCGACGCGCGCTGCGTCCAGTCGCGTGACGACCGGGTGGTGATTGACCAGCAGCGCCGGCCCCTGATCGCACAGTCCGGTACAGGAACAGCGGTCGACACTGAAGCGGCCCTGCGCGTCGACCTCGCCCGGTGCGACGCCGAGGCGTGCGCACAGCTGCGCCAGCAGCGTTTCGCTGCCCAGCATGCGGTCGGTGATGTTGTCGGAGAACAGCACTCGCGTGCGGCCGACCGGACGGGTGTGAAAGAAGCGGTAGAAGCCGGCCACGCCTTCGACGTGGGCCAGCGTCAGACCGAGTGCGGCGGCGATGTGGGCGAGCAGCGGGCGCGGCAGCCAGTGGGTGAGCGCCTGCGTTTCGCGCAGGATCTGCACCAGCGCGTGCGGATCGCGCTGCCAGCGGCCGAGCACCGCATCGACCCCACCCGCGACTGTCGCAGCATCGACCATCACCCCTCCAGCCCGAAGCGCACCATCTTTCCACGCAGACCGACCCGGGACAGACCCAGTTCCTTGGCGGCGCGCGTCTTGTTCCAGCGGTGGCGGAGCAGGGTTTCGCGCAGCACCATGGCTTCGATCGCGTCCAGCCGCTCGGCCAGCGTGCCGCTCGCCGGCAACGGGGTGGCGCTGGCGGTGGCGGTGAGGCCGGCCTGACCGTGCAGCACGCGCAGCGACAGCGACTGCGCCTCGATCCGTTCGCTGTCGCTCAGCGCCAGTGCGCGCGCCAGTTCGTTGCGCAGTTCGCGGATGTTGCCGGGCCACGGATAGCCCATCAGACACGCCATCGCCTCGTCGGTCAGCGAGGCGCCGGGGCGGCCCAGTTCGATGCCCACCTCGTCGACCACGCGGCGGGCGATCGGCTCGATGTCGCCGACGCGCTCGCGCAGCGGCGGTACGGTGAAGGTGGCGCCGGCGATGCGGTAATACAGATCCTCGCGGAACAGCCCTTCGCGCACCCGCTGTTCGAGGTCGCGGTGGGTGGCGGCGATGACGCGCACGTCCACCGGTACCGCGCGCGTGCCGCCGACCGGGCGCACCTCGCCTTCCTGCAGCACACGCAGCAGGCGCACCTGGAAGGCGGGCGAGGTTTCGCCGATCTCGTCGAGGAATACGGTGCCGCCGTCGGCGCGCTGGAAGAGGCCGATGTGGTCCTCGTAGGCGCCGGTGAAGGCACCGCGCTTGTGGCCGAACAGTTCGGATTCGAGCAGGGTTTCCGGTATCGCCGCGCAGTTCTCGACGACGAAGGCGCCATTGGCGCGCGGACTGGCGTAGTGGATGGCGCGCGCCAGCAACTCCTTGCCGGTGCCGGATTCGCCGAGCACCAGCACCGACAGGTCGTAGCGGGCGACACGCGCGGCCATTTCGCACACCGAATCGAGCGGGCTGCCGGTCGAGCGCTCTATGCGATCGAAGCCGAAGGTGCGACGCGCGCGCTCCAGCTTGTGCGCGGCGCGCTGGCGCAGCACGGGTGTGGCGGTGCGCAGTTCGAGGTCGAGGCGGGCGGTTTCCTGCTGCAGCGTCTGCGCCTCGGCGGCATTGCGCACGGTGGCCAGCAGGTGGTCGGGCACCCAGGGCTTCAGGATGTACTGGTAGATGCCGGCGTCGTTGATGCCGGCGATGATGTCTTCCGAATCGGTGTAGCCGGAAATGACGATGCGCACGACGTCGGGCCAGCGCTCGCGCACCTCCTTCAGGAACAGCACGCCGGTCAGGCCGGGCATGCGCTGGTCGCACAGGATGACATTCACCTCGTGCCGCTCCAGCTGCTGGCGCGCGTCGTCGGCGCCGCTGGCGGTGAGTACGGTGAAGTCCTCTTCCAGCGTGCGGCGCATCGCGTCCTGCGAGCGGACCTCGTCATCGACCACCAGCACGGTGGGCACGCGCAGGCTCGCGTTCATCGCGCAGCCACCTCACGGTGCACGGCCAGGTGGCGCGGCGTCCAGGCATGCGGAAGCTTGTGCACGAAGTGGTGGCGCGCGACGTGGTAGCTGGGATCGAAGCCGTAGAAATTGCGGTGCATGCGGGACAGTTCTTCCTTGCGGTAATCGGCGAGCGGTCGTTCGGCTTCGTGGGCCGCGCGCTCGGTCTGCTTGCGCATGACGCGATCGCGCAGATTGTACGACGCGGCCAGCAGCCGGGCTTCCTGCACCGCCGCATCGAGGGCATCGCCGGCCGGCACGTCGAGGCAGCGGTCGACGAAGCCGATGCGCAATGCCTCGGGTGCGGACAGCGGCAGCCGGCTCTGCATCAGCGCACGCGCGCCGTCGGCGCCGAGCCGGCGCGGCGCGAGGTAGGTCCAGTACTCGGAGCCGTACAGATTGCCCATATTCTTGTAGTGCGGGTTCAGCATGACGCCGCGCTGCGCCCACACCTCGTCCGCCGCCAGCGCGAGGAAGGCGCCGCCGGCACCGGCGTTACCGCGCAGCAGCGACACGGTGAGGCGGTCGGTCGTCGTGATGATTTCCAGCGCGACGTCGTTCATCGCGTTGATGTTGCGCCACGATTCGTCGGCCGCGCTGTCGCCGTCGCGGTGCGCCGCCGCCTCGATGCAGTTGAGGTCGATGCCATTGCTGAAGAAGCCGTCGCCGCCGGCTATCAGCAGGACCTGCGTGTCGCGCCGCTTCACCTCGACCAGCGCGTCGCGCAGGCGCTGGCACTGCGCGGTGGACATCGCGCCATTGCAGAAGTCGAAACTCAGCACGCCGACGCGGGCACCGTGCTCGCCGTGTTCGGCGTAGCGCAGCTCGCCCCACTCGTCGGCTGCCCGCGCGAGCGGCACCGCGCGCTCGGGCAGCGTCGCTGCCTCCGCCGCAAAGGCCTGCGTCGCCGGCAGCTTGATCGGCGACGCGGCGTCGCCGAGCGCGACCGACACGCGGCCTATCCAGACGCCACCATCGACGGTCCGCCGCAGCAGCGCGCCGTCGCGCTGCGCCAATACGTCGCCCGGCGCGCCACCGAAACCGGCCAGCGCCTCCAGCGTCGCGGGGTGCGCGTCGAACAGCCGGCAGGGCTGGCCGAACAGCGCATCGACCACGCCCGGCTGGCCGTCGGACGCGCGTATCTTCGCCAGCACCGTTGCGCTGTCGTCGCGCGACCAGTCGATGGCGCGACGCGCCTGCGGCAGCACGCCACGCCAGCCGTCGGCGGCGGGCACACTTCTCTGCGGCGCGTCGCCGGCAGTAAAGCGGGCCAGCGCCTGCAGCGTGGCCGCCACCGCCGCCTCGGTCACCTCGCGCCGGTAGATCGCGCCCTTGGACGCCGCACGCAGCGGGAAGGTGGCGGCCCCCCATATCGGGCCGGCGTCGAAATCGCCGTCCGCCTGCAGCACGGTGACGCCCCATTCGCGCTGCCCCTCGACGATGGCCCAGTCGAGCGCGGCTGGACCGCGATCGCCCGGCGGGCCCGGGTGCACGACGAAGCAGGGCACGGTGCGCCACACCGACTCGGGGATGCGCCGCTTCAAGAAGGGCGCCAGCACGAGGTCAGGCTGGAACAGCGCGACCGCCTCTCCGGTCACCGCGTCGGCGATGTCCAGCTCGACCGACAGCGTGTGGCCGAGCGCCGTCAGTTCGGCGTACAGGCGCTGGCTCAGGCTGTTGAAGCTGTGGCACAGCAGCAGGATGCGCAGTGGCGCCGTCATGTCGGCAGCCTCAGTCCGCCCAGCGTGCGCGCGGCGTCGCGGCGGCCCATGTAGAGCGCGAGCTTGCTCTCGATCGCGTCGAGCGCGCGGTTGAAGGCGGTCGCGTCTTCGGCCGCCAGCATCGGACGTGCGACCAGCGCGACGTCGGGGCCGAAGTGCGGTGCCAGCCTGTGCATCGCGTCGGCGCGGCGCATTTCGAGCAGCGCGTCGGCCGGCGTTGTTCTGTCGTTGGCGGCCGGAAGCGCTGCCGGTTCGACCGCCTCGACATGGCCCAGCGTGCGCAGTTCTTCGAGTAGATCGGCTGCGCCGTCGCCGATCACCTCCTGCAGCGCCGACAGCGGTGCCTGGCCATTGACGACGATGAGCGCCGCGCGCAGCCGGCCGCGCAGCGTGCCGGTGCGCGACAGCAGTTCGGCGCGGCCCTGGTCGGTCTTGGCATAGACGCGGTCGGCGCTCATCGGGGTTCAGCAGATGCGCGGCAGCTGCTCTCCGCTCAGCCAGTCGACCACGCGCCGGCCGCCGAAGCGGGTGTTCATCTGCACGAAGTGGTGCGCGTCCTCCTGCACGACACCGATGCGTGCCGCGTCGGCGCCGTGCGAATGCGCGCGCATTGCGGCGAGTACCGCGTCGGCGTGCTCCGGCGGCACGATGGCCAGCAGCTTGCCCTCGTTGGCGACGTAGAGCGGGTCCAGCCCGAGCAGTTCACAGGCCGCATCGACTTCCCGCTTGACCGGGATCGCCGCTTCGTCGAGCAGCATGCCGACGCCGGACTGGCGGGCGATCTCGTTCAGCGTGGTGGCCACACCGCCGCGCGTCGGATCGCGCAGCGTGCGGATGGCCGGACACACCGCCAGCATGTCGGCGACCAGACCGTTCAGCGCCGCGGTGTCCGACACGATGGTCGTTTCGAACTCCAGCGATTCGCGCTGCGACAGCACCGCCACGCCGTGGTCGCCCACCGTGCCCGACAGCAGGATGACGTCGCCCGGCCGCGCGTTCGCGCCCGATACGTCGATGCCGTGCGGCACCACGCCGACCCCGGTCGTGCTGATGAACACGCCGTCGCCCTTGCCCTGCTCCACCACCTTGGTGTCGCCGGTCACCACCGCGACGCCGGCTTCGCGCGCGGCGGCGGCCATCGACTGCACGATGCGCTTCAGGTCGGCCAGCGGAAAGCCCTCTTCGAGGATGAAGCTGGCCGACAACCAGAGCGGCGTGGCGCCCATCATCGCCACGTCGTTCACCGTGCCGTGCACGCTGAGCGCACCGATGTCGCCGCCGGGAAAGAACAGCGGCGAAATGACGTGCGCGTCGGTCGCCATCACCAGGCGGCTACCCTGCGGAATGGCCAGCGATGCGCCGTCGTTGCCCTGGCGCAGGAAGGGGTTGTCGAAGGCGGCGAGGAAGATTTCCTCGATCAGCTGCGACGCGGCACGACCGCCGGCGCCGTGGCCCATGTCGATGCGGCCGTTGCGGATGTCCAGCGGCCGGACATAGCCGGCGCGCACGGTGCCGCCCTTGCTGTCGTCTCTCGCGTTCATGCGCTCACCTTCACCGGAATGTCCTTGAATCTTCCATACGCGTAATGCGCCGCACAGGCGCCTTCGCTCGACACCATGCAGGAACCGATCGGGTTTTCCGGCGTGCACACGGTGCCGAAAATCTTGCAGTCGGTCGGCTTCTTGACGCCGCGCAGGATGGCGCCGCACTCGCAGGCCTTGTTGTCGGCCACCGGCTTGTAGCCGACGTCGAAGCGGCGCTCGGCGTCGAACTCGGCGAAGGCCGGCCGTATCTTCAGCGCGCTGTACGGCACTTCGCCCAGACCGCGCCATTCGAAGCTGGGCCGCAGCTCGAACACCTCGGACACCTTCTGCTGCGCGGCGAGGTTGCCGTCACGGTCGACCGCGCGGGTGAATTCGTTTTCGACGTGGGCGCGGCCGTCGTTCACCTGACGCACCAGCATCAGGATGGCCTGCATCACGTCCAGCGGCTCGAAGCCGGCGATCACGACCGGCTTGCGGTATTCCTCGGCGAAATGCTCGTAGGGCGCGGCGCCGATGACGATGCTCACGTGCGCCGGGCCGATGAAGCCGTCGATCGGCACCGTGCCGTACTGGCGCACTTCCGGCGATTCCAGGATGTGGGTGATGGCGGACGGCGTCAGCACATGGCAGCACAGCACGCTGAAATTCTTCAGCCCCTCGCGCTGCGCGCGCAGGATGGCGAGCGCGGTCGGCGGCGTCGTCGTTTCGAAGCCGATGGCGAAGAACACCACCTGACGCTCCGGGTTGTCGCGGGCGACGGTGAGCGCGTCGGCCGCCGAATACACCATGCGGATGTCGCCGCCACGCGCCTTCGCTTTCGTCAGCGACAGGCTGTCGGAGGCCGGCACGCGCATGGTGTCGCCGTAGGTGCAGACGATCACGTCGTGTTCGAGTGCCAGCTTGATCGCCATGTCGACGCGGCCGATCGGCAGCACGCAGACCGGACAGCCGGGGCCGTGGATCATGCGCACATTCGTGGGCAGCAGTTCGCTCACGCCGTAGCGCGAGATGGCGTGCGTGTGGCCACCGCAGAACTCCATGAAGCTGTACTGACGGTCGCCACGCGCTTCAGTGGCCAGACGGTCGGCGATCTTGCGGGCGACATCACCATCCCTGAACTCGTCGATGTACTTCATGACGCCGACTCCGTCGCGGCCATCGCCGCCGACATTTCGCCGAACAGTGCCAGCGTGCGCTCGGCTTCTTCCGGGTCGATCATGCCGATGGCGTGACCGACATGGACGATGACGTAGTCGCCGACCTGCGCCTCGGGCACCAGTTCGATCGACACTTCCTTGCGGATGCCGCCGAGGTTCACCACCGCGCGTTCGTCCTCGCGCAGTTCGACCAGCTTGGCGGGGATGGCTAGACACATGACAGGGACTCCGTGAGCACGCCGGGTGCGAGATGGATCTGCTGCGCGACCGCCCAGGCCTGGCCGAGGGCCAGACCGGCATCGCCACAGGAAGTGGCCTGCGGCCGCAGTACGCGCAGGCCGCGGCTCTGCAGCCGCAGTGTGACGCGGCGCGTCAGCAGCGCATTCATGAAACAGCCGCCGCCGAGGCAGACGGTATCGACCTGGGTGGCCTGCGCGGCGGCGATCGCCCACTGCGCGAGGCCGTCGGCCAGCGCCACATGAAACCAGGCGGCGGCTTCGTCGGCATTGCCGTCCGGCCAGTCGAGCAGGCGGGCGAGCAGCGGACGCAGGTCGAGCATGCTGTCGCCGGCGACCTCGACGACGCTGTCCAGCGTCGGCTCGCCGTGCGCGGCAAACCAGCGCTTGGCGGCCGATTCGAGCGCGATGGCGGCTTCGGCCTCGTGCGACTGGCGCACGCTCAAACCGAGCGCGCCGGCCGCGGCGTCGAACCAGCGGCCGGTGCTGGTGGTGGGCGGGCTGTTCAGGCCGCTGTCCAGCATGCGGGCGACGGTGCGTGCGGCCTGGGCGCCGACCGCCGCGGTGTAACGCGCTTCGATGTCAGCGCCGCGACCCAGCGTCTGCATCGCCGCGGCGGCCATGCGCCAGGGCTCGCGCGCGGCGACGTCGCCGCCGGCCAGTCGCAGCGGCCACAGGTGGCCGAGCCGGCGCCAGTCGCCGGGCGCCACCCACAGCAGTTCGCCGCCCCAGGCCACGCCGTCGGTGCCGAGGCCGACGCCGTCCAGCGCCAGCCCGACCACCGGTTCGGTCAGGCCGTGCTCGGCCATCACGGCGGCGATGTGCGCGTGGTGATGCTGCACGCCGACGGCCGGCACGCGCAGTCGGTCGGCCAGCGCGACCGCCAGCTGCGTGCTGTAGAAATCGGGGTGCAGGTCATGCGCGATCGCTTCGATCGGCGTACAGGACTGCGCGCGCAGCTGGTCGAGCGACTGTTCCAGCGCGACGCAGGCGGCCGGGTCGCCGAGGTCGCCGTGCATCGGCGACCAGACCGCGCGACCGTCCTCGAACAGGCAGGCGGCGTTCTTCAGCCAGGCGCCGGCCGCCAGCACGGTGGGGAGCCGGGGGCTCATGACGCGGTGCTCCGCACGACGTCGTCGATGCCGGCACTCAGACCGGCCACGGCGTCGGCCTTCAGTCGCGCTTCGATCCAGGTCAGCCAGTCGCCCATGCCTTCGCCGGTGGTGGCCGACACGCGGATCACCTCGATGGCCGGATTGACGCGCCGCGCGAAGTCGATGCAGCGCTCGACGTCGAAGTTCAGGTAGGGCAGCAGGTCGATCTTGTTCAACAGCATCAGCGTGCTGGCGGCGAACATGTCCGGGTACTTGAGCGGCTTGTCCTCGCCCTCGGTCACCGACAGGATGGCCACCTTGGCCGCTTCGCCCAGATCCCACATAGCCGGGCAGACGAGGTTGCCGACGTTCTCGATGAACAGCAGGCTGCGTTCGTGATCGTGCCGGTGCAGGCGGGCGAAGGCTTCGGCCACCATCGGTGCGTCGAGGTGACAGCCCTTGCCGGTATTCACCTGCAGCGCCGGCGCGCCGGTGGCACGGATGCGGTCGGCGTCGAAAGAGGTCTGCTGGTCGCCCTCGATCACCGCCACCGGCAGTCCGGGCGCCCGCGTCTTCAGTGCCTCGATGGTGGCGCACAGCAGCGTGGTCTTGCCGGAGCCGGGGCTGGACACGAAATTCAGCGCGGTCACGCCGTGCGCGGCGAAGTGCGCGCGGTTCTGCGCGGCCACGCGGTCGTTCTCGCCGAGGATGTCCGTTTCGAGCCGTATCGCGCGCGCCTGACTCATGCCGGGCACCGATACCTTCGCCGCGCCGGCGCCGAAATGCAGGTCGCCGCTGGTCGGGTCGACCGCGACGTGCGAGGCCTCGGCCTGTACCGCGTCCGTCCGGCGGATCGCCGGCGCACCGGGCTTCACCCGGCGCGCCGCGGGTGAATAGGGGCTGGGCGGATGGGCGTGCCCATGCCCCTCCATCGTCACCTGGCTGCCGTCACCGGCACATCCACACACTACGCACATATCGGTCTCCTCAGTCCTTGCCCGGTCTGAGCCGGGTCATGCAATCCTGCTCCGCGCGATCGCCCGCGCGCCAACCTTGTTGTAGGAGCGGTCTTCTGACCGCGACTGCGGCGACGGAGCGGCAGTTGGCTCATGATCAACCGCCCGGTCGCGGTCAGAAGACCGCTCCTACAGAATCCAGACCGGCTCTCAATCCTCTACCTGCATGTCGATCACCTTCAGTTCGGTGCCGCCGGTCGGCTGCAGCCTGTAACCACCGCAATGCGCGCAGGCGTCGCCGCGCTGCGCGATCTGCACGGTGAGACTGCAGTCCATGCACCAGGCTTCGCCCGGTGGTTCGTCGATATCGATGCGCGCGCCGTCGAGCAGCGTGCCGGGGGCGATGGCTTCGAGCGCGAAGCGCAGCGCGCGCGACTCGACGCCGGCCAGCTGACCCGCCTCCAGCCGCAGATGCGTGACGCGGGCGAAACGCTCGCGTTCGGCGGTGCGTTCGACCAGTTGCAGGATGCCGCCGGCCAGACTGGCTTCATGCATGCGCCACCTCCCCGATGCCGACCACCTCGTAGCGCACGCAGGGGTCGTAAGCCGCCATCAACAGCGCGACACGGCGCGCGCAATCGGGCGCCGTCGGGTCCAGCCTTTCGAGCGCGGCCGCCACCGCACCTTCCGCATCGAAATTCCATTCGGTCGGCGCCAGCACGTGGCAGGCGGCGACGCGAGCGTGGTCACCCTGGCCGTCCAGCTGCACGTGATGCACGAGCAGGCCGCGCGCCATTTCCGCCCAGGCCAGACCTTCGCCCGGCCCGAGCGCGACGCGGCCGCTGCGCAGGTGGCCTTCGCCGCCCGGCAGCGCGAGACGCACCAGTTCGGCCAGCCGCGCGGCGAAGCGATCGGACGCCGAGCGCTCCGGCGCGGAATCGGCCAGCCGCGTCCAGCAGCCGGTTTCGGCACAGGCCCCGTCGATGCGCGGGCGACGGGTGAAGGCCGGGTCCTGCGTCATCGCGGTGGCCAGTTCGCGCAGTGCCGTTTCGCTGGCATGCACGTGCAGCGCCGGCGCCGCGGCGATCGGTGCATCGGTCAGTGCGGCGCTGTCGCGCAGCCCGCGGGCGAGCCAGGTCTGGCCCGCGTCGCGCCAGTCGGCAAAGGCCTGCTGCGGCGCGCGCTCGAAGGCGGCCAGCCAGTGTGCCGGTTCGACGCCGAGCAGGTGGCACTCCATCCAGCCCGCCATGTTGTCGGTGCACGCGTCGTCGCGCAGCACCGGACAGGCGGCCAGCGCGCGCGCGGCATCGGCCGACGGCTCGGCGGTCAGCAGCGCCGGCCAGTCGAGCAGGATGCGACGCAGATGCTCGCGCAGCGTTTCGCCGCGCAAGGTGTCCGGCAGCGGCGCATCGCGGCCCTGCGCGGCGTCGACCGCGGCGCGGGCGCACAGCCGGTGCGCGTGGCTGCACAGGCTGAACACGGCGCCGAGCAGATCGGGCAGCGACGCGGCCGGGCGACCAGTGGCGAGACGCGCCGCCCAGTCCGGACGCTGGCCGCTCAACGCGGCCGGGCGCGGCGCACCCGGATGCACGCGCAGCACACCGGCCAGTGCGTCGAGCGACATCATGGCGTGCGGCTCCGCCCGAACAGGAAGCCACGGCGGGCCGGGCGTTCCGGCTGTTCGGCCACATCCTTCGCCACCTCGGGCAGCGGTTCGCGCAGTCGCGCCAGCACCGCCTGCGCGGTGGCGACGGCGGTGTCCTGCGACGCGAAATCAAACATCGGCGAAAACAGCGAACAGGCATCGAAGGTGCCGATGGCCGCTTCGTGCGCGCCGATGAAATCGAAGCGTTCGCGCCCGAGTGCCAGCCGGCGCGTGACGCCGACGCGCCCCAAGTCGTCCTCGCGCGCCAGCGGCAGGCGCAACAGATTCATGAACCACGGCGTCACCAGCACGCCGCTCGCGGCCGCCGGCAGATCGGGTTCCGATGCGCACAGCTCGAAACCGACCAGCTCGACGCGCAGCGCCGCGTTCATGATCGGCAGCCCGGCCATGCGGGTGTCGGCGATCTGACGGAACAGCGCTTCGAGGGCGCTGAGGCGGTAGGCGAGCATCGGGTCGGTCATGTCTGCTGGTCTCGTGAGGCGATCGACCTCAGTCGATCACCATGAACTGGTCGGCATCGCCGTCGCACTGCGGGCAGCGCCAGTGCGGCGGCAGGTCGGCGAACGCGGTGCCCGGCGCGATCTGCCACACCGGGTCGCCCTGCTGCGGGTCGTACACCCACCAGCAGATCTTGCATTCGAGCTTCGCATTGTCCGGCAACTTGCCGGCATCGCCGAGATAGCTGCCTTCGAAGCGCGCGTTCGCCGGCATGATCAGTTGCCTTCCACCCAGGCCAGCACCTCGGTCAGGCGCTCGAACGAATCCTCCAGGTCTTCCTTCGCCGCCATCGCGACCTCCGGCAGCGCCGTCACTTCGACCGTGTTCAGGATGACCACGTCCTGCGAGTTGTAATAGACGACGCGCCAGGTATTGGGCACGCGCGTGTTGGTGATGCGGCAGTTGCCGTAGCCGCGCGACAGGATGAGCACGCGGCCGGTGCCGAGGTGGTGGTCCATGAAGCCGATGTCCTCGTTCGACATCGGCAGCAGGGTCAGATTCACGACGTGCGCCGGCTTGCCCGGCTTCCAGCCGCGCCACTGGTCCTCGATCTCGGCCAGCAGCGCCGGCGCGTTCTGCACATTGGGCGGCAGCGCGCCCTGCCAGCGCGGCACGGTGAACCACAGGTCGTCGGCGGCCGAGGTGCGCAGCACTTGCGGTATCGCGCCGACCTCCATCGTGTCGGACACCACCCGCCCGTCGTCACTGACGATGACGCGCCAGACGCCGGCGAACACGGACTCCTGCACCGCCACGTGGTGCGCGGCGTCGCCTTCGGTGCGCACCTGCGCGCTCACTTCGCCCTCGCCCATGACCTGGTTGATCAGCTTCAGGTCCTCGGGCGGCAGCCGGGTCAGGTCGATGCTACGGTTGCGGCCGTCGTTGCGGGTGGCATCGAGACAGGCCAGCACGTCGCGCAGCGCCAGATGCGCCTGTTCGTGGCCGACCAGCTCTTCCGGCTCCGGCAGGATGGGCGGACGAAAGGTTTCCATGCCCTGCGGCATGTTGATGTACTGCAGCGTTTCGTCCTCGACCTGGGTGCCCGGGCCGATGACGGCGACCGGAATCGGGAATGCGGGAAATTCTTTCACGTGCTGTACTCCGCTCAGTGACAGGAAGAATCGGATGCGCTGCCATTGCGCACCGGGATACCGATGGTGGGCGCACGCGACGCGGCCATCGCCAGCGCTTCGGCGACGCGCTCGACATAGACGTCCCAGTCGAGCATGCCGGACAGCACGGTGACGTACTGGCCGTCGCGCACGAACACCAGCGCCGGCCAGCGGATCGAGCCGTAGCGTTTGGCAATGGCGTCCTCGTGTTCGCGGACGGCGACGCCGACGGCGAAGCGCTGCGCGAAGTGCTGGCGCAGTTCGGGCAGCACCACCGCGACGTCGAGCGCTTCCGGGAAGCGCACCGGGTCGCCGGCCAGCAGGATGACGCGGTCGCCGCCGGCGGCCGCCCAGTCGGCGACGTTGTCGGCGGTGAGCCAGGTCGCGCCGTGCGCGCTGACCAGGCGGTCGATCAGCGGCGACACCGCTGCCGGCGCGGCGACCGGCAGTGTGACGAGCGCTTCGGATGATGCGGCTTCGATGCTCATGCGATTTCTCCCTGCGTGGTGTCGTGCGAGTTGTCGTGCGAGTTGTCCTGCACTTCCGGGCGGGCGCCGGACAGCGCCCGCAGTTGTTCGCTGCTCATCGCCGACGGCAGTGCGAAGGCGGCAGCGCCGTCGCCACCTTCGCCCTGCATGACGGCTTCGATCAGGTCCAGCGTGGCGTCGACTTCGCGCGCACGCTCGACCGCAATGCGTTCCTGCGCGCTGTCGAGAAACACCAGCAGCCATTCGCCGATCGCCACGTCACCGACCAGCGCGGTACGCACGCGGCGCAGGCCGAGACGGCCGACGCACTGCGCGTGCCCGGCCTCGACCGCCATCACCTGCATTGGAATGCCCAGGCACACGGCTCAGCCCTCCAGCGACGGAAAGAAGCGGGCATCGCCGCTGCGGCAGGCGACGTCTTCCGGCGGGCGCTCGCCTTCGTAGCGCGTCAGTTCGAGCTCGGCGAAGGTGATGCACTCGCGCTCGGTCAGCGGCGTGGTGCGCGGCACCGGCCGGGCGCCCCAGCGACGCAGCGTGTCCAGCCCGAGCGCCAGCGCTTCGTCCATCGCCCGGCGCACCGAGGGGCGCAGGCTGCCGCCGTAGTCCTCCAGCTCTTCCGGCTGGCAGCCGATCAGCAGCACTTCGCGCGGGTACTGACCGGTCAGCTGAGCCAGCATCAGCACCTCCTGGAAACCGGTCTGGTGCAGGCTCATTTTCTTCGCGCCCATGAAGCGCGGCACGTCGTCGTTGGCGATGCACTTGAGCGTGCCCGGCTCGAGGCCGTAGTCGATGGCGTCGAAGATGAGCAGGCAGTCGGCCGCCTGCACGTGCTGCACCAGATAGAGGCCCTGGGTGCCGCCGTCGATCAGCTGCACTTCCGGGGCGTCAGCGGCGCCGTCGTCGAACTCGACGCGCTGCTGCAGCGCTTCGACGCAGCGCACGCCGAAGCCTTCGTCGGCCCACAGCACATTGCCGATGCCGAGCACGACGATGCTGTCACGGAGTGGGTGACAGCTGCATCCGGACGGATTCGGGTTCATGGTCGGACCTTCCTTCGGAAAAAATCAGTGAGCGCCGCGCGGAAGCGTGGCGTGAGGAGCGGCGCGCAGCGCCTTCCAGGCGTGGAAGCTGTCCCAGGCGGACTGCAGCGCCAGCCAGAAGGCGGCGTCGGTGCCGAACAGCAGTGCGCAGCGGATGGCGGTGTCGGGCGTCATCGCGCGCTGGCCGTGCACGATCTCGTGCAGACGGCGGCGCGACATGCCGAGCGCGCGAGCAGCTTCGCTCTGCGACATGCCGAGCGGTTCGAGGAAATTGCGCGAAAGAAATCGTCCCGGATGCCACGGCGCACGCACCGGGATGCCGGCGGGTACGCGTTGCAGCGGTGACAGTCCGGGACGCAAGGGGTGCACAACGAGCCTGCTTTCGCTTGAGGAGGCGGTGGGCATGTCCGCCGCTGCGGCGCGTGCTGCGAGCGAGGTGGCGGCGGACATGGCGTCAGTCCTTGAAGGTGCGGTGGCCGGAAATCATCGTGCTCACCACGCTGGAGCGGCCCATGATGTCTTCGCGGATGGCCGCATAGACATGCAGGATGATGAACACGATGAGCGCCCACATGCCGAGGTGGTGCCAGGTATGCACGTCCTGCGACTGGCCCATCAGCGGAATCACCCAGCCGAACAGCCGCTCCTGCCACGAGCCCATCTGCGCGCCTTCGCCGTACAGCGCGAAGCCGGTGCAGATCATGAACACGGTGAGCACCAGGTAGCCGAAGAACATCGCGAAGCGCGCCAGCGGGTTGTGACCCACGTAGCGGCCCGGACGCGGGCTCATGAAGGCGTACCACTTCAGCATGCCGAGCACTTCGACCCAGTAGGCCTTGGTCAGCAGCGGCACCCAGTACAGCTCGCGTGCGTGGTGGTTGCCGACGATGGCCCAGTAGGTACGGCCGAGCAGCCCCACCGCCAGCACGTAGCCGGCGGCGAAGTGGGCGAAGCGGATGTAGCCCATCAGGAAGTTGGCGCTGGCTTCACCCGGCTGCGTCGGCAGCGGCGAGCCGATGAAGTAGCCGGTCAGCGCGAGCACCGTGATCGCCAGCGCGTTGATCCAGTGCCAGATGCGCACCGGGGCTTCATACACGTAGACCGACTTGATCGAGCGGCCGTGGGCAACCGCCCCCTCGTCAATACCGGTGGCGTGGGACAGCTTTTCAGTAGTTGCGGACATCTGTCGTCTCCCGCGGTTGGGTGCTTCAGATGCGCGACGCGAACATGAACAGGCCGGCGGCGCCGACACCTGCCGCCTGCACGCGCCAGACCCAGGCCGGCACGCGCGCCAGCCAGCTGCCGGCGACCAGACCGACCGCGTGCAGCAGGGCCGAACCGAACATGAAGCCCGCAGCGTAGGCAGCGAAGGAACTGCCTGCCGCCCACTCGGCGCCATGCGCCACGCCGTGCAGCGCACCGGCGGCCGCAAGCAGCGCGAAGCCGGCGACTGCGGGCAGCTGACGACGTGCCAGCAGCAGCACGCCGAACAGCGCGACGCTCAGTGCGACACCGGCTTCGACGAAAGCGCCGGCACCGGTCTGCACGCCGATCAGGGCACCGGCCAGCAATGCGAGCAGGAAGAAGGCCGGGCCGGCCAGGCGATGCGCGGCCGGCAGGGCCGCCGCCGACCACACGCCGACCGCAATCATCGCCAGCAGGTGATCGACACCGGCAAAGGGATGCGCCAGACCCGCCGCCAGACCGTGTGCGCCGTGACCTTCATGCGCCTGGGCCGCACCGGCTGCCAGCATCAAAGCCACGGCAGCGCCGCGACGGAGCATTTTCGTATTCACAGTGTTTCCTCCGGATGTGTTGTTGTCGTGGTGCGCGCTTCAGCGCACCTTCACCGTGGTCAGTTCCTGGCCGTCCTCGCTCATCACGTGCGTCGAGCAGGCGAGGCAGGGGTCGAAGGAATGCAGCGTGCGCAGGATTTCGACCGGCTGTTCCGGGTTCACCATCGGCGTGTTCATCAGGCTGGCCTCGAAGGCGCCGATCTGGCCCTTGGTGTCGCGCGGGCTGCCGTTCCAGGTGGTCGGCACGACGCACTGGTAGTTCTCGATGCGGCCGTCCTTGATGCGGATCCAGTGGCCCAGCATGCCGCGCGGCGCGGCCACCGTGCCGACGCCCTTGGCTTCCTTCGGCCAGGTCTTCGGGTCCCACTTCTCGACGTTGGCGGTGCTGGTGTCGCCGGCCTTGATGTTGCCGATCAGCTGCTTGTAGTCGTCCATCATCATTTCGGCGGCGTACTGGCTTTCCAGTGCGCGGGCCAGGGTGCGACCGATGGTGGTGGGCAGCAGCTGCTTGGCGCTGAAGCTGGTTTCCGGCAGGCCGAGCGCCTTCGGGATGGCGCTGTTGATGGCGACTGCCGACTCATCGACCTGCTGCTTCACGCGCTGGCACCACTTGTTGCCCTTGGCGGCGTGCGCATAGCCGAGGATGTAGCGCGACAGCGGGCCGACCTCGACCGCGTGGCCGCGCCAGCGCGGCGACTTGATCCACGAGTACTTGGCGCTCTCGTCGATCTCCTCGATGTTGGTGCGGCTGCCCTTGGTCTTGTCGCCGAGCACGTAGTTCGGCTCGGTCACGCCGTCCCACGGGTGCAGACCCTTGGATTCGTCGGCGTACTTGTACCAGCTGTGATTGACGAACTCCTGCACCTGCTCCGGGTCACGCGGGTCGATTTCGTGGATCTCGTCCCAGTTGCCGTTGAGGATGACGCCGCCCGGAAGCTGGTGCGTGCTGTGGTCGTAGGGCACCTTCTCGTAGGTACCGTAGTCGGCCACGTTGGTGGCGGAGAGGCCGCCGCCATACAGCCAGCCGGCCTGCTTGTAGATCGTGCCGATGGCGAGCACGTCCGGCACGTAGACGTTGTTGTTGAACTCGATCATCTCCTTGATGCGCGCCTCGACGAAGTTCAGGCGTTCCATCGTGATCGGGGCACCGACCGCGCCGTCGCCGTCGATGTTGATGGCGCAGGGCACCCCGCCCACCAGGTAGTTCGGGTGCGGGTTCTTGCCGCCGAAGATGGTGTGCACCTTGACCCACTCCTTCTGCAGGTCGAGCGCTTCGAGGTAGTGGGTGACCGCCATCAGGTTGGCTTCCGGCGGCAGCACATAGGCCTTGCTGCCCCAGTAGCCGTTCATGAAGGGGCCAAGCTGGCCGCTTTCGACGAACTTCTTCAGCCGGTTCTGGATGTCGCGGAAGTAACCGGGCGAGGACAGCGGGTGCGACGGCGACACCATCTGCTGCAGTTCGCTGGTCTTCTTCGGATCGGCCTTCAGCGCCGACACCACGTCCACCCAGTCGAGCGCGTGCAGGTGATAGAAGTGCACCGCGTGGTCATGCACCTGCAGCGTCTTCGCCATCATTTCGCGGATCAGGTGCGCATTCAGCGGAATCTTGATGCCCAGCGCGTCTTCCACCGCGCGCACCGAAGTCAGCGCATGACAGCCGGTACAGACGCCGCAGATGCGTTCGACGAAGGCCCAGGCATCGCGCGGATCGCGACCCTTCAGGATCACTTCGAGGCCGCGCCACATGGTGCCGGTCGACACCGCGTTGCGGATGACGTTGTTGCTGTCGACATTCACCTCGCATCGCATGTGACCTTCGATGCGGGTGACCGGGTCGACGACGATGCGCCGGCCCGAATTGTCCATATTGAAACCCTGTGTTTCGTAAGCACCCATCTTCGTATCCTTTGCTGGAGCAGGGACTGCCCTCATCGACGCCAGCCCTCAGCGCTGGCGCGGGGGCAGGGTTCGCGATCAGTGATCGACCGTCGTCGTCGAGCCGTTGTCGTGCTTGTGCGAGGCGCGCTTGATCGCCGATACCGCGGCGTGCGCCACCGCGGCCGCACCGACCACACCGGCGGCGGTCGCGCCGACCTGGTCGGCGTTGGCTTCGATGCCGAACTGGTGGATGTCGGTCAGGCGGTCGTAGAACGAACCCTTGTCCCAGAAGCCGTCTTCCGAGCAGCCGATGCAGCCGTGGCCAGCCTGGATCGGGAAGCTCGTGCCTTCGTTCCAGCGCACGGTGGAGCAGGCGTTGTAGGTGGTCGGGCCCTTGCAGCCGACCTTGTAGAGGCAGTAGCCCTTGCGCGCGGACTCGTCGTCCCAGGCTTCGACGAACTGGCCGGCGTCGAAGTGCGGACGGCGGTAGCACTTGTCGTGAATGCGCTGGCTGTAGAACATCTTCGGCCGGCCCTGGCGGTCCAGCTCGGGGATGCGGTCGAAGGTGAGCATGTAGGTGATGACGCCGGTCATCACCTCGGCGATCGGCGGGCAGCCCGGCACCTTGATGATGGGCTTGTCGAAGATGACCTTGTGCACCGGGGTGGCCTGCGTCGGGTTCGGCTTGGCCGCCTGCACGCAGCCCCAGCTGGCACAGGAACCCCAGGAGATGATGGCCTTGGCGTCCTTGGCAACGTGCTTGAGCTGGTCGATGAAGGGCTTGCCGCCGATGATGCAGCTCATGCCATCCTGGTTCAGCGGCGGGTTGCCCTCGACCGCCAGGATGTAGTTGCCCTTGTACTTGGTCATGATCTCTTCGAGGATCGCCTCGGCCTGGTGCCCTGCGGCGGCCATCAGCGTGTCGTCGTAGTCGAGCGAGATCATCGACAGCACCACGTCCTTCGCCAGCGGGTGGGCCGAGCGGATGAAGGATTCGGAACAGCAGGTGCATTCCAGACCGTGCAGCCACAACACCGGGGTGCGCGGCTTGGTTTCCATCGCGTGGGCGATCTGCGGCACGAAGGCCGGGCCGAGGCCGAGCGAGGTGGCCGTCAGCGAACAGTACTTCAGGAAACTGCGGCGCGAGATGCCCTGCCGGCGCATCACCTCATAGAAGGTTTCCATCCTGGTCTCTCTCCTGTGCTTCTTGTTGTCTTGGGCCCCTCGCCTGCGCCGCACGCCATGTTTCCGGCGAGCCGTGTGCTCACGGACCTCGAAACACCGCGGACGAACCGTCGATTCGCACGGGTGGGTGGTGGCTACTAACAAGTTGCGGGCCAGCCGGGTTTTCTGCGCCGCAGCAAAAATATTGATGTAGATCAAGGCATTGATCTGCATCGGAAAAGATATGCGAAGCGAGGGTGGGGCGCGGGTGCGTCGACGAACCGTGGTGCAAGCACATCTGCCGATTTCCGCCCGCGTCTGGCAAGCACGCTTCCACCGGCCGCGGGACGGTCGGGCGCAGCCCTTATGGGAGCGGCCTTGGCCGCGACAGGGCCGCCTTAATCCGTCGGCTTCGATGCGGGCTGCTGTCGGGGTCAGAAGACCCCTCCCACAGAATCCATGCCCAAGCGGCGACAGCGGAAACCCGACATACCGGCAAGTTGCCTGGGTGGATTAGAATCCCGACCCTCCGAACGGACCCGTCCGCCCGGAACACCCGCAGGTTCTGTCCAGCCGCCGCCACAAGCGGGGGTGCAAATCTGTCGTCTACCCCACTGAAACGGAGAGATCACCGTGTCCGGCCTTCTGCCCAATGTCGATCCCGAAGGACTGCTCGAATATTCGGTCGTCTATACCGACCGCGCGCTGAACCACATGTCCGCCGCCTTCCAGGGCGTCATGAAGGACATTTCGCGCGTACTGAAGCAGGTCTACAACGCCAAATTGGCCGTCGTCGTGCCGGGCAGCGGCACCTTCGGCATGGAAGCCGTGGCGCGCCAGTTCGCCACCGACCAGAAGGTGATGGTGATCCGCAACGGCTGGTTCAGCTTCCGCTGGACGCAGATCTTCGACATGGGCCGCATCCCGTCGGAGCAGATCGTGCTGAAGGCGCGCCAGCCGGAGCCGGGTTCGCAGAAGGCGTTCGCGCCGGCGCCGGTCAAGGAAGTCGTCGCCGCCATCCTCGAACAGAAGCCCGCCGTGGTGTTCGCGCCGCAGGTCGAAACCTCGGCCGGCATGCTGCTGCCGGACGACTACCTGCGTGAAGTCGCCGCCGCGGTGCGCGAGGTCGATGGCCTGTTCGTGGTCGACGCCATCGCCGCCGGCACGCTGTGGGTGGACATGGGCGCGCTCGGCATCGACATCGTCGTGTCGGCTCCGCAGAAGGGCTGGAGCGGTTCGCCCTGCGCCGGTCTGGTCATGCTGGGGGAACGCGCCCGTGCGCGCATCGACGGCACCACCAGCACCAGCTACGCCGCCGACCTGAAGAAGTGGCTGCAGATCATGGAAGCCTACGAGAACGGCGGCCACGCCTATCACGCGACGCTGCCGACCGACGCGCTGACCAAGCTGCGCGACGTGATGCTGGAAACCGAGCGCTACGGCTTCGACAAAGTGAAGGCCAACCAGATCGAACTGGGCCGCCAGATCCGTGCGCTGCTGGAAGCCAAGGGCTTCGACAGCGTTGCCGCCGAAGGCTTCAAGGCGCCCTGCGTGGTGGTGAGCTACACCAGCGATCCGGATATCCAGTCGGGCAAGAAGTTTTCCGCCCAGGGCCTGCAGATCGCCGCCGGCGTGCCGCTGCAGGTGGACGAACCGGCCGACTTCCGCACCTTCCGCGTCGGCCTGTTCGGTCTGGACAAACTGCAGAACGTCGAGCGCACCGTGCAGAGTTTCAAGGCGGCGCTGGACAAGGTCGCCGGCTGAGAACCCGGCAGCCGGCGAGGCCGGCTTCTGTGGGAGGGGTCTTCTGACCCCGACAGCGGCTTGCATCGAAGCCGGCGGACAGCGACGGCCGTGTCGCGGCCAAGGCCGCTTGTATGTTCTGCCGTGGCAAGCGTAGGAATAGCTTGTCGGGCGGAGGGACCGAGTCCGGATCTGACGGCAAGTACGTACAGACAGTGGGAGAGATGTCCCGCCCTCACCCCAAGCACCGATCAGGAATCCATCGGACCGTGTTGCCGCGGTACCGTCCATACCCTGCAAGCCAGTGCTGTGGTGAATCCCGACAAGCCTTTTGAACCTTAGTCGGGAGGGCCCCATCGTGACAAGTCAGAACGAGGCAGTGTGCTTTGGCATCGATATCTCCAAGCACTGGCTGGACATCGCCGAGCACCCCAGCGCGCAGGTGACGCGCATCGACAACACGGCTGCGGCCATCCGCGGCTGGTTGCGTACGCTACCGAAAGGCAGCCAGCGCATCGCCTGCGAATCGACCGGCACCTATCACCGCACGCTCGTCGAGCTGCTCATCGGCGCCGGACATCAGGTGTTTCTGATCGACGGCTTCAAGCTGTCCCGGTACCGCGACACCGTGGGCCAGCGCGCCAAGACCGATCGGCACGACGCACGCCTAATCGCCCGCTACCTCGCGCACGAGGGCACGGATCTGCGCCCGTTCTCGCTCCCGGCGCCCGCGGTCACCGCGCTGCGCAGCCTGCTGCGTCGGCGCGCAACCGTAGTGCGCAGCCTGGGTCGCATCCGTCAGAGCATGGAAGATCTGCCCGGCTTTGGTCGCGAAGTGCGCGTGGCCCTGGCGCGGCTCACCGCATTGATCAAACGGTTCGAACAGCGCATCGCCTCGCTGATCAACGAAAGCGGATGGACGGAGCCGTACCGGCGCATCCTGAAGATCGAAGGTGTTGGCGCGCTGACCGCCGCTGGCCTGTGCGCGGCCTTCCATCGCGCTCCCTTCAGCGGCGCGGACGCCTTCATCGCCTTCCTCGGCCTGGACGTCAGCGTGCGCGATTCGGGCAAGAAGACCGGACGCCGAGCGCTGAGCAAGAAGGGCGATTCGGAGATGCGTCGCCTGCTCTACAACGCCGCCATGGCGGCCAGCCGGTCCTCGACCTGGCAGCCCTTCTACCAGCGCATGCTCGAGCGCGGATTCAGCCGCACCCAGGCGCTCGTTGCGCTGGCCCGAAAGCTCGCGCGCGTTGCCTTCTCACTGATGAAGAACGCTGCCGACTATGTCCCGAAACAGCATGAAAACGCTTGCGGCGGAACATAGAATCTCCCACAGGGAATGCGCCCGATCCACGACTGAGTCTGGGCCGGGGTTCTGTGGGAGGGGTCTTCTGACCCCGACAGCGGCCCGCATCGAAGCCGGCGGACAGCGGCGGCCGCATCGCGGCCAAGGCCGCTCCCACACAAGCACTTCCGGGTCGCGGGGCTGGACCGTCCCTAGCCCGACAGAGGCGGAAGGTCCGCCCCGGCACCTGCCGCACACACCTGCATCGCCAGTCCCGGTGCGCGGGAAAGCTGGTCCTGCACGTGCTGCTGGCCGTGGTCGATCAGGAAGCGCTCGAATTCCTGGCCGATGCGGGTGAGCTGGCGCGACGCCAGCCGGATCACATACCACTCGCGTTCTATCGGGTTGCCGGCCACCGGCAGCAGCGCCAGTTCGCCCGATTCCAGTTCGTGCCGGCAGATGTGCTGCGACATGAAGGCGAGGCCGAAGCCGGCGGCACACATCTGCTTGATCGCCTCGTTGCTCGACAGCTCGGAACCGATGCGCAGACTCAGATCCGCCTCGCGGAACAGCTGCTCCAGCGTAGTGCGGGTGCCGGAGCCGCGTTCGCGCACCAGCAGATCCTCTTTCGCCAGATCGCGCAGCACCAGCCGCTTGCGCGCCATCAGCGGGTGGGTCGGTGCGGCGACGAAGGCCATGGTGTGGCGGGCGAAGGGCGTGGCCACCGTTTTCAGGTCCTTCGGCGGCCGACCCATGATGACCAGATCGACCTCCTGCATCGTGAGCAGGCGCACGATCTCGTCGCGGTTGCCCACCTTGAGCTTCACCTCGACATTCGGCTGTTCGCGCGCAAACACGACGAGCATGCGCGGCACCAGGTATTCGGCGGTGGTGACCACGCCGATGCGCAAGCGGCGCGACACCACGCCGCGATAGGCCGCCATTTCGTCGCCCACCTCTCGCCACAGGTCGAGGATGCGCGCAGCGTACTCGGCCATCAGCTCGCCGGCGCCGGTCAGGCGGATGCCACGCCCCTCGCGTTCCAGCAGCGGCGTGCCGGCGGATTCTTCCAGCAGCTTGAGCTGTATCGACACCGCGGGCTGGGTCAGGTGGATTTCGCTGGCCGCGCGCGACACGCTGCCCAGACGGGCGACCGCGTGCAGCGCTGAAAGCTGGCGTAGCGTGGCGTTCTTGAGCATGGGCAATCTCCTGCGGGCCGGAAAGGGACATCCGGACCATTACAAGTTGCGCGCCAGCCTGGTCACGGGCGCGCAAAAGTGCGCCTCATGAATGCCAAGTCATTGATAAACAAAAGCTGATATATGCACTGCGGCAGCGCCGCAGCGGGCCGGCCCGACAACGTGCATTGCAGCCGCAGCCCCGCACCGCAAGCGGCGCTTGCAGTGAACGCGACCGATGCGGCAGCGCAGCATCCACTTTCCAGCCCCCGTCTGACATAAGCCTAACTTAATCGAACAAGGAAAAAAACAAACTTTTCTTATCCATAACCCTTCCCCAGACTGGATTCAAAGCCGGGCTCCCACCGGCCAACGACCGCATCCAACAGGAGGAAGACATGGGCGACATGAACACGCCGCAGCAGATCACCGACGCCAAGAAGCGCTATTCGGCCGGCGTCCTGAAATACGCGCAGATGGGCTACTGGGACGGCGATTACCAGCCGAAGGACACGGACATCCTGGCGCTGTTCCGGATCACGCCGCAGGACGGCGTGGACCCGATCGAAGCCGCCGCCGCCGTGGCCGGCGAGTCGAGCACCGCGACCTGGACCGTGGTGTGGACCGATCGCCTGACCGCCTGCGACATGTACCGCGCCAAGGCCTACCGGGTCGATCCGGTGCCCAACACCCCGGGTCAGTACTTCTGTTACGTCGCCTACGACCTGTCGCTGTTCGAGGAAGGGTCGATCGCCAACGTGACCGCCTCCATCATCGGCAACGTGTTCTCGTTCAAGCCGCTGAAGGCCGCCCGGCTGGAGGACATGAAGTTCCCGGTCTCGTACGTGAAGACCTTCTCCGGCCCGCCGACCGGCATCGTGGTCGAGCGCGAGCGCCTGGACAAGTTTGGTCGCCCGCTGCTGGGCGCCACCACCAAGCCCAAGCTGGGTCTGTCCGGCCGCAACTACGGTCGCGTGGTGTACGAAGGCCTGAAGGGCGGTCTCGATTTCATGAAGGACGACGAGAACATCAACTCGCAGCCCTTCATGCACTGGCGCGACCGCTTCCTGTTCGTGATGGACGCGGTGAACAAGGCCTCCGCCGCGACCGGCGAGGTGAAAGGTTCCTACCTGAACGTCACCGCCGGCACGATGGAAGAGATGTACCGGCGCGCCGAATTCGCGAAGGAACTGGGCTCGGTCATCGTCATGGTTGACCTGGTGGTGGGCTGGACCGCCATCCAGTCGATGTCGCACTGGTGCCGCCAGAACGACATGGTGCTGCACATGCACCGCGCCGGTCACGGCACCTACACGCGGCAGAAGAACCACGGCGTCAGCTTCCGCGTCATCGCCAAGTGGCTGCGTCTGGCCGGCGTCGACCACCTGCACACCGGCACCGCCGTGGGCAAGCTGGAAGGCGATCCGCTCACCGTGCAGGGTTACTACAACGTGTGCCGCGACACCCACACCAAGGTCGACCTGCCGCGCGGCATCTTCTTCGACCAGGACTGGGGCGCGCTGCGCAAGGTGATGCCGGTGGCCTCCGGCGGCATCCACGCCGGCCAGATGCACCAGTTGCTGGACCTGTTCGGCGATGACGTCGTGCTGCAGTTCGGCGGCGGCACCATCGGTCATCCGCAGGGCATCCAGGCCGGTGCGACCGCCAACCGCGTGGCGCTGGAAGCGATGGTGCTGGCGCGCAACGAAGGCCGCGACATCAAGGCCGAAGGCCCGCAGATCCTGCGCGACGCAGCCAAGTGGTGCACGCCGCTCGCGGCCGCCCTCGATACCTGGGGCGACATCACCTTCAACTACACCTCGACCGACACCTCGGACTTCGTGCCGACGCCGTCCGTCGTCTGACCCGCCCTCCCCTGTGGGAGCGAGCTTGCTCGCGATTCCGGCCTCGAATCGCCGCCGGAAGATCGATGCCGACCGCATCGCGAGCAGAGCGCGCTCCCACGGAACCGCTACGTCACCGAATTCAGGAGAAATACCATGCGCATCACCCAAGGCACCTTTTCCTTCCTGCCCGACCTGACCGACGCGCAGATCCGCGCCCAGGTCGAGTACTGCCTGGCCAACGGCTGGGCGATCGGCATCGAGTACACCGACGATCCGCACCCGCGCAACACCTTCTGGGACATGTTCGGCAATCCCATGTTCGACGTGCATGACGCGGCGGCGATCATGATGGAAGTGAAGGCCTGCCGCGACACCTTCCCGCAGCGCTACATCCGCGTCACCGCCTTCGACTCGACGCACGGCACCGAGTCGGTCGTGCTGTCCTTCATCGTCAATCGCCCGGACGCCGAGCCGGGCTTCCGTCTCATCCGTACCGAAGAACCGGGCCGCACCGTGCGCTACTCGATCGAGAGCTACGCCGTGCAGGCGCACCCGGAAGGCGCGCGCTACTGAGCGCCGCTGCATGCATCCGCAGCGCCGCGGAAGGCCCGCGCCTTCCCGCGCTCGCGGACCCGCACTTCTTGAGTTGAGAGGCAGACACCATGGACACCGCCACCCTCGCCACCGCCGCGGAAGGACTCGAAGCGGCCAGCTCGCCGCGTTCGATGTTCGCCTCGTCCGGCGTGCAGGCGCTGCTTGAACAGCTCGACGCCGAGCTGGTCGGGCTGGCGCCGGTCAAGGGCCGTATCCGCGACATCGCAGCGCTGCTGCTGATAGACCGGCTGCGCGCGCAGCAGGGCCTGCAGTCGCAGCCGCCGTCGCTGCACATGTGCTTCACCGGCAACCCCGGCACCGGCAAGACCACGGTCGCGCTGCGCATGGCCGAGGTACTGCGCCAGCTCGGCTACGTGCGCAAGGGCCATCTGGTCGCCGTGACGCGTGACGACCTGGTCGGCCAGTTCATCGGCCACACCGCGCCCAAGACCAAGGAAGTGATCAAGAAGGCGATGGGCGGCGTGCTGTTCATCGACGAGGCCTATTACCTCTACCGGCCGGAGAACGAACGCGACTACGGACAGGAGGCGATCGAAATCCTGCTGCAGGTGATGGAGAACCACCGCGACGACCTGGTGGTGATCCTCGCCGGCTACCGCGACCGCATGGACACCTTCTTCTCCAGCAACCCCGGAATGGCCTCGCGCATCGCGCACCACATCGATTTCCCGGACTACAGCGAAGACGAGCTGATGCGCATCGCCGAACTGATGCTGTCCGGCCTGAACTATCGCTTCGACGGCGAGGCGCACGAGGCCTTCGCGCGCTACGTGCGGCTGCGCCGCCAGCAGCCCCACTTCGCCAACGCGCGCTCGGTGCGCAACGCGCTTGACCGCATCCGCCTGCGCCACGCCACCCGGCTGTTCGATCTCGACGCGGCGCCGACGCGCGACGCGCTGTGCACGCTGGAAGCGGGCGACGTGCTGGCCAGCCGCGTTTTCGCCGCCAACGGAAAGGATGATTTCCATGCGTCTTGATGCCCTCATCTTCGACGTCGACGGCACGCTGGCCGACACCGAAGAAGCCCACCGCACCGCCTTCAACCTCGCCTTCGAACAGCTCGGCACCGGCTGGAAGTGGTCGCGCACCGATTACCGCCGTCTGCTGTCGACCACCGGCGGCAAAGAACGCATCGCGCGCCACATCGCCTCGCTCGACCTGACCGACGGCGAGCGCGCCGAACTGATCGCGCGCATTCCGCAGCTGCACGCGGCCAAGACCCGCTTCTACAGTTCGGTGGTGCGCGACGGCGCGGTGCCGCTGCGCCCCGGCATCGCACGGCTGCTCGACGAAGCGGCGGCAGCCGGCTGCCGCCTGGCCATCGCCAGCACCACCACCGCGGTGAATATCGACGCGTTGCTGCACGCCACGCTGGGCGGGCGGGCGCTCGACCTGTTCGGCGTCATCGCCTGCGGCGACCAGGTGGCCGCGAAGAAGCCGGCGCCCGACATCTACCTGCTGGCACTGCAGCACCTGGGCGTGCGCGCCGACCACGCCATCGCCTTCGAAGATTCGGCCAATGGCCTGCGCGCCGCGACGGCGGCCGGTCTGTGGACCGTGGTCACGCCCACCTTCTGGACCGAGGACCACAACTTCGACGACGCCGGACTGCTGCTGCCGCAGCTGGGCGACCCGACGACGCCGCTGGCCGGCGAACCCGGCACGCGGCTGCGCGAACGCGCCTGGCTCACCTTCGGCGAACTGAACGGTCTGCGCGAAGGCGCGCTGTCATGAGCGGACTGCGCATCGCACCCAGCCTGCTGTCGGCCGATTTCGCGCGGCTGGGTGAAGAGGTCACGGCGGTCATCGAAGCCGGCGCCGACCTCATCCATTTCGACGTGATGGACAACCACTACGTGCCCAACCTGACGGTCGGGCCGCTGGTGTGTCACGCGATCAGACCTTACGCCACGGTGCCGATCGACGTGCACCTGATGGTGAAGCCGGTCGATGCACTGATCCCGATGTTCGCCGACGCCGGCGCTTCCATCATTTCCTTCCACCCAGAAGCGAGCGAGCACATCGACCGCACGCTGCAGCTCATCCGCAGCCACGGCGTGAAGGCCGGGCTGGTGCTGAACCCGGCGACGCCGCTCAGCGTGCTCGACCATGTGCTGGATCAGCTCGACCTGGTGCTGCTGATGTCGGTGAACCCGGGCTTCGGCGGCCAGCGCTTCATCGAGTCCGCACTGCCGAAGATCGAGGCGGTGCGTCGGCGCATCGACGCCTGCGGCCGCGACATCTGGCTCGAAGTCGATGGCGGCGTCAATGCCGACAACGCAGACCGCGTCGCTGCCGCCGGCGCCGACACGCTGGTCGCCGGCTCCGCCGTATTCACCGGCGGCCGCTATGCCGATTCCATCCGCACGCTGCGCGAACGCGCCCTCGCCGGCCGCGCGCAGACCTTCGCCCACGAGTCCTCCCATGCCTGACAAGAACATCCCCGACCTGAGCCGCATCCACGCCATCGCCTTCGATCTCGACGGCACGCTGGTCGACAGTGCCGCCGACATCTGGCACGCGCTGAACTTCGGCCTGTCGCAGGCCGGCCTGCCCAATGTCGACCTCGTCACCGTGCGCGGCTGGATAGGCGGCGGGCCGGACAAGCTGATCTCGCGCGCGATCGACCACCTCGGCCTCGCGCACAGCGACGGCACGCTGCACGCGCGTCTGCGCGCCGACTTCGACCGCGCCACGCTGCAGGCGCCGCTCGATCACGGCATGGTCTATGACGGCATAGAGGAAATGGTCGAGGGCCTGTACGCCATCTGCCCGCTGGTCGTGGTGACCAACAAGCCGACGCCGCTGGCGCGCGCGGTACTCGCCGCCGCCGGCCTGCTGCCCTTCATGTCCGCGGTGTATGGCGGCGACCGCAGTGAATTGCTCAAACCCTCGCCGGCCATGCTCGACGCCGCCGCCGCGCGCCTCGCCGTGAAGCCGGCGCAACTGCTGATGGTCGGCGACAGCGCAGCCGATCTGCTGGCGGCGCAGGCCGCCGGCTGCCCGGTGGCGCTGGTCGGCTGGGGCTACGGGGCGCACGCCAGCGCACCCGGCGTCACGCCGTGGCCGGTCGGCTCGCCGTCGCAGCTGCTCGCGCAGATGAGCGCGCGCTTCGAGGAAGAGACCGAATAGGCAACACAGGCATACCGGCGCAGCGCCGCACAGACGGCGCACGCATCCACGCATTCACATCAAGGGAGGAGAGTCTCATGCCCACAGGCGGACGCACCACGCTGGTCCAGTACCTGATCGAAGAACGCCGCCGTCATCCGGAGGCGACCGGCGACCTCAACGCGCTGATCACCGACGTGGCGCTCGCCTGCAAGGCGATCTCACGCAAGGTGGCTTTCGGCGGCCTGGCCGGCGTTCTTGGCTCGGCCGGCAGCGGCAATGTGCAGGGCGAGGAACAGAAGACGCTGGACGTGCTCAGCAACCAGATCTTCCTGCGCGCCAACGAATGGGGTGGCCACGTCGCCGCGATGGCGTCGGAGGAGCTGGACGACATATCGCTGCCGCCGGGCCAGTACCCGCGCGGCAAGTACCTGCTCGCATTCGACCCGCTCGACGGCTCGTCCAACATCGACGTGAACGTGTCGGTCGGCAGCATCTTCTCGATCACCCGCGCGCCCGATCCGGCGCGCGAAGCGACCGCCGCCGACTTCCTGCAGCCGGGCCGCGAGCAGGTGTGCGCCGGCTACGCGATCTACGGCCCGTCCACCATGCTGGTGATCACGCTGGGCAGCGGCACGCACGGCTTCACGCTGGACCCGGTGCTCGGCGAATGGGTGCTCAGCCACCCGGACCTGAAGGTGCCTTCGGCCACCCGCGAATTCGCGATCAACGCGTCGAACAGCCGCTTCTGGGAGCCTGCCGTACGCCGTTACGTCGACGAATGCCTGGCCGGCCGCACCGGCCCGCGCGAAGCCGATTTCAACATGCGCTGGATCGCCTCGCTGGTGGCGGAAACCCACCGCATCCTGATGCGCGGCGGCGTCTTCCTGTACCCGAAGGACAACAAGGATCCGGCCAAGCCCGGCCGCCTGCGCCTGCTTTATGAAGCCAGCCCGATCTCCTTCCTGATCGAACAGGCCGGCGGCCGCGCCAGCACCGGCCGCAGCCGGCTGATGGACGTGCAGCCGGACGCGCTGCACCAGCGCATCGGCTTCGTGTTCGGCTCGGCCGACGAGGTCGAGCGCATCGAGGCCTACCACCGCGAACCGCCGCCCGACAGCTTCCAGTCGCCGCTGTTCGGCAAGCGCGGCCTGTTCGCCGACATCGTCTGAACGCACACCCGATTCCGCATCCTTCCGCGAGGTTTTCCATGTCCGCGAAACACCCCATCGTCGCCATCACCGGTTCGTCCGGTGCCGGCACCTCGTCGGTCACCCGCACCTTCGAGAACATCTTCCGCCGCGAGAACGTGTCGGCCGCAATCATCGAAGGCGACAGCTACCACCGCTACGACCGCGCCGAAATGAAGAAGGCCATGGCCGAAGCGGAAGCCGGCGGCCGTCCGCACTTCAGCCACTTCGGCGAAGACGCCAACCTGTTCGCCGAGCTCGAACAGCTGTTCCGCGACTACTCGGAAAGCGGTACCGGCCACAGCCGCAAGTACCTGCACAACGACGAAGAGGCCGCACCGTTCAAGCAGCCGGCCGGCACCTTCACGCCCTGGGAACCGCTGCCGGACAGCGAACTGCTGTTCTACGAGGGCCTGCACGGCGGCGTGAAGACAGAACATGTTGATGTATCCCGGTACGCCGATCTGCTGATCGGCGTGGTGCCTGTCATCAACCTCGAGTGGATCCAGAAGATCCACCGGGACCGCAGCACCCGCGGCTATTCCACCGAAGCCGTGACCGACGTCATCCTGCGCCGCATGCACGACTACGTGCATTACATCTGCCCGCAATTCACGCGCACCCACATCAACTTCCAGCGCGTGCCGGTGGTCGATACCAGCGACCCCTTCATCGCGCGGACGATACCCACCGCCGACGAAAGCCTGGTGGTGATCCGCTTCGCCAACCCGCGCGGCTTCGACTTCCCCTACCTGCTCAGCATGCTGCACGACTCCTTCATGTCGCGCGCCAACACGCTGGTGGTGCCGGGCGGAAAGATGGAACTGGCGATGCAGCTCATCTTCACGCCGATGATCCTGCGCCTGATCGAACGCCGCCGTCAGCTGCGCGCCGCCTGACAGATTCCGAGGACTTCCCATGAACGACGCGAACCTCTTTCTCCGCACCCAGTGCGCCAACGCCATCCGCGCACTGGCAATGGACGCCGTGCAGGCCGCCAACTCCGGTCACCCGGGCATGCCGATGGGCATGGCCGACATCGCCGAGGCGCTGTGGCGCCACCACCTGAAGCACGACCCGGCCGATCCGCAGTGGCCGGACCGCGACCGCTTCGTGCTGTCCAACGGCCACGGCTCGATGCTGCTGTACGCGCTGCTGCACCTCAGCGGCTACGACCTGCCGATGGACGAACTACGCCGCTTCCGCCAGCTGCATTCGCGCACGCCGGGCCACCCGGAAGTCGACATCACGCCGGGTGTGGAAACCACCACCGGCCCGCTCGGCCAGGGCATCGCCAACGCGGTCGGCATGGC